>JBDTEE010000254.1:0-5776 GCA_039922645.1 Solirubrobacteraceae bacterium | reverse complement strand
CGAGCACGATTGAGACCGACGACGTCTGCGGACGGCTCGAGGCCACGGTCCGGAGCACGCTCGGGTCGAGCCTGGCCGGCTGAGACCGCCCCGGCCACGAGGCGTTCGAGGCTGACGTAGAATCGATCCCTGGTCCGAGCGCCGCGGCCGAACGATTTCTGCATCGGTGGGGGCGAATAGGAGGCTTCGCTTATGTGTGGGATCGTCGGTTACGTAGGGCCCAGAGCAGTCCGTCCGCTGCTCCTGGCCGGGCTGGAGAAGCTCGAGTACCGCGGTTATGACAGCGCGGGCATCTCCGTCCTCGACGGTGACCGGATCGACGCGGTGCGTGCCGTGGGGAATCTCGGTGCACTGCGATCCGCCCTGGCCAGCCGCGCCGGCGGGTCCTCCTCCGATGAGGCCGGTAGCGCCGTGGCCACAGCAGTGCGCCCGCAGTCCCAAACCGGCATCGGCCACACTCGCTGGGCCACCCACGGCCGGGTGACCGAGGAGAACGCCCATCCGCATTTCGACACCACCGACAGCGTCCACATCGTCGTCAACGGGATCGTCGAGAACTACATCGCGCTGAAGGCCCGGCTGATGGAGGAGGGCGCCGTTTTCACCTCCGAGACCGATGCCGAGGTGATCGCTCACCTGGTCGCCCATCTCTACGACGGCGATCTCGTGGAGGCGGTCCGGGCAGCCTACGCCGAGCTCCGGGGCCACTACGCGTTCGTGGCTATCAGCGCCCAGGAGCCCGGCCTGCTGGTCGGCGCCCGCCGTGAGTGTCCGCTCATCGTCGGCCGGGGCGAGGGAGAGCAATTCGTCGCCTCGGCCATCCCGGCCTTCCTACGCGACACGCGCCACGTGCAGTACATGGGCGATGACGAGATCGTTGCCCTGCGCCCGGGCGGAGCGGAGTTCTTCACCCCCACCGGGGACCCAGTCGAGCACGAGGTGCTGGAGATTGACTGGGACGCCGACACGGCCGAGAAGCAGGGCTTTGAGACCTTCATGCTCAAGGAGATCCACGAGCAGGCGGACGCCGTAGCCGAGACCATCGGCGAGCGGGCGGCCCGCGGCTGGGGTATCGACCTCGGTGACCTCGGGCCGATCGACGACGAGCTGCTGCGCCGTGTCCGGCGGATCGTGATCGTGGCCTGTGGTACCGCGTACCACGCCGGGCTCATCGGTCGCTACGCGATCGAGCAGTGGGCTCGCATGCCGGTCGACGTCGACTTCGCCTCTGAGTACCGCTATCGCAACCCCGTCGTCGGGCCGGAGGACCTGGTCATCGGAATCTCGCAATCCGGCGAGACGCTGGACACGCTCGTGGCCATGCGCACCGCACGCGAGCGCGGCGCGACCGTGCTCGCCGTGACCAACGTGATGGGCTCCCAAATCACCCGGGAGGCCGACGGTGTCCTCTATACCCGGGCCGGGCTGGAGATCGGTGTGGCCGCGACCAAGACCTTCGTCAGCCAGATCACCGCGATGTACCTGATCGCCCTGCGCGTGGCCGAGGTGCGCGAAACGATGGGTCGCCCCGAGCTCAAGCCGGTCATCTCCGAGCTCAAGCGGCTTCCCCACATGATCGCCGAGCTGCTGGAACGCGACGTGTCGGGGATCGAGGCCATCGCGAAGGCCCACCACAAGGCTTCCTTCTTCCTCTATCTGGGCCGGCACATCGGTCTGCCCGTGGCCCTGGAGGGGGCGCTGAAGCTCAAGGAGATCTCCTACATCGCCACCGACGCCTATGCGGCCGGGGAGATGAAGCACGGTCCGATCGCCCTCCTGGATAAGAACACTCCCGTCGTCGTGGTGGCCAACGAGTCACCGGTGCGAGACAAGGTGATCTCGAACATGCAGGAGGTCAGGGTGCGCGGCGCCCGGGTCATCGCCGTGGCCAGCGAGGGCGACGAGGACATCCTCGAGCACGCCGACGAGGTGATCCGCATCCCCCGCACCGACTGGATGCTGGCGCCCGTGCTGGCCGTGATCCCGTTGCAGCTGCTGGCTTACAACATCGCCCGCCTTCGGGGCCTGAACGTCGACCAGCCGCGGAACCTGGCCAAGACGGTCACGGTCGAGTGACGCCGGCACCGGGGGTCGTGGTGGGCCACCGCTCTATCGGCATCGATCTGCTCGAGATCGAGCGCCTGGAACGGGCCCTGACCCGCCGCCCGGCCCTGGCCGAGCGCCTGTTCACCGACGGCGAGCGAGCCTATGCCGCGGCCCGCGCGCGTCCTGGCCAGCATCTCGCCGCACGCTTCTGCGCCAAGGAGGCGGTGGCCAAGGCGCTCGGGCTCGAGGCCTGGAGCTTCCGTGACATCGAGGTGGTCTCCGACGGCGCAGCGCCCTCCGTGCGGCTGCATGGACAGGTCGCCGAGCGTGCCGCCGAGCTCGCCGTGGAGCTCAGCATCTCGCTCACCCACACCCGGCACGAGGCCGGCGCGGTGGCCATCGCCTGCGGCGATGACTGAGCGGCGCCGGCGGAGAATCCCGATCCCGTGAGCGCGCTACCTGACTGGCTTATGCCCCTGCTCGATGCCGAGCAGCAACGCGCCACCGACGCGTGGGCGATCGAGCAGCGCGGCATCCCCGGTCTTGAGCTGATGGAACGTGCTGGAACCGGACTGGCCGCCCTCGTTCAGGCCAGAGCACCCGAGGGCCGCGTGGTCGTGGTCTGCGGCAAGGGCAACAACGGCGGCGACGGCCTGGTCGTGGCCCGGTTGCTGAGGGCACAGGGCCGAGATGCGGAGGTCCTCCTGCTGGCCGAGCCCGAGGAGGTGCACGGCGACGCGCGAACGAATTTGGAGCGGCTCGCTGGCCCAGCGCCGACCCCGTTCACGGCCGCAGCGCTGGACGGAGCCGCGGTGATCGTCGACGCGATCCTCGGCACCGGCTTCTCCGGCTCCCCGCGCCAGCCGGCGGCTGGCGCCATGGAGGCGATCAACGGGGCCGGGGCCAGCGGTTCGCTGATCATCGCCTGCGACGTGCCATCGGGGGTCAACGCCTCGACCGGTGAGATCGCTGGGCCGGCCGTGCGGGCCAGTGCCACGGCAACCTTCCACGCCGGAAAGTCCGGACTCTGGATCGCTCCGGGCAAGGCCTACGCAGGTCATGTAGAGGTGATCGACATCGGGATCCCTGCGGGCGCCCCGGTTGAGCCGTATGCGGGGCTGATCGGAGCCGGGGTGCTCCAGACGATCCCTCGCCGGGGTCGCGAGTCGACCAAATTCGCCGCCGGGAGCGTTTTGGTCTGCGGCGGCTCACGAGGGCTCACCGGCGCGCCGTGCATGTCCTGCGAGGCGGCGATGCGGGCCGGGGCGGGGTACGTCACGGCGCTCGTGCCCGAGTCGCTGAACATCGTCTTCGAGCTCCGGCTGCTCGAGGTCATGACCGTGCCCCTGCCCGATCGTGACGGGGCCCTACAGCCCGCGGGCGCCGACACGGTGCGCTCGCGCGCGGGCCGATCCGGCGCTCTGGTCCTCGGCCCGGGGGTCGGCCGGGCGCAGGAGACGGTCGAGCTGATCCGCGACCTGGCCCGTACGGCCGAGATCCCGCTGGTTCTGGATGCCGACGGATTGAACGCGCACGCCGGGCGCCTCGAGGCGCTGGCTGCGCGGCCGGCCGGGGCCGTGCTCACCCCACACGCCGGCGAACTGGGCCGCCTGCTCGAGCGTGAGAGCGATGAGATTGAGCGCCACCGCCTCTGTGCGGTCCGCGAAGCCGCCGCCCGCGCGCGGGTGGTGGTCGTGCTCAAGGGTGATGACACGCTGGTGGCTGAGCCCGGGGGCTCGGTGGCCATCAGCCGCGGGGGCGCCTCCGCGCTGGCCACGGCGGGGACCGGCGATGTGCTCTCCGGTGTGGTGGCCGCCTTCCTGGCCAAGCACATGGACCCCTTTCTCGCCGCTTCGGCCGCCGTTTTCGTCCACACACGTGCAGGCCAGATATCCGCGCGACGAATCGGAATCGAGGGCGTGATTGCCCGCGACGTGATCGAGTCGCTGCCCGAGGCCCTCCAGGAGGGCTGAAATGAGTCTGCGCGCGCTCGCGCGTATCAACCTGGCGGCGATCGAGCGCAACGTGGCCACGCTCCGTGGACGTCTCGCGCCGGGGGTCGGGTTCTGTGCGGTCGTCAAGGCCAACGCCTCCGGACACGGCGCCGTGCCCGCCGCCCGGGCGGCGCTGGCCGGCGGGGCCGACAGCCTGGGCGTGGCCACAGCCCTGGAGGCGGCTGAGCTACGCACGGCGGGCCTGTCGGTGCCGGTGCTGATCATGGGAGCCGTGAGCCTCGAGGAGCTTCCGAGGGCCCTCGCCGCTGGAGCCGAGCTGGTGGCCTGGAGCGAGGCCTTCCTCGCCGCCGTGGTGGCCGGGGCGCAAGCGCCGGTCAGGGTCCACGTCAAGCTCGACACCGGTATGGGTCGCCTGGGTACGCGGCGAATCGATGAGGCACTGACCGTGGCTGATCGAGTAGTGGCGGCCGAGCCGACATTGGTGCTCGCCGGCGCCATGACGCACATGGCCACCGCGGATGGCGATCCCGAGTTCATGCGGGCCCAGCTCGCGGAATTTCGTCCGTTTGTTGATGAACTGCGACGGCGCCGTCCACAGATCATCGCCCACGCCGCCAACAGCGCCGCCACCGTCAACGAGCCGGACAGTCACTTCGACATGGTCCGGTGCGGGATTGCCCTGCACGGCTGCGACCCCATGAACGTCGATCCCGACGACTACGGGCTTGAGCCGGCCCTTGAACTGAGCTCCTACGTGGCGGCGGTGAAACCAGCCGCACCCGGAGCCAGCGTCGGGTACGGGCGGCGCTTCATCACCGAGCGTGAAACCTGGATCGCCACGCTGCCGATCGGCTACGCCGACGGCATCCGGCGCGCGCTCAGCAACAACTGCGACGTGCTCATCGCCGGGCGGCGCTTTCCCCTGGTCGGCACTGTCAGCATGGACAACGTGACCGTCGACCTGGGGCCCTCACCGCCCGTAGAGATCGTTCCGGAGACTCGGGCCGTGCTCATCGGACGGGACGGCTCCGAGCGGCAGACCGCCGAGGAGCTGGCGCTGCGCATGGACTCGATCGCGCATGAAGTGCTGTGCGGCATCTCGGACCGGGTCGTTCGCCGTTACTACCGCGATGGAGAACGAGTTGACTGAGCCGCTGGATGCCCTGGGGGCGCTGTCCGAGCCGGCCTGGCTGGTCGGTGGGGCCCTGCGGGACCATCTCCTGGGCCGCTCCAGCACCGACTTCGACGTCGTCGTTGGCGTGACCGGGGACCTGGGCCTAGAGCCCCTCGCGCGGGACCTGGGCCGGACGGCCGGGGGCTTTGCCTTCGCCCTCTCGGAGGCCTTCGACGCCTGGCGGGTCGTAGCCCACGACCGCAGTTGGCAGGTGGACCTGATGGCCGTGGAAGGCGGGTCGATCGAAGCGGATCTGGCTCGCCGTGATCTGACCGTGAATGCGATTGCGCAGCGGCTGGGTGCAGACGGAGGCCTGATCGATCCGAGTGGAGGAGTCGGTGACCTTGAGGCGCGTCGCCTGCGGTCGGTGTCGGAGGGCGCGTTCGTGCTCGACCCGCTGCGGGTTCTGCGCCTGGCCCGGCTGGCCGTCGAGCTTGATTTCGCGGTCGAGCCGCAGACGCTTCGTCTGGCCGCGGCCAGCGCCGACGGGCTGGTCGATGTTTCCCCGGAGCGCGTGTTCGCCGAGCTCCGGCGGGTGATCGGCTCAGACCGGGCTGTGGACGGGCTCGATCTGATGGACGCGATCGGGGTGACCCGGGTC
>JBDTEE010000253.1:0-9362 GCA_039922645.1 Solirubrobacteraceae bacterium | reverse complement strand
GGCGCCAGTCCGCCGCTGGTAATAAGGCTCGCGGCACAGGCCCGGGCAGCAACCCACACCAGGCAGGCGGGCGGCCCGGCCCTGATCATGGATGAGTTCGGAGGTAGCCGCCACGCTGATTCGGCCGCCGCCAGTGCTGACGTGGCTGACGGTCTGGGAATCTCATGGAGCTACTGGTCGGTGCTCCAGTTGCACGACCCCACCGGAAATCCGCGCGAGGCCCTGCTCAACCAGCAGACGGGCCGCCCGTCCCGGCGAAAGGCTCGGGCGCTGGCGGTGGCCTACCCGGTCGCCACCGCGGGAACGCCCGGTCCGGTCGCCTTCAACCGGTCAACCGGCGCCTTCGCCTACAGCTACCGCGTCGACGCTCACGTCCACGCACCGACCGAGATCGAACTCCCGCGGTGGGCATATCCGCTCGGCTATCGGACCCAGGTCCGCGGCGCCCGAGTTGTAAGTGGGCGGGACGCCACGGTCCTCCTGTTGCGCGCCCAGCCGCCCGCGACCGTGGTGACCCTCAGCGTCCGCCGGAATGCCTAAGGCCGCCGAGCCGACCGGGTAGCCTGGGTCACGCTTGCTCGGGGCGCGGCTCAAGGGATCGACGGTGAGCGTCCTGGTGGCGCTGGCATCGACTTGGGCGCCGACGGGGTTGGTCAGCGCGCCGGGTGGCCCCTATCTGCGCGACGCTCAGGGGCGGTTGCTCGAGCTGCACGGAGTGGATCTGGTGGCCAAATGCGGAGGCGGCGCCGTACCCACCGGGGCGCCGGGATCTCCCTGTGTCGGCCCGAACCGCGGGCCCCACCTGGCCTACGTGCTCTCCCCGCTGGCCCGGGACCCTGGGCGGCGCTTCACCGCCGCCGACGCCGCCACCCTGGCCCGGCTGGGCTTCAACATGGTCCGCCTGGGCGTTGTCTGGGAGGGCCTTGAACCCGGTCGGAGGGGTGTCAGACCTGACGATCCGCGCTTCTGCTCCCCGCATGCTCGCGGCACCCCGTTCCCGCGCCTGGGAAAGGCCGATCCATATGCCCCGAAGACCATCCGGGCCTACCTGGCTCGCACCGACCGGATCATCGGACTGCTGGCGGCGGCGGGCCTCCGGGTCCTGCTTGACATGCACCAGGACGTCTACGGCTCGGCCTTCGCCAACCCGTCCAGTCCGATGCCCTGGAACGGGGAGGGGGCTCCGCCGTGGGCCACCTGCACGGGCAGAGCTGCGTTCACCGCGCCGGCGCGGTGGGGTGCCGCCTACGGGGACCCGGCGGTCAAAACGGCGATCCACCACTTCTTTGCCAACGATGTTCGCGGAGACCTGCAGGAGCAGTTCGCGCGGGTGTGGCAAGCCGTGGCGCGCCACTACCGCCACAACGCCAACGTGATCGGCTACGAGCTCTACAACGAGCCTCTGGACTTCCTCAACCCGGACTTCAACACTGAGCTTCAGTGCTTCTACGGCGGTCCGGTTCACGAGCCCCGCTCCTGTGCCAGCAGTGGTGCCGAGTCCCCGGCCGACGGCCTGATCGGTGCCATTCGCGCTGTCGATCTCCGTCACCCCATCGTCTACGAGCCGCCCTCCAACAGCGACTACAACCGCCCGCAGAGCATCGGCGTCAGGGAGCCGCTGCCCTTCCGGGGCCTGGTCCTCGGGTTCCACGCCTACAGCCACCAGCAGGCCGCCCTGATGGGGCTGATGAGCACCCAGCGGGCAGCCACCCGGACCCTGCAGCCGGGCGGCCCGCCGTGGCTGATGGACGAGTTCGGAGCCAGCCGGCACTCGGCATCCGCCTCGGCCACCGTCGATCTGGCCGATGAGCGCAACCTGTCTTGGAGCTACTGGGCAGCGCTCGAGCTGCACGATCCGACCGGCAATCCGCGCGAGGCGCTGCTCCGGCAGGGAAGCCGGCGACCGATCGGCGGCAAGGCCGCAGCCCTAGCCGTGGCCTATCCGGCCGCTACCGCCGGAATACCGGGGCCTTGGTCCTATGACCGCGCTACGGGGACCTTCATCTATGACTACCGGGCCAGCGGTTCGCTCCGTGCTCCCACCGAGATCGTGCTGCCGCGCTACGCATACCCTCACGGGTATCGGGTCAGCGCTACGGGTGCGGCGATCGTCAGTTCTCACGGCGCTTCGGTACTGGAGCTGCAGCCGCGGCGCGGCGTCCGCTTCGTCACGGTCACCGTGCGGCGGGGTTGAGCGCGGGCTCAGCCGACTAGAGCTCCGGCCAGGCCGGGCTCTCCCAGTGCGGGCGACCGGATGCGTAGTCGAGTGCTCGCCGACGTTGGCTGACGGCGCGGCCCGCTAAAGCCGGCAATTCAGCGACCACCTCGAGCCAAATCGGGACCTGGTCTCGGGATTACGCACAACTCGCGCAATCCACGACACGCCCCCACAAACCGAACGGGGTGGTCGCGATTTTCGGCCGCCCCGGGGGATCGCGGCACGAGTTGCGAACCGGGTGACCGGCTGCATCCGGGGCAACGGGGCAACGGGGCACGGGGCGACGGGCATCGCGGCCCGGGCCACCCCAGACCACCGCGGCTCAGCGTGTCCGCCGGCTGCGCCAGGCTCGCCTGAGCTCCCTGGCCGAGCGATAGGTGTAGCCGAGGTCGCTGCGCAGCCGTCCCCGCCATGAGGTCTCATAGCGGATCAGGCTTGACGGGCGGACCCGCGTGGCCAGCCCGTCGGCGGCCAGGACGGCCAGGGCGCGCTCGGCGATCGCCACCTGCCCGAACGCGGTGGGATGAACGCGATCGGCCATCACCTGGTTGCGGGCGCCGAAGTCACTCAGGTCGACGATCAGCGCTCCCAAGGCAGCGGCATTGGCGGCGATGACGGCGTTCAGAGTGCGGACCTTGGCCCCGTCCCGGAAGAATCCGAGGCCGAGCGGAGCGGTCAGCGCCAGCACCCGCTCGCTGCGCTCAACAACAGCCGTCAGCGCCTGCCAGTGAGCCGTCCCGAAGGCCTCGGCGTCCCAGCCCAAGCGGCGAACATCGTTGACCCCGATGTACAGCGAGCCGACCTGGTAGCGCCCCTGCGGGTCTGCGGCGCGCCGCGCGTGAGCGGGGAGCTGCTCGGCCAGGACGTCCTGCACTCCCGCCCCGTCGACGGCATACCCGGTGTAGGCCAGGCCGAGCCCCCGGGCCATCCACAGCGCCCACGACTGCAGCGCCACGCCCCACTGCAGCCCGCCGCCGCCGTTGGTGATCGAATCGCCGAAGGCGAGCACACCTTGCCGGCAGCCCGAGGCCAAGTCGGAGGAGACGGACATACTGGACAAGGCAGCGGAGGCTAGTCCTCAGTTCTGCTCTCCGAGGACACGCACGGGCGCGGAGTAGTCGATAATCGCGGCGGTGGACCACGTGAGCACCACCATGCACGACGGCGGGGCAGACATTCGTTGTGCGGCCGACGATCTGGCCGGCCGGCTTCCCGATCCTCTGGCCCCCCTGGCGCGGCTGGCCTTCAATTACCGTTGGTCCTGGATGCCGGGCGGGCCCGAGCTGTTCCGCTCCGTGGACGCGGAGCGCTTTGAGCTCTGCCTTCAGAATCCCGTCCGCCTCCTTCAGGAGAGCCCGGGCCGCTTCCTGCGCCGGGCGGCCGGGGACACCGCCCTGCTCGAGCGGGCGGCCGAGCTCGAGGCCCAGGTCAGCGCGGACCTCCAGCGCCCGGCCCGGCCCAGCCCGTTCAACTACGAGCATCCGGTCGCCTTCCTGTGCTCGGAGTACGGCGTCCACGTGTCGCTGCCCGTCTACTCGGGTGGTCTCGGGGCGCTGGCCGGCGACCTGCTCAAGGAGGCCTCTGACCAGGCCGTGCCGATGGTCGCCGTCGGTCTCATGTATCGCAAGGGCTACTTCCGTCAGCGCATCGATGCCTCGGGCTGGCAGCACGAGTACTGGATCGAGACCGATCCGCAGTGCCTACCCGCCGCGCTGGTCACCGCCGGCGACGGATCTCCGCTGACCGTCTCGGTCCCGATTGGGGAGGCCGACGTCACCGCGCGCGTCTGGCGGGTCGATGTGGGCCGCGTCCCGCTCTTCCTGCTCGACAGCGACACCCCTGAGAACGACCCGCTGGAGCGCTGGATCACCGGCCGTCTCTATGACGGCGACGCCCAGACGCGACTGGCTCAGTACGCGCTGCTCGGGGTCGGCGGCGTGCGGGCCCTGCGGGCGATGGGCTTCGAGCCGGGGGTCATCCACCTCAATGAGGGACATGCCGCGTTGGCTCCGCTTGAGCTGGCCCGGCCCGGCAACGGTGAGGGGCTCGACCACGCTCTCGCGCAGGCCCGCTCGCGGACGGTGTTCACCACGCACACTCCAGTGGCGGCCGGCAACGACTCCTATCCGGCCGAGCAGATCGAGTCCACGGTGGCCCGGCTGGCCCACGAGCTCGGTGTCGAGCCGGGGGAGCTGGCTGCCCTCGGCCGCGATGAGCCCTCGGACGCGAACGCTCCGTTCGGCGTGACCCAGGCCGCCTTGCGGATGAGCCGGGCGTCCAACGCGGTCAGCCGCCGCCACGGCGAAGTGGCCCGCGAGATGTGGAACGGGCTCTGGCCCGATCGGCCGGTGGACGAGGTCCCGATCCGCCACGTGACCAACGGGGTTCACGTCCCGACCTGGATCGGCTCGCACATGCGCGAGCTGTTCGACCGCTATCTCGGCGAGGGCTGGAATCTGCGCGGTGCCGACCCGGCCACGTGGGCGGCAGTGGATGAGATCCCCGCCGCTGAGCTCTGGGCGGTGCGCGAGCGCCAGCGCGAGGAGCTGGTCGGCTTCGTGCGTGAGCGCAGTGTCGCTGACCGTCTCTCCCGGGGCGACTTGCGTGGCTACGTCGACGCCGCCGCACGGGCCTTCGAGCCGGGTGTGCTCACGCTCGGTTTCGCCCGCCGCGTAGCCACCTATAAGCGGCTCGAGTTGCTCATCCGCGATCCCGAATGGACGACGTCTCTGCTGGCCGGCGATCGGCCCGTCCAGGTCGTGCTGGCCGGCAAGGCCCATCCGCGCGACGAGGAGGCCAAGCGCGCCCTGCAGAGCCTGTTCGGACTCAAGGGCTCGCAGATCATCGGCGAGCGGGTTGTCTTCCTCGACGACTACGACCTGAACTCCGCCGCCTGGCTGGTCCGCGGCTGCGACGTGTGGCTGAACCTTCCGCGGCCGCCGCTCGAGGCCAGCGGTACCAGCGGCATGAAGTCGGCCTTCAACGGTGGTCTTCAGCTCAGCGTGCTGGACGGCTGGTGGGCTGAGGGATACAACGGCCACAACGGCTGGGCCATCTCCGGTGACATGGACCCCGACGCCCACGCCCAGGATGACCGGGATGCCACCGCGCTCCACGAGTTGCTCGAGGGCCAGGTGCTGAGCGAGTTCTACGACCGTGACGAGAACGGTGTGCCCCAGCAGTGGATCGAGCGGATGCGCGATTCGCTGAAGGCCATCGGGCCGCAGTTCTGCGCCAGCCGGATGCTGGCGCAGTACCTCGAAGGCCCCTACGGCGCCTAGCGCACCTCGGACAGCGGGCGGGGCGCCGGCCCGACGTACTTGGCCGTCGGGCGGATCAACTTGCCCTCGCGCTTCTGCTCCATGATGTGCGCCGACCAGCCCGCGGTGCGGGCGCAGGTGAACATGGGGGTGAACAGCTCCGGCGGCACGTCGGCGAAGTCCAGCACCACCGCTGACCAGAACTCGACGTTGGTGGCCAGGACGCGGTCGGGACGGCGGGACTTGAGCTCGGCCAGCGCCGCCTGCTCGAGCGCCTCGGCCACCTCGACCCGGGGAGCGTCGATCTCATGCGCCGTCCGGCGCAGAACGCGAGCCCGCGGATCCTCGGCCCGGTACACGCGGTGCCCGAAGCCCATCAGGCGCTCGCCGCGATCCAGCAGGTCCTTGACGTAGCGCTCGGCGTCCCCGGCCTCGGCGACCTCGTCGAGCATCTTCAGCACCCGCGACGGGGCGCCGCCGTGCAGAGGACCCGAAAGGGCACCGACGGCCGCCGAAAGGGCGGCCGCGACGTCAGCCCCGGTGGAAGCGACCACGCGGGCGGTGAACGTGGAGGCGTTCATGCCGTGCTCGGCGGCCGAGTTCCAATACGCGTCGATGGCCTTGACGTGGCGGGGGTCCGCCTCTCCCCGCCAGCGAATCAGGAAGCGCTCGGGGATCGACTTGGCCTTGTCCACCTCCCGCTGGGACACGGGCGGCCTCCCAATTCCGCGGGCCGATTGGGCCACGAAGGACAGCGCCATCACCGAGGCTCGGGCCAGGTTGTCACGCGCCTCCTCGTCGGGGATGTCGATCAGCTCGCCAAAACCCCACTGGGGGCCGAGCATGGCCAGCGCCGCCTGGACGTCAACGCGCGGATCGCCGGAGTGGATGCTGAGCGGATGGGGCTCGGCCGGCGGCAGGCCCGGCTCGAGTGTGCCGTCCACAAGCAGGCCCCAGACCTGTTCAAAGGGCACCGCACCAACCAGCTCCTCGATGTCGACGCCGCGATATCGCAGCGCCCCACCCTCACGGTCGGGCTCAGCGATCTCGGTCGCGAAGGCGACTACGCCCTCGAGGCCTGACAGGACTTCGGCTGTTGCGCTCATACGATCTCGACGCTCCTGATGAGTTCTCTCTCTAAGGCTTTCCTTTCTCCCAAGGCTATCTGGGTAGGCTCTGCCGCCGTGTCTGACTTCTTGCTGCGCACGGCGCTTGAGCTGGCCGGGCTGATCCGCTCCGGCGAGCTGTCGGCGCGTGAGGTGGTCGAGGCGTCGCTGCGGCGCATCGACGAGCTCGAGCCGCAGATCAACGCCTTCACCCACGTGGCCCACGAATCGGCCCTGGCCGCGGCGGCCGAGATCGGTCCGGGGGATCCGCGTCCGTTCGCCGGCGTGCCGATGGCCATCAAGGACAACCGCCCGGTGGCCGGGATGCCGCTCACCATGGGCAGTGACCTGTTCGCCAACGTCGTGCCGCGGCACGACTCGTTCTCGGTCCGGCGACTGCGCGAGGCCGGGTTCGTGTTGGTGGGCAAGACGACGATGCCGGAGATGGGCATCCTCCCGACCACCGAGACCCGCCGCTTCGGCCCCACCCGCAACCCGTGGGCCCTCGATCGGACCCCGGGAGGCTCCAGCGGGGGCTCGGCGGCGGCGGTGGCGGCCGGAATGGTCCCCATCGCCCACGGCAACGACGGCGGTGGCTCGATCCGCATTCCCGCCGCCTGCTGCGGGCTGGTCGGCCTCAAGCCGGCCCGGGGCCGGGTGTCCGTCGGTCCGGACGGCGGGCAGAGCTTTCTGGTCACCGATGGGGTGCTCACCCGGACGGTGGCCGACACGGTCGCCGCGCTGGACGTACTCGCCGGCTATGAGCCCGGGGACGCGACCTGGGCTCCGCCGCCCCCGGCTCCCTACGCCGAGCTGGCCAAGCCGGAGCCGAGACGGATGCGGATCGGCGTGGCCATCAACCCGCCCCTGGACGGGGCCGAGGTCGCACCCGAGTGCATCGCCGCGGTCCGGTGGGCCGCCGAGTTGTTGGCCGGGCTGGGCCATCAGGTCGAGGAGACCGAGCCGCCCTGGTCGGGCCTGGATCTACTGCCGGACTTCACCCGCGCCTTCGGCCCCCAGATCTCGATGACCACTCTGATCGGGGGGCGCCTGGCTGGCCGGGAGCCGACCGAGGACGACGTCGAGCCCCTGACCTGGCTGATGTGGGAGCGCGCTCGGGCCCAGGACACCCTGACCGGGCTCATGGCCCAGGCCCGGCTGGAGAGCGTCGCCCGCTCGGTGGTGGCCTTCCTGGGCCGGTTCGACGCCGTGCTCACCCCGGCGCTGGGGCGCTCGCCGGTGCCGATCGGGGAAATTCACGGCCAGGGCCCGGACCCGGAGGCGCATTACCGTCGCTCGGGCCATTTCACGCCCTACACGGCGATCCTCAACGTGACCGGGCAACCGGCGATCTCCGTGCCTCTGTACGAGGACGAGGACCAGCTGCCGCTGGCCGTGCAGCTGGTCGGACCGCCGGCCCGGGAGGAGGTGCTCCTGCGGCTTGCTGCCCAGCTCGAGGATGCGCTGCCGTGGGCCGAGCGCCGTCCGGCGCTGCCCGTCTGAGGGGGCTGTCGCTCAGCCGACGCCGAGCACGGCCCGCATCGGCTTGGGGACCACGCCCAGACGCTCGGCGTCGGCGGTGCCATGGCGCGAGACCAGCGGGACCTCGAGCAGCTCGGCCTCGTCCCAGGTGGCGAAGGCGGTGGGCCCGCCGAACAGCTCGACCATCTTCAACAGGCGCCGGGCGACACGGATCGGCACCTTGACGATCCGGCGCCGGCGGTGCAGAGAGCGCAGCACCGTCTCCACGATCTCCTGGTGAGTGAGGGTCTCCGGCCCGGCCAGTTCGTAGCGGGTGCCCACGGCCTGCTGGGCGGCCGGACCGCCGGGCAGGGCGGCGAGTACGCATTCGGCCACATCCTCGGCCCAGATGGGCTGGAAGGCGGCCTGGCCGGAGCCGGGGATGGGCATCGCCGGCAGCCAGGCCATCCGCGCCAGCAGGGTCAGGTAGGGATCGCTGGGCGAGTAGATGATCGAGGGGGCGAACACGGTGTACTCGAGCCCCGACTCCACCACCGCCCGCTCGGCGATCGCCTTGGCGCGCATCAGCCGGGCCCGGCTGCGCGTCGAGGCACCGAGCGTGGAGAAGAAGACGAAGCGCTGCACTCCGGCGCGCTCGGCGGCCTGGACCAGGCGCCAGGTGGCCACGCCGGCCAACTCCTCGATCGACCCGCCGGGCTGATCGCGGATCACGGAGGCCAGGTGGACGACCGAGTCGATTCCCCGCAGGGCATGGCGAAACGACAGGTGGTCGCCCAGGTCGCCGAGAGCGATCTGCACCTGCACCCGCTCGGGTCCCAGGCGCCGGGGATCGCGGACCAGGCAGCGCACCGGGGTGCCCGTGGCGACCAGTCGTCGCAGAACCGCCCGTCCCACCGTTCCCGTCGCACCTGTCAGCAGCAGCACCGCCGGGAGGCTATCGCGCGGGTTTTCCTACAATGGCGAAACTTGCCGGTCTCGCCGTCCCCAAACGACCCCAAGAGGATCCGACACTTATGGCCTACGTAATCGCCGAGCCCTGCATTGGCACGAAGGACAACTCGTGCGTTGAGGTCTGCCCGGTCGACTGCATCCACCCGACGCCCGATGAGCCCGACTACGAAAAGGTCGAGATGCTTTACATCGATCCGGAGGAGTGCATCGACTGCGACGCCTGCGTTGAGGCCTGCCCGGTCGACGCCTGCTTCGCCGAGGATCAGCTCCCCGACGAGTGGCAGAAGTACACCCAGTTGAACTCCCAGTACTACGCCAAGTAGGCCGGCGTGCAGGCACGCCGGC
>JBDTEE010000252.1:0-5922 GCA_039922645.1 Solirubrobacteraceae bacterium | reverse complement strand
AGACGAGGAAGATCCCCAGCTTGACGATCTCGACCAGGCCGGCGGCCTGGTCCTCAAAATGCTGTTGTAGATCGGGACGCCGGATGCCCAGGGTGATCGCGCAGACATAGACGGCGATCAGGCCGTTGCCGTGCGGGGTGAGAGCGGCCGCCCCGTAGGCGGCGCAGGCCGTGCCCAGGGCGTAGAGCGATTTCTGGTGCGCGGGGATTCCCGCGCCGAGCCCTGGCCGGGAGCCGGACGGCATGACGAGCGCCGCCACCGCGCCCACGGCCAGCCCGACGATCAACCCCAGGCCCAGGTTCTCGAGCAGGAACTGCCACCAGACGAAATGGCCCGCACCGAGCGCGGCGGCCAGAACGAGCACCGCCGGCAGGGCGAGGCCGTCATTGAGCCCCGACTCGAGATTCAGGGAGTGGCGCACGATGCGCGGGACCCGAGGGTTGGTCACCACCGAGGAGGACAGGACCGGGTCGGTGGGAGACAGGAGCGCTCCGAGCAAAAAGCTCTGCGTCCAGGGGAGCCCGGTCATCACGCGGGTGGCCAGCGCCACGATGCCAGCGGTCAGCGGCATGGCCAGCACGAGCTTGCGCAGCGGCAGGCGCCAGTGGGTCTGGAGCATCTCAGCCTCGACCTCGAGCCCGTCGCGAAACAGGATCACGACCAGGGCCACGGTGGCCAGCTCACTGACAAAGGCGCCGCGGGCCTGGAAATGCAACACGCCGGTGACCCCGTCGCCGAGCAGGAAGCCGACCAGCACGAATACGGCGGCGAGAGAGACGAAGCTTCGCCGGGCCAGCCCCGAGATGAGGGCGCCGAGCATCAGCAGACCCCCCACGGCGAGAACCGTGGATTCGAAGGGTCGAGACGTACTGGCTAGCAAAAGCGGTATTTGCGGGTACATAGAGCCCACGAGCATTAGAGTGTCAGCCTAGGTCTCTCCCGTCGTGATCGGCACGGCGCGGGCGACCGGCGAGAGAGGAGCGGAGTGCGCATAACCGTGCTGGGCAAGTCACCGTCCTGGCAGGATGCGGAAGGGGCGTGTAGTGGCTACCTCGTCGAGCAGGACGGATTCCGCCTGCTGCTCGATTGCGGCAACGGGGTGTTCGGCGAGCTGCGGCACGTGTGCGATTACGTCGATGTCGACGCCGTGCTGATCAGTCATCTGCATGCCGACCACATCCTCGATCTGGTGCCATTCAGCTATGCCTTGAGCTACGCGCCCCGCCAGCAGCCGGTGCCGGTGGCTGGGTGGCCGGGCACCGACCACCCGGCGCGGCCGGCCCTGCACGTCCCCCCGGGCGCCAGAGATTTGTTTCGGCGCCTGGTGGGCTGCTGGGGCCAAGAGAACCTGATCGAGAATGCCTTTTCACTGGGCGAGTACGAGCCGCTCGAGCCGCTGTCGGTGGGGCCGTTCACGGTGCGCTTCCGCGAAGTGCCGCACTTCATCACGACGTTCGCCGTGGAGCTGTCCAGCCACGGCTCGCGCTTCACCTTCAGCGCGGACTGCAGCCCCAACCAGGAACTCGTCGACTTCGCCCAGGACACGCAGCTGCTGCTTATCGAGGCAACTCTCCCACGGCCTGAGCGGACGGGTATCCGCGGTCATTTGACTCCCGGTGAGGCGGGGGAGCACGGCCGGCGGGCCGGTGCCGAACGGCTGATCCTCACCCACTACTCCGATGAGATGGACGCGGAATGGGCCCGGGCCGAAGCGATGGCGACCTACGGGGGGCCGGTGGAGCTGGCCTTCGAGCGGGATGTCTACGAGGTTGGCGGGGACGTGACGCCGACCGGCGCGCCAGCCACTAAGAACCTCGACCGCGCCGCCTCACAGACCTAAAGCGGCGCCGGGGGGCCGCAAAGGGCCCCGCCGATGCGGGGTTTGCCCTCGTGCGGCGAGGGCATATCTGGGTATCCTCAGTCCATCCAGCAAAAGCACCGAGGGAGACCAATGCCATCCGTGCCCAAGAAGGCCCGCAAGCAGGCCAAGAAGGCCAAGTCGGCTGTTCCGTTCTCCGCCGCCGACCTGCAGAACATCACCAAGGCAAATCCGTACCTCCATCGTCTGATCGAGGACTCCGACCTGCGCGAGAACGTGCGCACGGCGATCGACTCGGCCCGGAGTGCCTATGAGCGTCTGGCCAACGGGAAGAGCCCGTACCGGACCGTGCTCGAGGACAAGAAGTTCCAGGCCGATGTGCGCCAGGCCGCTGAGGCCGCGCGTGAGGCCACCCTCGCCTTTACCGAGTCGCCCAAGAAGGCGGCGGTCAAGCGCAAGTCGGGGGGCTTCGGCCGCAAGCTGCTGGTCCTCATCGTCGGGGGCGCTGCGGCCCTGACGCTCAGTGAGTCACTGCGCTCCAAGGTGCTGGACACCCTGTTCGGTGCCGAGGAGGAGTTCCAGTACACGCCGCCCGCCGGAGCGCCGGCCGCACCGCCGGCGGCGCCGGTGACCGCCGCATAGAGCGGCTGCGGAAGATCTGTCCTAGCGGCGAAGGCGCTCCTCACCGGGAGCGCCTTCGTCGTTAAGGACGGTCGCGAGACTAGAATCGCCGGCATGGAGGCGGCCGCTCTACGCTCGGGCTCCACGGCGAGCGAGCTGCCGGGGGATCGCGCGGCCCGGATCGTCGAGGCCATGCGGACCAGCGTGGCTGCACGGGGTATCGCCGGTTCCACCTTCGACCACGTGGCCCGGGAGGCCGGTGTCTCTCGTGGGCTGCTGCACTACTACTTCCAGACCAAGGAACGTCTGCTGGTCGAGGTCGTCCGGCGTGAGTCCCAGGTCCGCGGCGAGCTCCTGCGTCAGGCGGTGGCCGGCGCTCACAGCGGCGACGAGCTCATCGATGCGCTGGTGCGCAGCTTCGAGGACCTGCTCGCCGACGATTCCAGCGGTGTGGTCATGTTTTACGAGCTGCTCACTCTGGCCCAGCGCAATGAGGAAATAGCCGCAGAGCTCGAGGAGCTCTCCCGCACCCTGCGCCTGCAACTGAGCCAGGCGCTGCAGCACGGCAGTGCGGCCGGCGTGTTCGAACTTCGGGCTGACCCCGATGACCTGGCCAGCTTCCTCCTCGCCCTCGCGGACGGGGTCATGATCCGGCGGATGAGCGAGCCCGCGCTCGATGTCCGTCGTTTGATGGACCAGGCCGTCGCGGCGGCCCGCGCGCTCCTGGCATGAGCCCACGGAAACGGCGGCCATGCGCCGCCTAGCCGGCCTCGGCGGGCTGATGGTGCTCGTGCTGGCCCTGGTCGTGGCTCAGCTTGTCCTGCCCGGCATCGCCGCCCAACGCCTGCGCGACCGGCTGTCCGCATCAGGCCAGGTGCGCTCGGTGTCGGTGTCCGCCTTTCCGGCGGTCGAACTCCTGTGGCACCACGCCGACAGCGTCGAGGTGCACCTCGGACGCTACCGCTCGAGTCCGGCGGCGCTGACCCGGTTGCTCAACGAGGCCGCCGGGGTGAACAAACTCAGGGCCACCGCCAGTGAGCTCGACACCGGACTGCTCACGCTCCGTGACGCCACGCTCGTCAAGGCGGGCCGCCGTCTCAGCGGCAGCGCCAATGTCACCGAGGCCGACCTGCGTACCGCCCTGGCGGTGCTGAACGCGGTCACACCGGTCGCCTCGGGTGGCGGGCGGATCGTCCTTCAGGGCACGGCAACGGTGTTCGGAGTGACCGCCACCGTCGATGCCACCGTGGCTCCCAGCAATGGAGCTCTGCTCCTGACTCCCGCGGTGCCCTTCGGCGCTCTGGCCACCGTCCGGTTGTTCTCCGATCCGGGGATCGCCGTGGAGAGCGTTTCCGCCTCACGGACGGCGAGCGGATTTGCCGTCAGCGCCAGCGGGCACTCCCGCTGAGGGCTCAGCGCTCAGCGGTCAGCGTGGCCGTCCCGGGGACGTTTCCCGCGGCCTGCATGCGCGAGATCCCGGAGCGCTGTCCCTTCAGGTACCGGTTGAAGAACGCTGTCGTTACTCGGCCGACGATCGAGAGCTGGGGCTGCTCATCGGTGTAGGGAGGCAGATGCGGGGCGCCGAGCAGCTTCAGGAGATACTTGGGCCGCGGGGCGGCAGTGAAGAAGTCGTAGGTGAAGTGGGGCCGGTTGACCGTATCTGCCGTGCCCTGGGTGGCCAGCAGGGGGGGGCTCGGCTTGGGGAAGTAGAACCGTCCGACGCCGGGTAGCTCGGCGCCTGAGAGGATCGCCGCCGCCCGGATCCGCCGATCGATGTAGAAGCTGTCGTAGGCGACTGCCAGTGCCGTCTCGCCCCCGTCGGACTGCCCGCTGACGCCGATCTCGTGGGGAGCGATGAGTCCGGCCAGCGGTCCCTTGCGGCTGGCACTCAGGTCGAGCATCTGGCTGATCACGAAGCTCATGTCCCGGGGCTGGTTGACCAGGTCTGCCTCGTTCGGTCCGCCCGGGGCGTTCTGGTTCTCGAGCGGGAACACCGGGGCGGCGACCACGTAGCCGGCCTGGGCCCAGGCGCGCAGCAGCCGCCAGTAGTAGGCCGGGGTGACCGCGAACCCGTGACCGAAGACGATCAGCGGGATGGGCCCGTGCACATGCACGGGGTAGCGGACCACGGTGACCAGGGGGCGTGGCTGGCGAGCGTGACCCGGGTACTTGATCGTGCGGGTGTGATCGACGAAGTGGTAGGTGTGCTCGGCGACCGCATCGGAAGCAGAGCTCGCCGGCTTGCGGGCTGGGGGGCGGACGGCGTGATGCGCGGTATGAGAGACCGCCGCCGGGGCCGAGGAGTCGGGGCCCACGGAGGCCGCCGACGTGGCGGCGCAGCCTGCCAGAGCGACGGCGCCGATCAGAGCCGCGAAGCGGGCGGCGGAGCGGCGGCGCTCAGCGGATGTAGACGCCGAAGAAGTCGCGATCATCGGGCGTCAGGTAGCGCTGATTGGATCGATTCATGCTGGCCAGCAGGTTGGCGGCACCGCGCGCTCCCGGATCGCGGTAGTGGATGAAGCTCGTCCAGTAGACGTTGATGTCCAGCTCCATGGCTCGGACCGCGCCCGCGCGCTGGAGCACCTTGGCCAGTGAGCCCACCGTCATGTCGTTGGCCGCGGCATAGATCAGGTTGCCGTAGCGGTCGACTCCTACCCCTGAGCGCCAAACCTGGACGGCGTTTCCGAGCGTCGCGCCCCACTCGGGTCCATCCGACAGGTTGGGGTTCAGGCGAGCGTTGTTGACGATCAGCGGCAGGTTCTGCCGGGCGTAGATGATGTTGGCCGGCGCGGTGGGGCCGCCCGACCAGGCACGGACGTCGAGTCTCCCGTCGCGGTAGCGCATGATCGTGGCCAGCCCGTTCTTCAGCGGTGCGTAGGTGTGAGCGCCGCTGGTGAATCCACCGCCCGAATCGACAAGCTTGAAGCCGCTGTTGAAGCTGGCCACCAGGCGACCGCGCATCGTCGGCGGAATCTCCGAGGGGCCGCGAGAGGAGCCCATGTGAATGCTCGGCTCCTGCACGCCGGGATACAGCCACGTGGTCGTGCGGCTGTGATCGATCCAGGCCACGCCGGCGACGTTCTGGGGGTAATTCGGGTCGGGACGGAAACTGGTCACCAGCACGGGCGGGCGGGTGCCGCCGTAGGCGTAGGTGGAATGCCAGACGCCCTCGCCGGGCAGCGCCGGGTGGATCACCGGTGCTATGTCCGGCGGCCGGTAATAGTGGATGTGCTTGGCCGCCGCCAGCGCGGATCCTGCCCCGGGCTGATTGGGCAGCCGCTTCAGACCCGGTCCGCCCTTGGCCGGGGCATTCAGCGAGTAGTAGAAGTTCTCGACGCGGTTGACCAGTCCCCGCGCTCCGTTATCGCGCAACCACTCCACGGTGCGAATCGAAAGGCTCGAATCGGAGCGTTGGGTGAGCATGCTGGCGTAGGACAGCACTGCGGGCAGCGCGAGCAGGAGCGCCGTCAGCAGAGCGACCC
>JBDTEE010000251.1:0-11357 GCA_039922645.1 Solirubrobacteraceae bacterium | reverse complement strand
GCCCACCTCGACCGATCCGAATGGGAGATCGTGCTCGACGCGGCGCCGGAGCGCACCGCTCGTCCCCATGGCGGGGATGAGGTGACCATCCACGACGCTGTCCTCCTGGCCCGCCAACGCCGCTAGGGCTGGCCGGCCCTGGTCGGCTCTGGTCGGTCAGCGCTCGGCCAGAGCGAGTTCCGCCAGCCGCTCGATACCCGCGCGGGACCGCGCGACGGCGAGGAAGCGCTTGGCGTGGCAGAAGACGGCGTCCTCGACTCCGGTGATCGCGACCAGGTCCTCCCCTTCGAGCCCACCCCATGGCGCCGGCAGGTTGCGGCGGTTCTCGAAGGCGCCCAGTTCGCGCGGCACCGCTTCGAGCCCAAAACCCTGGCGCTTGGGGTAAATGACGAACAGGGCGTCGGGCGCCTCGGGCACGAGCAATTGCTTCCAGGGGGCGTTGACCGGCAGTTCCACGACCCGGGGGTCCTCCGCGGCGGCGATCGCCTCATGCACGATCCGCTGGGCGCGGCGGCCGGAGGAAGCAGAGGCGACCTCGCGGGCGAGGATGCCCTGGGCAAGGGCGACAGCGGCGTCAAAGCGCTGGCGCTCCTCCTCGGGGGTTAGGGCCTCATCCCAGCCGGGGTTGAAGCCGCCGATGATGCCGTTGACGGTCATCGGGCGCACGCCGTCGATTAGTGAGCGGCTCAGCTGCTGGCCCGTGTCGTTGGCGTCCACCGCCTGCACAAGCACCTGGTCGACGGCCCGGGCGACGTCCTCCTCGCCCTCACAGACCCGGACGCCGAACTCGCGCCAGACCAGGCCGAAGGACGCATAGCGCACGCCGTTGTCCCGCGCCCGGTCGAAGTCGCGCTGATGGTGGTCGAAGTCCCCGGTCGAGGGGTCGTCGCGAAAGCCGACATCGACCCGTAGGGCCGCCTGGGCCACCGCGCCGCGCTCGCGCGTGCGCACGACCTCCACTGGGTCGCCGAGCAGGCGGAGTGTGGCGACGGCAAAGACCTCGTCGGCGTGAAAGGAACCGTCATGGGTGGCGATCAGCATGCGGGGAGACTCTAGGCGGCTCCTGCGGTCAGGTTGGGTCTGGTGCGGTGGTCGAGCTGAGCGTCGAAGCCCAGCTGCCGAGAAGGTTGAGGGCCTCTTCGTCGCGCGAACCCGGCTCGGCGGTGTAGGACATTGTGCGTCGCCCAACGGGTGCGCGGCGTCGACCTAGCATCCACGCCGAGATGCCGATCTCTGGAGACGAGGCCCGCTCGATCGTCGTCAGAGACAGCGACGGGTCGGTCCTCGGCGCCGTCGGCGTCAGCGGCGGGACGCCCGACGAGGATCGGTCGTGCTGCGAGGCTGGCATCGAAGCGCTCACCGGCTGAGCGCCCCGACGGTAGAACGCAGCCGTAAGCGCGTCCCGTTTCATCGGCAATAGGTCGGCGGTCGCTCGCTAACATTTAGTAAGGTGCCCGGCAAGCGTAATGTGCTGACCGCGATCTCACCGAGAGCCCGACATTGCACCGGGGGCGCCGCCCGCAGGACGAGGCGACATCGATCTCCAGGAGGGACAGGATTGGGAAAAGTCTGGGTGCTGGACACCGAAACGAAAGGCACCGGAGCGAGCATGGTGCCGCTCGAGCGGGTGCTCAAGAAGCGCGGATCCGAACCGGTTCCCGGGTTCGGCTTCCGAAAGCCAGAGTCGCCGCCGGTGCCGCCGGCCGCCCAGCCCCGGCAGCCGCACACGTTCAAGGTGATCGACATCATGACTCGCGAGGTGTTGGCTGAAGGCGCGGACGCCCGAGCCACCGTGGACGCGCTCAACAAGGTGCGGAGCATCGTCGACGTCATGGTCTACACGTGGGACCCCAAACGTGAGCGCTGGCGGGCGTTGACGTTCGGCGAGAAGCAGTCGCTTTGGCAATACCGCGGGAGCGCCGAAACGCCACGCGACCCGAGCGGCCAGGCATGACCTCCCGGAGCCAGCGCCGAGGCTGAGACGTCGCTCGTCCTGTTTGCGAGGAGCGGCTGAGTGCGGTTGAGAGTCCGCCTCCTGAATGCCTTCAGGACAGCCCACGACGCCGCGCAGGAACCGAACTTTCCCAGCCGGGGGTAGCCCGGCCCTGCCGGTTGTGAAGTGTCGTCGCTCGGGGCCCGAGACTTCAGTCTGCTCCTTCTGATTTAGCCCGTCGATCATCATCAGCGTCGGATCCCGGCGCGGCATCATTCCGCTCAACTTTTACGGAAGCCAGGCGCTACGAATCACGAGCGTGGTCCAGTCCGCTTTTCCCGTCCGCAGCCCGAAAACCTACGCCGGCCACCGCGAGACGCTGTTCAAGGTTCTGCGTGAAGCATCGGCCGAGATCGGCGGGCGGCAGTGCAGCTCACATGCGGATCAGGCTGGTCAGCGGTGGTGGATCTTCTTGATCGCCGCCGCGAACGGCCCGTCGTTGAGACCGAAGCGGGAATCCGTCCACTCGAAGGGCAGGATCTGGGCGAGCCTGAGCTTGGAAAGCCCGATCAGCGCCGCGTACACGTATGGTTTGACGTTCTTGGCCTTGGTCCAGTTGTAATCCGAGCGCGAGGAGCTCCAGCCGAACTCGTTGGCGATGATCGGCGTGGATCCACGTCCGTAGGCGCGCATCTCGGCGATCGAATACTTGGCCAACGCGACCGTACCCGCAGGCGTGGATGCGTAGGGGTGGATGGCCAGCACATCGATCGGCTTGCCCCGGAAGGCCTTGAGCAGCCGCGGCAGCGAGCTGCCGGTGAAGGCCAGGCCGCCGGTCATCACCTTCGTACCGCGGCTGGCGTGATGCACGGCCGAGCGGACCGTCTCGTACATGGCGGCGTAGGAGTGCAGGTTCACGCCGGGGCCCCAGTTGTAGGAATTGTCGGGCTCGTTCCACACCTCGACCGTGTTCACAGGCAGGTACGAGAGCTTGTGATTTTTGGCCCAGAAGGCCCCATGGGCGCCGTAGCGCTTGATGAAGGCGGCCGCGTAGTAGGCCATGGTGCCGTAGTTGCCCGGGGGTAGCGGAACCACGAACCTCCGCCTGCCGCTGCCGACCACGTCGGCCCGGTGCGCCTCCGCCCATTTGGGGGCGAATTGCAGGGTGGGCTCCCAGCGGAGATGAGCCTTGGCCATCTCGCTGATGATCCGGTCGTCATAGGCCCATTTGAAGGTGGTGTGGCCGTGCTTGGGGGCGTGAGGCTCCGCACCCGCCCAGTTGGAGTCAGAACGGGCGACCCGGCCGCCGGCAGAATACAGGGCATGTAGCGATTGCATCACCCGCGCCGGGAACCAAATGTTGTAGGTCTGGTTTTCAAAACCGCCCCCGACGGCAGCGCCGAAGGTGGCCGCGCCGGCAGTCGCGGAGATGGCCAGGGCAACCAGCAACACGATGAATGACAAGCAGCGTTTCATGGACTCACAGGGTCGGGGATGGCTTAAAGAGCGCGGAGATCAGCTTTGAGGAGCGTCGGCGACACCACAGCGTCCGGGCGCAGGTACACCGTCACTTTCGCCCGCTCCAGACCTAACCCGGTCTCAGGGTAAATGTTGCGGCGTGCCCCGGCGTCACGCTGGGGGCAACGAATTGTGGGCCACCGATAGGCGTGCTGAACGAGTCGGTCTGGCGGAGCGGGCACGGTCGGTGATCGAGCAAGGAGCCACGTATCACGCAGCCCGCAGCGTCAGTTCTGCCGAAATCTGCTCGAGAATCAACCACGTCTGGTCTGTGAGCCTACCCAGAAGGGAATTATCGGCAGGAGAGTGCTTGTACAACACCCGTCGCACCTGTCGCCTACCGGTGCCCAGAACTCCAACATCGATAGTTTTGGGCACCTTGAGCCGTCGGCTCGCTCGCTTTCATCGCTCGTATCGGACCTGACCCGACGCGTGCTATGCGACGAATCCATTCGTGCCCACGGCTCGCCGCTGACGCGTCCTAGTCCTGGCAAGCGCCGGACGATCTCAGGCGAGCTCAGCCTGGGACGTCGAGGGGCGGAAGGCCTCGACGAGGAGTCTCGCTTCGTCGCCGCGGTCGCGGTGGTGGACGTAGCGCATCGTTGTCTGGATGTCGGAGTGGCCCATCCAGGCCTGGACCGCCGGCACCTCAGCCCGGCGGACCGCGAGCGTGCCGAACGTGTGATGCAGGTCGTGGAATCGGAGCGATCTCACTCCCGCTCGCGATAGCGCCGCCCGGTAGCGGACGCGGATCGATGACCCATCCTGGAACGTGCCGAGATCGCTGGCGAAGACCAGATCCTCAGGCTCGGTGAAGAAATCGCGGCCCGCGAGATGAGCCAGGCGCTCAACGACGTCAGGGACTATTGGGACCGAGCGGACCTTGCCGCTCTTCGGAGAACCGACGCCGCCGTGGACGTTGTAGCTCCGCCGGACACGGATCACGTCCCCGACGTAGTTGATATCGCGCCACTGCAGCGCGAGCAGCTCTCCCAACCGGAGGCCCGTGAACGCGGCCGTCAGGTACAGCGCCGCGTCCTGCTCGGACGGCGCCGCCCGCACCAGCGCCCACACCTCCTCGGCCGTGAACGCGTCCAGGTCATCCGAGACCCGAAACCGGGGACGCTCAACGGTCGCCGCCGGAGTCGGCTCAGACCCACGTCCCATGGAGCAAGAGTTTCTGATCCTCGGGACATATTCGGGACGGCTATGCGATTCCGGCTCGGACGATCCGGCGTGACAGCCACACAGAAAGTGCGGATTTCCAGCCACGACGCGGCGAAGGAATCGAACCTTCCAAGCCGGGGGTAACCCGGCCCTGCCGGTTTTGAAGACCGGATAGGCCACCAGGCCCCTGCCGCGCCGCCGCGGATCCTACGCTGGCGCGTTTCGCGGCTCACGGACGAAGCGCTGCACGGGAAAACGAACTATATGGACGCTTTGCCGTGCACCACTCGGCCGCCAGGACAACAAAAAAAGGGAGCCCACCCGGCAACAGCCAACCCCTCAGTCCAGCCCGTGCTCCAGCACGCCCTTGACCGTCGCGTCCAACGCGTTTAACCGGAACAGGGCCAGCGCTTCGGGCGAAGCGAACCGACCTCCCGGCGCCGAACCCGGCCCGTGGTGGGCCAAAACGCAGTGCAGCAAAGCCAACCGAGACCCCTCGTCGAGGCCGCCCGCGCGCTCCACAACGAGCTGCGAGCCGAGCACCAGGTGACCCAGCAAGCGCCCCTCCTCACTCAAGCCGATCTCGGCGCCGTAGGTGAATTCCCGGGTGCGGCCCAGGTCGTGCACCAACGCCGCGGTCAGCAAAAGGTCCGAGTTCAGCCGCGGGTGCAGCTGACACGTCTCGTGGGCCAGGGTGGCCACGGCCACCGTGTGTTCGAGCAGGCCGCCCAGATATGCGTGGTGCCCCGCGCGCGTGCATGGGGCGCGCCGCCAGGCGTCCCGCAACCCCGCGTCACCCAGCAGCCGGTCCAAAAGAGCCCGGTAGCCCCGGTTATACACCTCGCCGGCTAGGTGCTCGAGAAAGCCGTCGAGCTCATCCAGGTCGCGGTAGGCGGTGGGCAGGAAGCGCGCCGGGTCGACGGCCTCGGACTCGGCGACGCGGGCGATCTCGGCCACCTCCAGGACCAGCTCATCGCGGAAGCGCTCCACGCGGCCGCGGACGCGGACCACGTCGCCGCGCTCGAACCGGGCCCCCAGGTCATCGGCGTTCTGGAAGGCGCGGGCGGCCAGCGTCCCCGAGCGGTCCCGCAGCTCGAGGGCCAGGTAGGGGGAGCCACCGCGGGTCATCAGGCGGTCCTTGCGGGTGCAGGCGAACACGCCGGTCACCTCGGAGCCGGGCCGCAGAGCGCTGATTTCCATCATCGTGGGGTCAGACAGGCCGATAAGTCCATCATCTATGGTGAGTCGGATGCAGCCATTGCAATGGGAGCACAGGCCGGATGGCCTTCGTGCCCCAGCCCTGATCTGCGCATTCAAGGGTTGGAACGACGCCGCCGACGCGGCCTCGAGCGCAATTGAGTACGTCGGTTCCGCGCTCGGCGCCCAGCGCTTCGCCACCATCGATCCCGAGGAGTTCTACGACTTCCAGGCCACGCGCCCGCGCGTGAAGATGGTCGACGGGCAGGCCCGGGAGATCGTCTGGCCTGCGGTCGAGCTGTATGAGGCGCGAGTGCCCCGCGCGCCCCGGGACCTCATCCTGCTGGCGGGCAGCGAGCCCTCGTTCCGCTGGCGGACGTTCAGCAACCTCGTCGTCGAGCTCGCCGAGGCGCTCGGCACCCAGCTGGTCGTCACCCTCGGTGCCCTGCTCGCCGACGTGCCCCATACGCGGCCGATCTCGGTCACCGGACTGACCTCCGACCCGGCGCTGGTCGCCCGGCTCGGCCTGGCCCCCTCCTCCTACGAGGGCCCGACGGGCATCGTGGGCATCCTGCACGCCGCCTGTCAGCAGGCCGGATTGCCGTCCGCCAGTCTGTGGGCTGCGGTCCCCCACTACATCGCCGCGACTCCGAACCCTAAGGCCGCCCTGGCTCTGGTCCGCAAGCTCGAGGGCTTGATCGGCGTGGCCGTGGACGGCTCGGAGCTGGAGGTCGCCTCGGCCGACTACGAGCGCCAGGTCAACGTGGCCGTGCAGAGCGACCCCGACGTCCAGGCCTTCGTGGAGCGCCTCGAGCAGGCGGCCAGCGAGGAGACCGAGGACGCGTTCCCCTCCTTGCCCTCCGGGGAGACCATCGCCCGGGATCTGCAGCGCTTCCTGCGCCAGCGCGGCGACGGGCCCGGCCCCGGTCCCGGTCCCGCCTAAGCGTCTCAGCTCTTCCCGACCCCGCAGCCGTAGATCGCCTTCCCCGGCTTCCGACGCTCGGCCACGAAGCACCCGTTGTGGAGAACCTGGACGTCGTAGGCGACGGGGGCTCCGCTCACCATCAATGAGCAGGCGTACACCGATCCACCCGTGCTTCCGAACGGAGACCGTGCGCGCTCGGAGGCGCCTTCCAGCCGGCATGAGACCGCGGTCGGCACCGGCTTCCCGGCCGCCGAGCGCAGCACCCGCTCGAGCTTGACCGACGCGTTCGCCGAGGCCGAGGACGTGCTCGACGAAGACGACCTCGAACTAGACGACGCTGACGAATGCGCCGAGGTCGAGGTCGAGGTCGAGGAGGACCCACAGGCGATCAAACCAAGCATCAACATCAGCGCCAGGAGGACCGCACGCACCCCGCGCACTGTAGGTCAGCGCTCCGCGGCGGGACAGACCAGCCGGTAGTCACACATCGAGCAGGCGGCGAACGACGGCGTCGGCTCAAACCCCTGCGACTGGATGCCCTCGGCCACTTCGGTGGCCACCTCGGTGACCCAGTCGGCGCGATCGCGCTCGTCACGGGGTACGGCCACCTTTTGGTCATCGAGCAAGTAGTAGTACGCCTGCCGGGAGGCATCCAGGCGCCAGGCCTCGCGGGCCCCCACGGCGTAGATCGACAGCTGCACATCGTCGGCCAGCTGGTCCGCGCTCTTGGGACGCCCGGTCTTGTAGTCGATCAACTCGTACTCGCCGCCGGGCAGCCGGTCGACCCGGTCCACCCGCCCGCGCAGCAGATGCCGGCCGAGCTTGAAGGTGAACGAGCGCTCGAACCACACCGGCTGGGTGTCCTCGGACTGGAAGCGCTCGTGGTAGCGCGTCAGCGCCGAGGAGGCCTTGCCGCGCAGCTGACGCTCCTCCTCGGAGTCGCCGAACCCGCCCCGCCGCCAGCCGGCGTCGAGCAGCCCGAGCATCTCGGGCAGGGTCGAGGACTCGCGGGCGTGGAAGCGCTCCAGCACCTGGTGGACCATGATCCCGAAGCGCTGGTGAATGGTCGGCTCCTGCGGGATCCGAAACACGCGGGCGAACTTGTACTTAAGCGGGCAGGTCCGGTAGGTGTCGATATCCGAGGCGGAGAGCACCACGCCCTCGCCGCGGCGGGGCAGGAAAGCCTCGAGCGAGGGCTCGTCGCGAGCCATCACCGCCTGGGCGCGCCGGCGAGCATCGCGCTCGGCGTCGAGCAGGTAGTCATCGAGCGCCGAGGAGGTGAAGATCTCGCGCTGCTCGGAGGTCACGGCCTGGAGGATCCGGGAGTTCACGTCACGAAGTGACTCGGTCACGCTCTGGCCCTCGGGCCGAGCGATCAAAGCCGCCAACTTGAGCAGCTCGAGGTAGCGGACCACGGCATGAGAGACGTCGAGATCGGTGTCAAAGCGCAGCTCACTCAGCCGCCCGCCGGCCCGCGCCGTTCCCGCCAGCAGCTCGTCGCGCATCAACCGGTAGGTGGAATGAAGCGCCTCCGCCGGGCCGAACAACTCCTCCTCCTTCCCAATCCAAACAGCGCCGAGCTCACCCGCGACGGCATCCAGCAGCGGTGACGGCCGCAGTGACCCGCCGCGATCGTCGGCAAAAGGGAAGGCCAGCACGAGCCGCTCGCGCGCGCGAGTAAACGCGACGTACAGGGCCTGACCCAGAGCTCGCAGGGCGCCGGCCTCGGAGTCGGGCGGGAGCTCCTCGCGCAGAAGGGCGTCCGGGATCGGCTCGGGCCGGGGCGCGGCCAGGCCGGAGTGCAAACCGATGACGTACACGTGGTCGGCCTCGAGCCCGCCCGCGGCCGCCAGGGTCAGCACCTGGACCGCCACCGGGCGCGCCAGCTCGGGCTCCTCCTGCTCACGCAGCCCGAAGTCGGCCACGGCGGCGATTGACCGGGCGAACTCGCGCGGTGTGGCCTGGGGCGAGCGGCGCACAAACGCGCTGGCCAGCTCACCGAAGCCGGCCAGGGCGCGCAGCCGCTCCACCACATCGGCCTGGGCGGCGAACAGTTGCTGGCGACGGAGACCGAGCCGGTCGATCAGGCGGTGCACATAGAGGTCGGGGCGGATCGTGTCGATGGCCGACAGACCTGCGCGATAGAGCTTCAGGAAGACCCGGACCCGCTCGCGGGCCTCGGGCGGGACCTGAGGCGACTCCAGCGCGGCGGCCAGCGCCGCCACCATGTCCAGCTTGCGGCGCCGGGCGATCTGGGTGCAGCGGGCGATGTCAACCGAGCGCAGCTCGATTGGGGGCCGGGCCAGTGCCCGGACGACCGCGGCAGCGTCGGTGGGGTCGGCCAGGAGCCGCAGCCAGGCCAGCACATCGCGGATCTCGGCGCGCTGGAAGAACGCCGCCTCACCGATCAGCCGATGGGCGATAGCCCGCTCTTCGAGGGCCACCCCGACGGCCTGCCCCTCGTGGTTTATCTCCGGTAGGAGAACGGCGATGCGCCCGGGCTCAACGCCGGCACGCGTGATGAGGTGCTCGATGTCGACCGCCACCGCCTGAGCCTGGGAGCGCTCGTTGGCACACCGCCACAGCTCTACCTCGCCGCCGGAGATCCCCGCCGCGCTGGGGTCCTCAAAACCACCCCCCGCGGCCAGCGCGGCGCTCGCCGCCAGCCAGACCCGCTCGGGACAGCGCCGGCTGCCCCGCAGGACGATCTCCTCTGCCCCGGGCGCGGCAAAGCTGGCCATCCGGGCCGCCCCGGCACCGCGGAAGCGGCGCAGCGCGGCAGCGGGATCCCCAGCCACGGTCAGCCCCGGCTCGCCCACCTCGAGGGCCAGCGCCTGGGGCGCCAGGTCGAGCTCCTGGGCGTCATCGATCAGCAGATGCGTGAAGCGCCGGGCCAGCGCCGGCTGGCGACGGGCCAGCGAAAGCGCATCGGCGATCAGGTCCCCGGCATCGCGGGCTCCGGTTTCGGCCAGCATCGCCTCGTGGGCGGCGTAGACGTCGGCGAACTCGCGCTCGAGCTCGCTCTCCGGCGAGCCGTCGGGCAGAGACCGAGCCCAGCGCGCGTACTCCTCGGGGCTGACCAGTTCCGCCTTGAGGCGATCGATGCGACGCACGAACCCGGCCAGCAGGGCGTTGGGCCGACCGCCGAAGTCGTGGTGCTGAAGTGAGAGTTCGTCAATGCGCTGCACGAGCATGGCCAGGCGATCGCCGGCACTGAGCGGGGCCACGGTGGGATCGGCTTCGGCCCCGGCACGGTTCAGGACCAGCAGGGCCAGCTCGGACGGGGTGAGCACGTGCAGCTCCTCGTAGGCGGTCTGCAGCGCCGTCTCCAGCCGTTCCCGCGCCGCCGCCGCCCGGGCCGCGGTCGGCACCAGCAGGACGATCCGCTCCGGGGCTGCGCCCTGGGCGACCAGCCACAGCAGCCGCGTCTCGATGACCCGGGTCTTGCCCGTCCCCGCGGCTCCGCAGACGATCAGCCGAGCGCCCTCATGGATGACAGCGGCGCGCTGCTCAGGCTCCAGGCCATCGAGGAGGCGGTCAGAGTCGTTGAGGCCTTCGAGGAGATCCAACTCCCCCCGTCTCAGGCCAGGTTCCGAGTCCTCGCTCACCGTCTGACAGCATAGGTTGGGGATGGACCAAATTCGTACGGCTCTGGACGCGGACTGGCTGGGAGCGTGCCGGCGTGCCGTCGGCGGCCTCGAGACCATGCTGAGCGCGACCCCCGAAACCGCCGATCGGGCCCGGGAGACCGGCACTCGGGGCAGCGGCGGGGACCGCACGCTGCTCATCGACCGCGACGCCGAGTCCCTGGTCGTGGCCGAGCTCGATGCCCTGCACGGCGACGGCTACCGCTTCTCCGCCCTGTCCGAGGAACGAGGCCAGATCGACTACGGGGACCCGGGCGTGTGGGTGATCATCGATCCCATCGATGGCAGCCTGAACGCCAAGCGCGATGCGCTTCACTACGCCCTCTCGGTCGCCGTCGCCGACGGCCCCACCGCCGCCGACGTGGCCTTCGGGTTCGTCCACGACTTCGGTGCCGGCGAGCAGTGGTGGGCCTATCGCGGCCAGGGCGCTTTCCGCGATGGAGAGCGGCTTGACCCCGAGGCTCCGGAGCGGCGCTCGCGGGAGGGCAAGCTGGAGCTGGTCGGCATCGAGTCGGCCGACCCGCGCTGGGTGGCACGAAGCATCGGTGGCCTGGAGGACTGCGCTCACCGGCTGCGCGCCCTGGGCACGATCGCCAGCACCCTGTGCCAGGTGGCCGCGGCCCGCTTTGACGGCATGCTCACCCTGAGCCGTGCCCGCGGTGTCGACGCTGCGGCCGGGCAGCTGATCGTGCGCGAGGCCGGGGGTCTGGTCAGCTTCACCGCCTTCGAGGATCCGCTCGGCGCGCCGATGGACACCTCACCGAGCTCGCCGCTAGTGGCAGCCCGCTCCGAGCAGGGGCTAAGAGAGCTGGAGGCGATCCGCGCATGATCGACTGGATCCTGGCCGAGAAGATCGCCGGCTACGTGGCCGGCACGGGTGATGCCGCCACGCCCAAGGCCGACCTGCATGCGCTGGCCGTCGAGTCAGAGCGCCGCGTCACCGCCTACACCCACCTCCAGCCGGTCAGAC
>JBDTEE010000250.1:0-4821 GCA_039922645.1 Solirubrobacteraceae bacterium | reverse complement strand
CCTGGCTCGGAACGGTTCGAGAGCTTGACGCCTGGCGACCGAAGGCCGCAACTCGCCTCACCAGGTTCAGCGTGGGCGCGGGCGCCGTCGAGGCCGGCTGACTCCCCAAGCTGGTCGCTGCTCGCCGCGCAAGGGAGGGCGCTGGTTAATGCCATTGCGGCTAGACACCTGCAATGACCTGAACGCGGTACTCGGCTACGACGACGGGGACGCGCCCGAGTTCGTTCCAGAGCAGTCACCTGACCCGGCTCAATTTGACCGGCCGAGGCTTCTCTTTCGGTCTATTGCGGTAGCGCTCCGGGCGCTCGCGGACACTTCGTCCTCGTCCATCTAAGCAGTGAGGTCGCGGTCGCCCGGCGCTTGCGCAACCCCTGCCGTAGGGGGAACCTCGGCGACCGCTACAGCGACGCTACTGAGATTCCTCAGAGCGGGCACCCGGACCGTGATCATTGACTCCTGAGCAGACGCCTTGGCTCTCATCTACGAGCATTATGAGCCCTGAATCTTCCCTACGCGCTCTGATTGGCAGGATAGATTTGCTATTTTGTGCAGATGGACTGGCAAAATGTAGTTGCAGTGATCGTAGAGCGTTACATCCCCGATCCCCAGGTGGCGCGGACTGTCCTGGCAGAGATCAAGGGCGACCGACGGCCGCTCAAGCCTCCGCGGCAGGACAACCGCATCGCTTTCCGCGCCATCCGAGAGGTACAGCCCGGGGCGAAGCTCCGACACCTGTACGCGCAGCGCTGGCCCGCCTACCGGGAGTGGTACCTGCGCGATGGCGAGAGGGCTCGTCCAACACTCGATGAGGCCAGCACTGCGCTCAAGACCCACATGCCGGAACTTTTCCCCGTCTGGTCGCGCGTCGTCGATGCGGTGGGCGCCGACGAGCTCGGCGCGCGGATGCTCACGATGTACGATCCGCCGCCGCTGCTGAGCGGTTGCTCACAGGCAGCACTGCCGGGTGAGCCGGTCCTTGTGCGCAATTACGACTACGACGTCGACCTCTTCGACGGCGTCGTCACGGAGACGCAGTTGACCGGACGCCGGGTGATCGGCATGAGTGACCAGCTCTGGGGCCTGCTAGACGGCGTCAACGAAACGGGATTGACGGTTTCCTTCACGTTCGGGGGCCGACGGAACATCGGCCGGGGTTTCAGCATCCCGCTAGTTATCCGCTACATCCTCGAGAGTTGTAAGACCGTCGACGAAGGGATTGCCGTACTACGTCGGATCCCTCTCCAAGCCGCGTACAACGTGACCCTACTAGATCGACGCGGGCGCTACGCGACGGCCTGGGCCGCTCCCGGTGAGCCAACCGAGGTGACGCGCCGCCGAGCAACCACCAACCACCAGGGAGGGGTCGCCTGGCCTGAGCATGCACAGTGGACACGGAGCGTCGAACGCCTTAATCACCTGGAGACACTGCTTGAACAGAGCCGTGAGGGGAGCACGGACCTGATCGACGCCATGCTGGAATCGCCGATGCGCACAACCAGGTACGACGAAGGCTTCGGCACCCTATACACCGCCGTCTATCGGCCAGGCGCCGGGACCGTTGAATACAGGTGGCCCGGCGCAGTCTGGCGGCACTCGTTCGAAACCTTCCGCGAAGAGACCTTTGTCGTGCGGACCGCAAACGGTAAGGCCACGCCCGCACCGGCATGAACCAACGCCAGATCCTCGAGCAGGTAGCTGGCGGTCTCCTAGAGCCGCGAGATGCTGCCAGGTTACTTGAGTCCCACGCCAGCTCCGTGCGGACTGTACGCCTGCGGTCCGCCTATCAAACCGTCGACGTGGTTGCCGACCCGACGATAGCCGAGCTGCTCGTCGTGGAGGGCAACCATCAGGTGCAGCGCGAGCAGGACGCGCTCGTAGTGAGCGATAGGGCATCCGGAGGCTTTCGCTTCGCAAACTGGCAAGACGCTCGCCGGCTCGCGCTACGAATGAATCCCCAGCTGGAACTCGACGTGCAGGTAGTTGGCGCTGCCCTGTCGATCTCGGGCCTGAGTGGCACGCTACGTGCCGTCGTACAAGCCGGGACCGCGACGATTGAAGACGTGTCGAGCAGCATGGAGGTTTGGGTCGTATCCGGTTTGCTCCGGGTTGGTGGGTCGCCGCAGGACGCATGGCACCTCCGTGCCGAGAGCGCATCGCTCGAACTCACGCTCGAGGAGGCCGCCGACGCGACGGTCTCCATCTCCGGCCGCCACTCCCGCGTCGAGCTGCCGGGCTCAGACAGCCGCGCGGTTTTCGGATCGGGGGCACGCACTGTCGACATTGACGCGACGTTCTCTGACGTGGTGGTCAGGACGCGGTGAGTCACCGGCCGCTCCGCCATCCACCAGCGGATTGCCCCGTCTGCAGGCAGAACCTCGTAATCACGCGGTTGTCGTGCACGGCATGCGGCACTGAGCTCACGGGCTCTTTTGACGCGTGCATGGTTTGCGCACTGGAGGCGGATGATCGCGCGCTTCTCGAACTATTCCTTCTGTCACGGGGCAACATGAAGGAGATCGAGCGACGCCTCGGGGTGAGCTACCCGACCGCGCGGGGACGAATCGAGATTTTGATCGACAAACTCGGTCTGCATCCGCCCGAACGTGACCGGCTTGGGACGCTCGAAGCTCTGTCACGCGGCGAGATCGACGTCGACGATGCCATGGCTGCCTTGGACGATCCCTAACGATGCCCGCGCAGCGGGCTAGTCACGAACGGCGTGGCCGATTCAGTTAGGAGCCAGCGCTTCGGTCTACGACGGGGAGGAGCGGTCGCGCTGCGAAGCTCCCCCTCGGCGTGCGCCGCCATCGTGACAACGCGCAATCGCGACGTACCCTCCGGCACGGTGGGCGGTCGGATGGCCTGGGCGAACACCCCACTCCGCAGGGCCGCCTCGCAAAGCGCTCTCGCGTCGCGCGGGTCCCCAACGACGAGCGGCACGATCGGCATCTCCCCGGGAGCGACAGCGAACCCACCGGGGGCGAGCTCGCGTCTGAGGAGGCGGGCGTTGCTCCGGAGGCGCTCGACGATCGCGGGCTCGTCGCGAACAATTCGAACTGCGGCCAGGGCCGCGGCTACGGAGGGGGGCGGCAAAGCGGTAGAGAAGATCAGCGTGCGAGCCCGGTTCACTAGGAACTCGCCTGTCGTGCGGTCGCAGTACGCGAACGCCCCGTAGCTGCCGAGGGCCTTTGAGAGCGTGCCGACGACCACGTCGACCTCGCGCTCAAGGCCGAGGGCCGAGACGAGCCCTCGGCCGCCGGGGCCGATGACGCCGGTTGCGTGGGCCTCGTCAACGACGACGCGCGCACATGGCGCTGAGCAAGTTCGACGATGCCCTGCAGCGGGGCGAGATCGCCGTCCATTGAGAAGACCGCGTCGGTGACGATCAGGGCGCGACGGCCGGACGCGCGCTCCAGGCCGGCCGCGAGCGCGTCGAGATCGCAATGGTTGTAGACGATCGTCTCGGCGCGGGACTGGCGGCAGCCATCGACGATCGACGCGTGGTTCAGCGCGTCCGACAGAATCACGTCGCTCCGGCCGGCGCGCGCCGATATGACACCGGTGTTGGCCAGAAAACCAGAGCCGAACAGGACACACGCGTCGTGGCCCTTGAACTCCGCGAGCTCCTGCTCGAGCTGGCGGTGGATCGTCATGTTGCCCGACACAAGGCGCGACGCGCCGGCGCCGGCGCCCCAGCGCTCGGCCGCCTCGGCGGCGGCGGTGCGGAGCGTCGGATGGCCGGCGAGGCCGAGGTGGTCGTTCGAGCACAGCAGCAGCACCTGGGTGCCGTCGAGCATCACGCGTGGCCCCTGGGCGCTGTCGATGACACGCAGCTCGCGGTAGAGCCCGTCGCGGCGTAGCCGCTCGAGCGTGGAGGCGATGTCGGTCATGATGCCGCGACCTCCCCGCATTTCACGCAGTGTGCCCTCCAGCTCAGAGGCAGCACCTGCACCACGAGGCTTGCGCCCGCACACCGTGCAAAAGCGCGGCGGGTCACTCCATCACCGCGTTGATGCCGCCGAGAACGCCCTGCCGCGTTCCGAGATCGCCGAGCGTCAGCTCGCGCCCGCCGGCGAACCGGACACCGCGGCCACGTCATAGGTGACGTCGGAGCGCGAGAACCCAGTGTCCCGGATCGGGATGTGAGCGTGCCTGATGGGGAGCATGTGGCCATCAATGAAGGCGGCGCCGTCGGCAAGCAGCGCGCCGGGCTCCCCAAGCCCAGACGCCGGAATGGCAGCACCGCCGCTGAAGGCTCGATTCATTAGCACTCCCTCACTCGGCTACGTGCGCCGACCGGCGGATCGACCTTCTTCGGACTGGCCCCTGCCGCTTGGATGCGGTTATCCCACGACGGGCTCCTGGGCGGGCGCCCAGTGGTCGATGGTACGGCGGCGTAGCATCGCTCGGAACATCGTCGTGGTGCGTGGTAGGAGCTCGCCGGTGCCCCAGTCGACGATCACGCCGTACTGGCGGATCAGGTCGAAGACGTCGAGCTCGCCTTCGCGGTAGCGGCGGGCGATCTGTTCGGCGTCCTCATCCAGCCAGGCCGAGCGCTGGCCACGGATGCGCTCCCGCTCGCGTTCGGTGGCGGCGTGGTCGAGCTCATATTCGTCGAGGTCGGCGTCGATCTCGCGCACGACGACCCCATAGTCCTTGAGCGCGCGCTGCACGGAGACGTAGCCGTCGATGATGTCCTCTCTGACCGCGTCGGGGTCGCGCGCGAGCGGGTCGCCGAAGCCGCCGCCGCCGGCCGAGGGGCGGGTGAAGGTGTCGCCGGGACCGACGGGGACGTTGGAGAACACCGCGCCCAGGAACCGC
>JBDTEE010000249.1:0-6847 GCA_039922645.1 Solirubrobacteraceae bacterium | reverse complement strand
TCGCGACCGGCGAAGGAGCGATGCTGATCACCGCCGACATCATTCAAGGGACCCCGACCGACGGGCCGGACCGCGAGCCCGTGAGCGACGGCTACGTGGAGGACCTGGAGGGCAAGATCACCAACGTCGTCGGCGGCCTGTACGCGATGGCCGCGACGCAGTTTTGAAGGTCGTCAAGTACGTCGGACCCCAGCCCGCGCAAGGGATAGCTGACATCGCGAAAGAAGTCGGCGCCGACGTGATCGTTATCGGCACGCGAGGACACTCTGCAATCGGCGGACTCGTCCTCGGATCGGTCACTCAGAGCCTCCTGCGCGTCGCGCCGTGCCCCGTACTCGCAATCCCCCCAAGCGCCACACCCGCCGCAGCCGACCTGGAGGAGATCAAAGCAGCGCCCGCGGCCGCCTGGGAGCACTCAGCCGGACGGCTGATCGCGTTCAGCCCAATAGCTCTCGGCCTCGGCCTCCATCGTTGCCAAACGCGTGTAATAGTCGGGAAACTAGCTCCACGCCCAGACCCATCCCGAACTGCTCGACATCAAACCGCGAAGCCCGCCAATCGATCCCGATCCGCTCACCGATCGCCCGTGTCTGCTCCTCCGAAAAGCCAGTCCGATTCTCCATCAAGCCGGTGTCGCGCATCGCCGCCGGCCGCGGCGATGAGAACAATCGCGCACCCACTCTCCGTCCTGGTCCTCGGCACAGCGGCCGCAGCCGGGGTTGGCGGCTACGCACTCCTCTACCTCGGCGTCGCCGCCTCCTGGGTCGGCGTCCCGATCGTCGGCGCCGGCGTGCTCGCCGCCGCCGGGGTGCTCGCGAGCGAGGGCGCCCTGCAGTGGGGGTCGACTCCGGCCGCGCGTTACGGCGGTCGGCGGGGCCGGGCAGCATCCTGTCGGTGAACGCGAACACGATCGGCGCCCTGAGTGACGCCGACCCACTTGCGTGGTAGAAGCTGAGGCCAAGGATGATCGCCAGTCAGCCGGCGATCATCCCGATGCCGGTGAACAGGGGGCGCAGCCAAGCGCGAACAGAAGCGTGGATCCCCGCGAGACCCGGATGCGACAGGGCGCTTTGAGTCCGGACCAACGGTGGGTCCAAGGGTCCCCTGCGGTAGCGGCGCGGCGTTGGCTGCCGCTACCGAGCAGCGGTCGCATGACAGCGAGGCCAGTGACGCGCCATCATGCACGAGATGTCCGTCAGCTCCACCAAGTCCGAGGTCGTAGCTCCGGTCCTGCTGTGCTTCGACGGGTCGGAGGATGCTGCCGCTGCGATCGCGACCGCAGGTCGGTTGTTGGGCTCGCGGCCGGCGGTGGTGCTGACGGTCTGGGAGCCAGTCAGGGTGTGGGAGCCGTATGACCCGGCCACAGTCATCAGCGCTCCGTTGGCGAGGCTGGCGTCGGAGGAGCTCGGCCTCGACGAGATCGCTGCGGATCTGGCGCGCGAGAAGGCTGAGCGCGGGTTGGCGCTCGCCCGCGATGCCGGGTTCGATGCTACGAGCCGGATCGCGCGCGGCAAGACTTGGCGGACGATCTGCGAAGTCGCCGAGGAGCTTGATGCCGAGCCGATCGTCGTAGGTGCCCGCGGGCTGGGGCGCGTGGAGTCGGCGTTGCTGGGCGGCGTGTCATCTGCGGTTGTCGTGCACGCAAGTCGTCCCGTGCTCGTGGTGCCGCCTCACGAGGGCGACCCAGCCGGTCCGACTCGGACCGAATAGCCACACAGCGCGAGTGCGGCGATTGAGACCGCCCTGGCGAGCAGTGCGGTTGCAAGCATGCCCGGGTCGGGCAGCGTGAGCTCGAAGAAGCTTCGGGCCATCGGCGGCGGCCACGGGGTCGGAAGGCAGCGCTCACGGCGATCAAAGTGGTCCACACGCTCACCTGGTTCTCGATCGAGTCATGCGTGGTGTACCTGCTCTACGCAGGGTTTGTCAGGCGTTCTGATCACCGGACCGCTATCGCCCTTGGCGTCGTCGCAGGCTGGCGTGCCCGCCATGGCCGGCTCCCCACGTCCTATGACTGGTCGCGCACGCACGCTCGCCGCCGTGGCGGTCAGGCGCTCGAGCGACTGAGCGAAGGTGACTGGCCCTCGGCGAGCGTCGTCACCGTTGTCTTCGGAAGCTGGGCGGCGGCTCGCGCGGCGAGCGCCGTGCAAGACCCCGGAGTCCAGCCTCGTGAGCCCGGACCCAAGCCACACTGGATGCACATCCGCGCGTGGACGGTGTCGGGCCGGCGGATCGTGCTCGCCGTCGACGGGGCGCCGGCTGCCGGGTATAGGCGCTCCGATAGTTCGAGAGCGCGGGGATGAGCCTAGGCACCCTGGCGCTGATCGGCATCTGCAGCTCTGCTGGTCCGCTGCTGTCAGCTGCGGGCCGCGGGGCGATCCCGACAGTAGTTGGGGAGATCCTCGCCGGCGTGATCGTCGGGCGCACCGGACTCCACGTCGTCGACACCGTCAACTCCACACTGTCGTTGCTGAGCGACATCGGCTTCGCGATGCTGATGTTTCAGCGTCGGGATGAACGTCCCGCTGCACGATGAGCGAGGGCCTGGTTACGGTCGCCGGCGTGGTTGGCGGGATTGCCCCCGCGCCAGGTGTAGGCCTGGGGCGGATAGACATTGGCGAGTGTGAGGCGTCCGCCGTCCGGGCGCAGGCTGGTGGCCAGGTCGAGCGCGTCGCGCCCACCGGGCCGGCCGTTGACGCCGACGAGGATCCGTTCGAGCATCGAGGGTCTTCCCGAGCGATCCGCGACGCCGCGATCAGGCCTCTGCGACGACGGCGTCGCGGGCACCTGGCTCGCCGGGGCCCTCGACATGCTCGCGAGCGGCCCGGGTGAGCACCAGCAGCGGGCAGCGCGCGCTATGGGCCAGGTCCTGGGCCGTGCTTCCGTGCATGAGCCGGCCGATCGGCCCGTAGCTGCGCGACCCGATCACCAGCAGATCGAGCGATGCGCCGTACAGCGCGAGCTCCTCGGCCGGACGGCCGTAGGCGGCGTGCGGCTCAACGCCGCCCAGAGCGGCGATCCGTTCACGCGCCTCGTCGACCAGTTTCTCAATCGGGGTGGCGTCGGGAGCGGAGCGCCCGTGGGCGAGGTACGTGGGCACCGACACTGCCGCGAACGCCGACAGCTTGATCCCGTGCTCGGCGGCGAGCTCCCGGGCGACGCCCAGGGCGTGCTCGCTCTCCGGCGAGCCGTCGTAGCCGACCCCGATCTCGCGCATTGCGACGGCGTGTCTGCTGAACCCGGCGGGGGCGATCGCCACCGCGCACGGCGCGCCGTTGAGCGCGCCCCTCGTCTCGTCGCCGATTAGCACTCGACCGAATAGTCCGCGCCGGGACGAGCCGATCACGAGGAGGTCGGCGCCGACCGTCTCGGCGAGCTCGTGCAGGCCGCGGCCGACCGACGGCGATCCGTGCCAGCGAAGCTGTGCCTCGATCCCGGCTTCCTCGCGAACCTTCTCCAGCAGCTCGCGGGTGCGCTCGCGTTCGGCGGCCTCGTATGGCGGACTCGACCCGCGCCAGACGTGTGCCTCTCCTTGGTAGACGTGGGCGAGGGTCAGCTCGCCGTCCTCGTCGCGGAGGACCCTGGCCAGGGCGATCGCGTCGCGCCCGCCCTCTTCTCCATCCACACCGACGATCACGCTCTTGAACATCGCGGTTCCTCCTGACGGTTGCTGCACTGACCGTATACGGCCATCGGCCGGCCACCATCGGTGCCTGACCCCAAGCCGGTTGCGGTTTTCTACCCGGCCCGCTCGGCGGCGCGCACTCCGCCGCCTAGCACTCGCCGGCGCCTCAGTAATTCCTCAGTAATTCTCGGCAACAACCGCTCGGCTCGCTCGGCTGGCGGGACGACTCCCGCGGTCTAATCTGATCTCAGTGACCTCGAGTAACTCACATTCGTTCCGAGTGCTGATCGTTGGCAGTGGCGTCGCCGCGCTCGAGGCAGCGCTTGCGCTGCGCGAGCTTGCCGGCGAGCGCATCAGTACGACACTGCTCGCTCCGGAGCCCGAATTCATCTACCGCCCGATGCGGGTGCGCGAACCGTTTGCTTACAGCGCTGCCCGGCACTACTCGTTGGAGACGATCGCGCGCGATATCGGCGTCGCGCTCAAGCAGGACGCGTTCAACTGGCTGGATCCGGTCAGCCGCATCGTTCACACGGAGGGGGTGAGCAACTCTCATACGACGGGCTGCTGCTCGCGCTCGGGGCGATTCAGCGCCCGCGCTTCAGGCATGCGTTGACGCGCGATGACCGGCACTTGGACGAGCAGCTACACGGGCTGGTCCAGGATGTGGAAGGCAACTGCAAGGTGCCGGGCCTTGAGCGCGTATACGCAACCGATTTCGCTGTCAAGCACGGCGGCATCGCCGCCCAGCAGGCGGACACCGCGGCGGAGGCGATCGCGGCGCTCGCCGGCTCCAATCGAGCCCACCAAGTTCCATCCGGTGATCCATGGGATCCTGCTCGGTGGCGAGACGCCGCTGTACCTGAGCGCGCATATCACCGGCGGACACGGGTCAAGCTCGCAGATCAGCGACACGCCAACCTGGTCGCCGCCAACGAAGATCGTCGCGAAATACCTTGCCCCTTTTCTTGAGTCGCTTGATCGCGCCGCACTGCGTTGACGCGTATGGCGAAAACCGAAGCGCCTCTCTACCCTCCTGACACAGATGAGACTGGCTCAGCGCCCATGATTCGAGTAGTGATCGCCGACGACCACGCGATGGTTCGTCGTGGGCTTCGGCAGGTTCTTGACGCCGAGGACGGCTTCGAGGTGGTAGCCGAGGCGGCGGACCTCGACGGCGCCCGCCGCTACGTGCGCGGGCATCACCCCGACGTGCTGGTTCTCGACCTGAACCTTCCCGAGGGACTGAGCCTCGGGGCGATCCCCGAGATCCGCGCCGAGTGCCCCGACACGCAGATCGTCGTGCTGACGATGCAGAACGAGCCCGCATACGCTCGCCAGGCGCTCAGCGCCGGCGCACTTGGCTACGTGCTCAAGGAGGCTGCCGAGGCGGAGCTGGTCGAGGCCGTCCGGCGCGCCGCGATGGGTGACACCTATCTGAACCCGCGGCTTGGCGCCCGGGTCGCGGCCGAGCCGCCACCTGGTCCGCCCGACGGTCTCTCCGAACGCGAGGTGCAGGTGCTACGCATGATCGCGCTCGGGCACACCAACGCCGAGATCGCCGATGGGCTGTTCTTGTCGGTGCGCACGGTCGAGACTCACCGTGCACACGTCCAGCAGAAGCTGCGGCTCGGCTCCCGGTCCGAGCTGGTGCGCTACGCGCTCGAGCACAAGCTCGTCACGGACGGGTAAGAGGACCTACTCATCGCGAGTGGTGCACGATGGCGCCCGAGACGCTCCCCAGGAGGTCTGACTGCACGGCGATGCGCCCGCGGGTCCCGACCACGATCAGCTCGGCCTCGATCTCATCGGCGACGTCGAGGATGGTCCGCCAAGCGCTTGTCTCGTCGCGCTCGACGCGCACCTCGACGGTCAGCCCATCGTTGCGGGCGAGTTCATGACCTTCAGTTGCGATCGCTTGAGCGCGGTTGACCGCGGACTGCTCCAGCACTTTCAGCGGTGGTTCGAGCCCGAGGCCGGGATCACTGAATGCGTCGGCGAGAAACGCGACCGGCGGTTCCCATACGTGTAACAGGACCGCGTGATCGTCAGCGATCGTCGCGCGTGCAACCGAAACAGCCCGCTTGGCACTGGGTGAGCCGTCGTAACAGATCAGGATGGGCATGTCTTGCTCCAGCTCCGGTTCAGACTCGTGCCGCGACTGCAGCATCCTCGTCATCGGTGGCCTGCGATGCCCGCGCCTCGCGAGCAGCGCGCGTAAGCACCAGCAGCGGACAGCGGGCCACACGGGCGAGCTGTTGCGTGGTGCTTCCGTGCACGAGCCGGCCGATCGGCCCGTAGCCCCGAGAGCCAACGACCAACAGGTCCAGCGACGCGCTGTAGAGGGCCAGCTCTTCTGCGGTTTGCCCATAAGCAGCATGCGGCTCGACATCGCCAAAGGTTGCGATCCGCTTGCGGGCCTCATCGACCAGCGACTCGAACCAATCACCGACGGGTAGCAGGCCGGCAGTAAAGCCGAACGTCGGGATCGAAACCGCCTCGAACGCCGAGAGCTTGGCGCCATGCTCGGCAGCAAGAGCTCTGGCCGCCTTGACGGCGTGCCTGCTCTCGGGCGATCCGTCGTAGCCGATGCCGATCTTTCGCATCAGGCCCGGATGGTCCGCGTAGCCGGCTGGTGCGATTGCGACAGCGCACGGCGCACCGTTCAGTGCGGCACGTGTGTCGTCTCCGACGAGGACGCGCCCGAGCAGTCCGCGTCGCGATGAGCCCACCACGAGCAGGTCAGCACCGATCGCCTCGGCGAGCTCGTGCAGTCCGCGCCCGGCCGACGGGGAGCCTTTCCAGCGCAGCGGAGCCTCGATGTCGGCTCCATCGCGGGCTTTTTCGAGCAGCTCGCGGGCGCGCTCGCGCGCGGCGGCCTCGTAGGGAGGACTTGACCCGCGCGACACGTGGGGATCGCCGTGGTACACGTATCCGAGCGTTAGCTCGCCACCCTCGCTCCCCGAGCAACCTAGCCAGTGCGATCGCGTCGCGGCCGCCCTCATGCTCATCCACAGCGACGACGACGTTCTTGAACATCTCGGTTCCTCCTAATCGTTTCGCAGGTCTCACGGTACGTCGCAAACGTCGCCGTCCCATCGGGACCAGGCCCTGCGCGGATTGCTGGTTTCTACGCGCGCGTGTTACGCGTTGAGCCGCTCGGCCGCGCGCCACGCTCTGCGCTTCGCCTCGTACTCGGGCGGGAGCGCGCCCTGAAGTGCTTCG
>JBDTEE010000248.1:0-16970 GCA_039922645.1 Solirubrobacteraceae bacterium | reverse complement strand
CGCGGCTGCCTCCTCGACTTCCGTGTCGAGCTCCATCAGCACCGGCTGGACCGACCGGACCACGAAGGGGCAGGGTCACGAACAGCAGAGCGACCAGGACCGCAGCGCGCGTGTAGGCCAGATGGATCCCGAATGGGCTATCCGGCCCGTAGAGCGCCAGCAGGGTCAGCCCGGCCACGATCGTGGGCAGCGCGAAGGGCAGATCGATGAGCGCGTTGAGGATCCGCTTGCCGGGGAACTCGTCCCGGACCAGCACCCAGGCCACCACGGTCCCCATGACCGCCCCGACGGCCGCCACAAGCACAGAAATGGCCAGTGTCACGCCGAGTGCCTTCAGCGCCAGCGGATTGGTGACTGAGGTCCAGAACGCGCTCGGGCTCTGGCTCACCGCCTTGACGACGACTGCCGCCAACGGGATCAGAACGATCACACTCAGATAGAGCGTGGACAGGCCGAGGCCCAGCCCTGACCGGCGGGAGCCCCGTAGGGCCCTCGGCCGCGTCGGGGCGCTGGCGCCGGGTGCCGGCGTCAGCGGTGGCGCATACGCGCTAGCTGGAGGCAGTGGGCACCCCCGCGGCCTGTTCGATCTTGGTGATCGAACCGCTGGCCGGATCGAAGAACTGCTTCTTGGCCTTTTTCCATCCGCCGAGGAAGCTGATGTTGAACAGCTGCGGCGGCGTGGGGAACTGTGCGGTGTACTGCTTGGCCACCGAGGCCAGCACCGGCCGGTAGCCCTTCTCGGCCCAGATCTTCTGGCCAGCCGGGGACCACTGATAGGCCAGGAAGGCCTTGGCGGCGGCGGCGTGGGCACTCTTGGCCGTGACCGCGATTGGCGTCTGGATGAGGATGGTCTGCTTGGGAATGAGGTACTGAACTGCGTCGCCGGCCTTTTCGGCGGCGATCGCGTCGGACTCGTAGTCCAGGAGCACGTCCCCCTTGCCGCTGGTGAATGTCTGCAGGGCGGCGCTGGCCGAAGAGTCCTGGACGCTGACGTTCTTGGTCAGCAGGGTCCGCACGTAGGCCAGGGCCTGAGCGGGGGACTTGACCTCCTTGAGCTCGGCTCCGTAGCCGGCCAGGATGTTCCAGCGCGCGCTGCCCGAGGTCGACGGGTTGGGCGTGATCACATCGACGCCCTTCTTGACCAGATCGTCCCAGCCGGTGATGTGCTTGGGATTGCCCTTACGCACGACCATGACCACAACCGAGTTCGAGGAGATCCCCTTCTCCGGATTGACGTCCCCACTGGGGGCGACGATGCCCGCCTTGACCAGCCGGGTCATGTCCGGCTCGGTGGAGAAGGCCACCACGTCAGCGGGCTGCCCCGCCGCGACCGCGCGGCTCTGGGAGCCGGAGGCGCCGAAGGATTCGCCGAAGCCGACGCCCTTCCCGGCCGACGTCTGGGCGAACGCGCTGGTCAACGCGTCGTAGGCCTTCTTGGGGGTTGAGTAGGCGACCAGGTTTAGCTGGGTCTTGGCGCCCGCGCCGGCGCCACCGGTGCGGGGGCCTGCGGTGGCCGCGTCGGAGGACCCGCCGCACCCAGCCAGGGCCACGGCCGCAGCCGCCGCCACACCCAATCCAGTTACCGCGCGCACGCGCGGCCGATCACGTCGATGGTTCATCTGTTCCTCTCAGAAGCCAAGGCAAGTTTGTTGATTGGCTTTGCGAGGATACACAATACAGAACTATCCCGACTAATTTAGTCTGCAACCGGTCCTGGTGGCGGTATTCATTGACTTCGGTCGCTCCATCAGGGCCTTGGACCCCGCGAGCCGCCCTGCTGCGGCCAGGCTCGATAGGCTCCGCCGCCGCCCATGCGTTTCTTTGAGTACGAGTCGCGGGCGATCGTGGCCAAGGCCGGGATCCCCGTCACAAAGCACGGCTTCGCCACCAGCGCGGAGCAGGCCCGCGAGATCGCCGCCGAGATCGGCGGTCCGGTGGTCATCAAGTCCCAGGTTCTGACCGGGGGCCGGATGAAGGCCGGCGGCGTCCAGTTCGCTGACACTCCCGAGGAGGCGGCCAGCCACGCGGAGAATGTCCTCGCGCTGGAGATCAACGGCCACATGCCCCGCGGCGTGCTGGTCGACTCGCGCGCCGAGGTGGAGCACGAGTACTACGCAGGCGTCGTCTGGGACGGAATCCGCAAGCGACCGGTGATGCTGTTCTCCGACATGGGCGGGATCGATATCGAGCAGGTGGCCGAGGAGCATCCCGATCACGTCGTCCGCGGTCACTTCTCCACCCGCACGCCCTTTTCCGACTGGCAGGCCAAGCAGGTCATCGCCTCACTGGGCATCAGCGGCTCGGCCCTGAATCGCCTCACGCCGATCCTGGCCCGGCTGGCCCGCCTGTTTCTCACCTACGACATGACCCTGGCCGAGATCAACCCGCTCGGCGCGCTCACCAACGGGTCGTTCATCGCCCTGGATTCCCACATGGACATGGAGAACGAAGCTCGCCCCCGCCAGAAGGCCCTGCTCAACGAGCTTGGCGTCGGTGACGAGGAGACCCGCCAGGCGCGTGAGGCGACCGCGTTTGAGCTAGCGGGCGAGCAGGTCGACGCCCAGGATCACCGCGGCGTGGCCGGCAACGTGACCGAGTTCGACGGCAACCTCGGGCTGGTCATCGGGGCCGGCGGCGGTTCCCTGACCCTGTTCGACGCCGTCCGCGCCCACGGCGGAGATCCGGCCAACTACTGCGAGATCGGCGGCAACCCGTCGGTCAGCAAGGCCTGTGGCCTGGCCAAGCTCGTACTGCAGAAGCCGGGTGTGGACAAGATCGCCGTGATGATGTCGATCGTCTCCAACACCCGGGTGGACATCGTCGCCCGCGGAGTGATCAAGGCCTGCCTGGAGCTCGGCTTGGATCCGGCCGAGAAGATCACCATCTTCCGGATCCCAGGCGCGTGGGAGGAGGAGGGCTTCAAGATCCTCGAGCACTACGGCGTCCCGTACGCCGACCGGTCGGTGTCGCTGAACGAGGCCGCCCTCAAGGCGGTTGAGCGGACCGAGGAAGCTGCATGAGCATTCTGATCGACGCCGAGACCACGTTCATCGTCCAGGGCATCACCGGGCGCGAGGCGGTCAACCTGACCCGAGAGTGCCTGGACTACGGGGCCGGAGCCAAGGTCGTTGGCGGCGTGACCCCGGGTCGGCTGGGCCGCGACGTTCATGGCGTGCCCGTGTTCGACACCGTCGCTCAGGCGGTCGAGCACAACGGCGGCCCGATCGACGGCTCCGTCGTCACCGTGCCCCCTGCGTTCACCAAGGACGCCGTGATCGAGGCGCTCGAGAACGAGGTCAAGCTCGTGGTGATCGTGACCGAGCGGATTCCCCGCCGCGACGTGGCCGAGATGGTCGAGGTCGCCAACGAGCGCCGGGCCCGGATCATCGGGCCCAACTGCCTGGGCGTCATCGTGCCCGACGTGATCAAGATGGGCGGAATCGGCGGCCCGGCCAAGGACGCTGCCAAGTCCTACCAGCGGGGCGCCGTCGGCGTCGTCTCTCGCTCGGGCGGCATGACGACCGAGATGTCCTCCACCCTGAGTGCGGCCGGTCTGGGCGTCTCCACCGCGGTCTCGATCGGCGGTGACGCCATCATCGGCTCGAGCTATGCGGAGCTGATGCCGCTGTTCGAGGCCGACGCGGAGACCAAGGCGATCGTCATCTACACCGAGCCCGGCGGCCGGATGGAGGCCGAGCTGGCCCGTTGGGTGACCGAGAATGACTCCCGTCTGCCCATCGTGGCCTTCATGGCCGGGCGCTTCATGGACGAGATGCCCGGGATGAGTTTCGGCCACGCCGGCACGATCGTCGAGGGCAAGGAGGACACCGCCACCGAGAAGATCGCTCGTCTCGCCCAGGCCGGAATCACCGTGGCCGAGCGGATCGAGGACATTCCCGGCCTGGTCAAGGAAAAGATGGGAGTCGCGGTCTGATGGCGGGAACATTCATCGACATCGAACTCGACGCCGCTGCGGCCGCCGACGTCGAGCTGGCCAAGTCGCTCACCGACGTGTGCCCGGTGGACATCTTCAAGGTCGGAGAGACCGGAGTCGAGGTTGTCGAGGACAACCTCGACGAGTGTGTGCTGTGTGAGCTCTGCATCCGGGCCGCGCCGCAGGGCGCGATCCGAATCATCAAGCTCTACTCGGGCGAGACACTCCCCGCCTAGACCGGCAGTCGGGGCGCCCGCTCGCGCTCACGACGACGCGCCGCGTCAAGCGGCGGAATTCCCCTTCTCGCAGGCAGATCTGTAAGATCGCCGCGGGCCTGGTCAAGACTCATCTGCCGAGGAGGAAAGATGCGCAAACTAGTAGGGCTGCTTGTCGGCCTGGCCGTGCTTGCCGTTGGCGGGACCGCGATCGCCGGTCCGGCGGCGACCAATAGCAACGGCGATTTTCTTGATCTCAATCTCGCCGTGACTCCGCCGGTCAGCAGCACCGCTCACACCCCCCACGGGGTGGGCCTTGTCTTCAACGAGATCTCCGGCAACCGGGTCAACGCCAACAACGAAACGGCCAACACCTCGATCGTGGTGCGCTTCAACCAGAACTTCACCGACAACGGGCTGCGGTTTCCGGCCTGCACGATCAACACCAAGGCGCTCAGCCAGTGTTCGAAGGCCAGCCAGGTCGGGAGCGGAACCGCCGAGGGACAACTGCTCAGTTCCGGCGGGAAGCCACCGACTTACGTTCCGGCCACGGTGAAGATCTACAACGGCAAGCCCTATAAGGGCAAGGCCCCGACGCAGATCTACATCGCGTCGGTCAGCGGCAAGCCTGAGGTCGAGCTGGACTTCCGCATCACGCGGGTCGCCGGAGGGCTCGACTTCACTGAGCTCCAGTTCCCCGGGGCCACCGCTGGGCCGCCGATCTACCTGACTAAGTTCGCCTTCAAGGTTGGCGATCGTAGTGAGATGCACAAGGTCAAGGGCAAGAAGGTGAGGATCCATCTGTTCAACGCGCCGACCTCCTGCCACGGGGCGTGGACCTACACCCAGACCCTCCTCTACGCCAAGCTCCCACCGCTGATTGCCACCGCCAGTCAGCCTTGCGTGAAGGGCTGAGCCAGGCCTAGCGACCCCGACGGTGAGCGGCCCCTGGGCGGGGTTGGCTCGCCGTCGGGCGCCTGCCCTCGGTGGAGGAGATGCTCCCCACATCCGAGCCTCTTCAGCCGCGCCTGACCCTGGCCGATACAGGCTGAGAATGTCGACCATCGAGCGCGCCCTCCCCCCTGGCGGCCTTCTGCTGGGTCAGCGGCTTCGCCGGCTGGCGCCCGTGGGACTCGTTGCTGCCCTCCTCGCTCTGGCCGTGGGCGCCCAGCTCGCGGTATTTGGCGGCAATTTGACCGGCTTTGTCGAGTTCGGAAGCCGATCGGCCCAGTTCACGCGCGCACCGGTCGGCGCTCTCTTTACCTCATCCAGTGGCTACGACGGTCAGTTCTTCTACATGCAGGCGACCGACCCGCTCCTGCTGCACGATTCCACGATCAGGCTGATGGCGGCCGGCGGCGCCGGCTTCCGCATGCAGCGCGGCGCGTACCCCGCCCTGGCCTCAGCGCTCGCCCTCGGAAACCGTGCCGCGCTCCCGTTCACGCTCCTGGCTATCAACATCGTCATCCTGTTGTCCGTCGCCGTCGGACTCGCGGTTTTCGCCCGGCACCGCGGCTGGCCGGCCCGCTGGACCCTGGCCATCGCCTTGACACCCGGGCTGTTTCTGCCCGTGCTGCGTGACCTCAGTGATCCGATGGCAACCGCTGGTGTCCTCGCCGGCCTGCTCTGCTGGCAGGCGCGACACCGATGGTGGGCAGCCCTCTGCCTCCTCGTCGCGGCGCTGGCCCGCGAGGCGATGATTTTGGCCGTGATGGCGATTGTCTTCGACGTCGCCACGCAGATCTGGCGACAGCGCGATCGCCGCCCGCGGCCATGGCTGGCGACCGCGGCTCAGGCATGGCCGGTCGTCGTGCTGCCAACGGTGGCGCTCGCAGCCTGGAGGCTCTACATCAACGCTCGCTCTGGCGGATCGGTTGGCTACGCCGCGGGCTCAGTGCCGCTCGAGAATCTGCTCCAGGAACTGAAGTGGTCGTTCGCCGCAGAGCCCCGGCTGGCTCTGTTCGACTGCGTGTATGTCGCCCTGATCCTGGCCGCAGTCGTGCGCTTGGCCCAGCTTCTCCGACGCGAGGTGACCCTGTTCGGGCTGGCCGCCGCGCTCATGTCGCTGAGCGTCCTTCTCCCCCGGCTTGGTGACATCTGGGCAGACACAAGGCTTAGCGGCGCAATGTTCGCGCTGCTCGTGATCACCGGGCTGCAACAGCGTGATCGGACGGCGCTCCGCATCGCCGGCGCGGCCGCCGTGCTGACCGCCCCGGTCGTCCTGCTCAGTCTGTGAGGCGAGCCGGCGCCGCTCACCCGGCCGGGACTGGGGCCCGGAGTCGTCGATATTTCTTGCCGCCGCGCTCGAGCTTCCAGATTTCTCTTCCCTCTCCGGGCTCAGGCATCCCCGCCTCGCGCAGCGGTCCGGTCATGGGCCGGTACCACGTGGTGACCGGGATCGAGTCGACGACCTGCACGAGCTCGGGGCGGGCCTCGGGCGCCAGTCCACCCAGGGCGTTGAGATCGTCGGCGATCAGTTCGTAGCCCTCGCGCAGGGTCACGGCAGCCACAGCCACCTCGTGATGTCGACGCGGCGGGCGCACCCCGTAGGCGACGGCCAGATCGACGGCGGGTAGATCGCTCAGGGCATCCCGGATCGGCGTCGTGTAGATAGGGCCGCCCCGAGCGCGGACGAGCTCGCGCATGCCGTCCATCCGCCAGTAATCGCCGTCGGCATCGCAGCGGAACAGGTCGCCGGTGGCCAGCCAGGCATCATCGCGGGCGAAGACTCCGCGCAAGGCCATGGTGGCCGTCGCCTCACGGGCCTGGGTCCGGACCAGCAGCATTCCCACCTCGTCGGTCCCGCAGGCCTTCACGAAGCCGTCCTCGCCCAGCTCGAGTTGTTGCGCGTCAACGTCGTAGGCAGCAATGCGGACCTCGGGACTGCCGGGCAACCGCCGCCCGAGCGCGCCCGGCTTGGCGTCGCGCAGGTTGACCAGGATGGCCCCGGTCTCCGTCGAGGCGTAGAACTCGAGCACCCGCGCGGGGGCAAAGCGCCGCTCGACCCGGCGCCATAGGCCCCGGGGCATGCCCGAGCCGATGAACAGACGCACCGGGTGATGTCGCTCGCCGGGCTGGGGAGCGGCCTCGACCACGTCGTGCAGCAGCGTCCAGGTGTAGGACGCGACGGTGACTCCGTAGCGTCGGACCTCATCCCAAAAGGTCGAGGGGTCAAACCCGGTGGCCATGGCCAGCCGTGCCCCGCCGGCGATGGCACCGCCGACGCTCATCATCAGACCCGATGGGTGATAGAGCGGAGTGACGCTGTAGACCGTGTCCGAGCCCGACAGCGCGGCTGACGACGCCGTACCGAAGGCCGAGGTCACCCAGCGACCGTTGGTGATCCGGCTCATCCGAGTGTTCTCGCCCTCACCGGTGAAGAGAACGAAGGCCAGATCGCCGGCCCGGCCCGGATTGGGCCGGTACCACTTGGGCAGCTGCACGCGTTCGGGATCGATCTGCTCCATATCAGCGGTCAGCGGGATACCGAGGTCGCGGGGCCCACCTCCTCCGCCGAGCACGAAGGTGTGCATCGTGCCCAGGCCGGTGGCCTGTGCGGCACGTTCAGGGTCGGCGATGACGCGCTGCACGTGGCCTAGCTCTAGCTCGCGCTCCGTGTCCCCATCCGGACGCAAGAGGACCGCGACGGCACCCAGGCGGTTCAGAGCCACGGTCAGAGCCAGCGCGCTGGGACGCACCCCCATGAGCACGCCCACGTGCTCGCCCTGGCGTACCCCGATCGAGATCAGACCCCGGACGACGTTGTCGATGCGCTCGTTGATCTCCCGGGAGCTGTGGGCGCGGTCCTCGAACAGGAAGAAGATGTCCTCCGGGTCTGGACGCAGGCGCTCCTGGACGAGCAGGCCTAGCGAGATGCGCGTGCCCGGCTGAACCTGGTCGAGCCGGGCCAACCGAGGGAGCTGACCGGCGGCCTCCCGGCTCAGCTCACGCATGCTCCGGGCGGTGCGCCTGGCCGTCCCGACCATCGACCGGGCCAGCCCGTTCCCCACCGCGCCGGCCAGCTCGAGTCCGTAACTAACCCGGTTGCGAACCGGAGCGGACGACTCGAGCTCAGCAGTGGGGTCGTCGGGGATCTTGGTCACCCCGTCGGGCAGCTCGCCGTCCGCGTCGCGCCAGCGAGCCCAGGCCGCCACCGTGGGCCAGCTGACCGTATTGGCTGTCGTGCCGACGACCAGGCCGAAGTGGCCGGCCTGCAGACAGAGCTCGTAGACGTCGGCCCGGGGCGCGGCCAGTCGGATCGCCCGAACACCGGCCGCGGGGGCGATCTCGTCGACCATGCCCAGCACCGAGAGGATCGGGCACGCGATGTCCGCCAGGGTGAGCAGCCGATCCTGGATCACGAAGCCGCCCTCGAGCATCCGGTTGTGATCTATGAACTGGTGCAGGAAGTCGGCCATGGCCGGTCCCGGCCACGCCACCCAGCCGTCGGCCTCGAGGAAGCGGCGCTGACCTTCGCGGGGCAGCAGAGCCTCACGATCGTGGAGTTGAAGAATGAACTCGAGCCGGCTGCGGGCCGACTTGATGGGGTCGAGCATGCGGAAGCCGGTCCGGCTGGCCCACGCCGGGAGCGCCCCGCCGCGCAGAATCTGGTCGGTGATTACCCCAGCCAATCCGGAGGCGAGTTGCTCGGGAAGCCCGAACGGCATGGCCAGACGCGTATCCACCGGACTGCCGAAGGTGACCAGCGAGCTGAGCCCGTCATTGCGACGGTAGGCGGCAGCCTGGTAACAGAACATCCCGCCCTGGGAGTAGCCGGCCAGGTGGACGTCCCGTCCCGTCGCGTCGCGTACCCGGTCGATGGCATCGGAGACGGCGACCACGTGGTCGGCCAGGGTGCGCTCCAAGCCGCCCTCCTCGCGCTCGGGCGCACCAAAGTCGACCACCCACGGGTCGACGCCGTTCTCGTGCAGGATGGTGACCGCGCTGGTCGCGGGCGAGACGTCGTAGATCTCGGCGGCCAGCATGAGCGGAGGAACGAGCAGCACGGGCGGCCTGGCTCCGTTCTCGCTGGCGTAGTAGTGACGCAAGCGGTAGACCCGATGCTCGGAGGCAACCTCGTACGGGGACGGCTCGTCGTCGGTGGTCAGCCCGCCGAAGCGTGCCACCTCCAGTGCGTTCTGCGCTGCAGCGCCGAGGCGGCCGACGGGTCTGGTGATCCTCTTGGGCACCAGGTCCATTGCGGCACACATGTTCGCGCAAACCCCGTCTAGGGTGGTTGTCGCCGTGGCGACCCGGTGGCGACCACTACGTCACGCGTGCCATGAGTCCCGCGCTATTGTCCGCCCGCACGATGAGCGCGTTGAACTTGGAGACGGTCGACCTCACCCGTTCTGACGGCGTTGCCTGGGTGACCATGAGCCGCCCGGAGGCGCTCAACGCCTGGACGCGGCAGCTTGGTCTTGAGTTGATTGCTGCGCTGGACGAGGTCGCCGAGGACCCGGCGCTGCGAGCCATCGTCATCACCGGGGCGGGCCGGGCGTTCTCCTCCGGAGCCGACCTCAAGGGGGGCGAGATGAGCGCCGAGGGTGGTCCTGACGTGCTCAGCCCGTTGCGCGAGGTCTACAACCCGCTCCTTCTCCGCGTGCGCACGATCCCCAAGCCGGTCATCGCCGCCGTCAACGGACCCGCGGTGGGCATTGGTTGCTCGCTGGCTCTGGCCTGCGATCTTGTCCTCGCCGCACGCTCGGCGTATTTCCTGCTCGCCTTCGTGAACATCGGCCTCGGCCTCGACGGCGGCGCCTCCCAGAGCCTGGTCGCCCGCGTCGGCCACGCGCGGGCCTTCGAGATGGCCTACCTAGGACAACGAATCGGCGCCGCGCAGGCCGAGCGGTGGAACCTGATCAACGAGGTCACCGAGGAGGACGCGCTGGTTGATCGCGTCGGCGAGCTGGCCACCCAGCTGGCCTCGGGACCGCCTGGCTCCTACGCCACCATCAAGCGCACCATCAACGAGCGGGCCTACGCTGGGTTCAAGGAGCTACTGGACCTCGAGGCCGTCGAGCAACAGAAACGCGCCGGGTCAAAGGACTTCGTGGAAGGCGTGATGGCCTTCATGCAGAAGCGAAAGCCCGAGTTCAGCGGAAACTGAGCGAGATGAATCTGGCCCAGCTGCTGATCGACGCTGCCCAGCGCGATCCCGACCACGTGGCCATCAAGCTCGACGATGTCGAGCTCACCTACGCCGCTCTGGACGGAGCCAGTGCCCACATCGCCGGCCTGCTCCGCGATCATGGCTTCGAGCCCGGCGACCGCGTGGGGATCATGCTGCCCAACGTCCCCTACTTCCCCGTCGTCTACTACGGGGTGTTGCGGGCCGGAGGGATCGTCGTACCCATGAACGTCCTGCTCAAAAAGCGCGAGGTGGCCTTCTACCTCAAGGATCCCGGGGCCAAGCTGGTGTTTGCCTGGCACGGTTTCGCCGAGGATGCACAGGCCGGCGCCGAGCAGGCGGGCGCGGAATGCCTGCTCGTGGAGCCGGGCACCTTCGAGGAACAGGTTGGGTCGGCCGAGGCTCTGACCGAAGTCGCCGACGTCGACGGGGACGACACCGCGGTCATCCTCTATACCTCGGGAACCACGGGCCAGCCCAAGGGCGCGGAACTGACCCACGAGAACCTGACCCGGAACGCCCGGGCCTCGCAGGGGCTGTTCAGTCTCGGCTCCGATGCGGTCGTGCTCGGAGCCCTCCCGCTGTTTCACTCCTTCGGGCAGACGTGCGGGATGAACGCCACCGTCAGCGGCGGTGGCACCCTCACCCTGATCCCTCGCTTCGAGCCCGGCAAGGCACTCGAGATCATTCAGCGCGACCAGGTCAACATCTTCCAAGGCGTCCCCACCATGTACGGAGCGATGCTGCATTTCCCAGAGCGCGATCGGTACGACACCTCATCTCTGAAGCTCTGCGCCTCGGGCGGATCGGCGATGCCGGTCGAGCTGCTGCGCGGCTTTGAGAAGGCGTTGGGCTGCAAGGTGCTCGAGGGCTACGGGCTCTCGGAGAGCTCACCCGTGGCCTCCTTTAACCATCCTGACCGTGAACGCAAGCCGGGGTCGATCGGCACACCGATCGAGGGAGTGGAGATGAAGGTCGTCGGCGAGGACGGCGAGGAGGTGCCCCAGGGCGAGGTGGGCGAGATAGTCATCCGCGGCCACAACGTGATGAAGAGCTACTGGAACAAGCCGCAGGAGACCGGCGAGACGCTCAAGGACGGTTGGCTTCACACCGGCGACATGGCCACCGTCGACGAGGACGGCTACTTCTTCATCGTCGACCGCAAGAAGGACATGATCATCCGGGGCGGCTACAACGTCTACCCACGGGAGATCGAGGAGGTCCTCTACGAGCATCCGGCGGTGCGCGAGGCCGCGGTCCTCGGTGTCCCCCACGATGAGTACGGCGAGGAGATCGGCGCCGCCGTGGCGCTCAAGGACGGGGAAGAGATCTCCGAAACCGAGCTGCGCGACTTCGTCAAGGAACAGGTTGCCGCCTACAAATATCCGCGCCGGATCTGGTTCGTCGACGATCTCCCCAAGGGTCCGACGGGCAAGATCCTCAAGCGCGAGATCAATCCGCCCGACGGAGATTGAGCGCCGAAGCGGTCGGGGGGCTGGTCAGGGTCCGGGCGGCCGAGCCGCGCGACGTCGAGCAGATCTACGCCTTCATCGTCGAGCTGGCTGAGTACGAACGGGCACCGGAGCAGGTCACCGGCACTCCAGAGCTTCTGGGTGAGGCCCTGTTCGGCGCCGCTCCCTCCGCCGAGGCCCTGATCGCCGAGATCGATGATCAGGTAGTCGGCTTCGCGCTCTTCCACGGCACCTTCTCGACCTGGGAGTGTCGCGCCGGGATCTGGCTCGAGGATCTCTACGTGCCGCCGGAGCATCGCCGGTCCGGCGTCGGCGGCGTCCTGCTCAGCCGCGTGGCCGCGGTGGCCGTGGCCCGGGGCTGCGCTCGTCTGGAGTGGCACGCCCTGGATTGGAACGAGCCCGCTCTGCGGTTCTACGCCAAGCTCGGCGCCCGGCGGCTCTCGGCCTGGGAGCTCCACCGGCTCGACGGCGAGGCGCTCACGCGGGTCGCGGAGGGTCCCGGCGGCGTGTCCCGCTAAGGACTTGCTCAGGGGCGAGGCGACTCACGCCGCGTATCGGGGCTTGAGTCGCCCCACCCCCTCGGTGTCAGGGTGCTTGCAGGGTCATCGGCCTCAGTGGGTGAGCGTGCTTCAGTGCCGCTGCGGTGTAGGGCAGCGTCACCCACTTGGCCCGCGCGTACAGGTTGGTCATGTTCCGATACCAGCGCGAGCGCGGATTGGTGGACTGTGAGTAGGTCAGGATCCCCTGGGCGGCCGGACCGGATGGGTTCAGCTGCGTCGTCATGACCAGCGAGGAGCCGTCATAGACCTGCCCGTAGGGCGCGCTGTTGACCGGACCGCTGCTCGACGGAGTTGCGTCGTCGGCGTAGATGGCGGCGAAGCATCCGGAGTCACAGCCGGGCACGAACAGGCGGCGCGACTGCGGGGCGTGCTGAACCTGCCCGTAGCTCGCCCCAACCGGGATCCCGTGAGCCTGGAGGCTCTGCACCGCGTCGGCCAACCACTTCAAGGGCGTCGCCGGAGCGGTGGGCGTTCCCGGGTTCAGCCCCGACGGGGTGGTCAATGGCTCAGCCGGGTTGAACGCCGTCGTATAGAACGCGCTGTCGGTGTCCAGGTGTGACCAGACCGAGAACAGCCACCCGCCACCCGAGCCGACGAGCCGGCCAGTGCCGTTGTAGCCCGACAGTGCGGTGCACGCCGAGGCCAGGTTGACCACCTTGCCGTTTGAAGCGGCTTGGATGGGATGGGCCTTGCAGTAGCTGACCAGGTCCTTCAGCACGAGTGCCGCCTGCTCCGAGCGGTCCCCTTGCCACATGCGCTGCAGGGTCGGGATGGTGAACTTGGCCGGGCCGAGTCCGTCGGTTCCCGTCACCCGGGCGGCGATCATCAGGTTGCCGATCCGGGTCCGGAGGCCCTGAACGGTGCCGCTCAGCCCGATGATCGGCGAGAAGCCGGTCAGTGGGTGCGAGGGGTTGGCCAGCCAGAACGAGTCGTTGGAGTTCTCCACGTAGTCCTGGCGGAACACGTGCGGCTCCGAACTGGCGCTGAAGATGCCCCGCTGAGGCGTGCCGGCCACGTTGGCCGGGGCGCAGCTCGTCCGCGAGCCGTCCAGGGTCACCACCCGCGCGGCGTTGAAGACCAGCGTCGGAATGCCCGCGGGCAGACACGTCTTGATCTCGGCGGCGCTGACCGCGGGCGTGGCGCCCACGTCACCGTAATACGCCTGACCATGGTCATCGGCGGCAATCGTGTTGAAGGTCGGGATGGCCAACCACTTGGCCTCGACGTTGAAGAGCCCGTGGACCGAGGTCGCCTGGCCCATGCGGAGGTACTGGTCAGCGGTCCGGGGCCCGTCCTGTCCGGTGACGTCGTAGAGGGCATAGGCGGTCGCGGAGTTCCAGATGTACGCGTTGCCTGGCACCGAGGCGACATCGACGACCGACCCCCAGTGAGAGGTGTAGAAGGTGTGCTGGACGGTCTTGGCGCCGTAGCGGACGCTGACCGTGACCCGCCCCATCTTGGTCGGCTTCCCATTCAGGTAGTAGCTGGTCGGATCGCCCGGCACGAGCTTCAACTGGTAGGCGACGAACCGACGCGACGTGGACACGGTGTGCGTCCAGGCGATGTTGCGGTTGAAGCCGATGCCGATCAGCGGGAAGCCCATGAGGGTTCCGCCCTCGACGTTGTATCGGCCCGGGACCTCGAGTTGCGCCATCCAGAAGCGCTCACTGCCCCTCCAGGGGAAGTGCGGGTTGGCCAGCACCATGCCGTGGCCCGAGCGGGTGTCCTGGGCCCCAAGGCCGATCCCGTTGGAGCCCTGGGCGCGGTCGGCGGCGTCACCGAACTGGGCCCTCAGGGCGTCAAAGCTTCCCTGCGGCGGCGTAGCCACGCGCCGAGCGGCGTGGGTCAGGGGCGCTCCGGTCGGGGGCGCGGCCTGGACGATCCCGGACAGGAACTGCTGCGAAGAACCCTCGGTCTCGATCTGTTGACCGCGCAGGAACATGTCGGTAAGGGTGATCGGGCGCACCCAGGGCTTTCCCTTGCAGGCCGGGTCGTTGAGCTTGCCCGAGCGCAGGTAGCGGTTGTAGCCCGCCACGTAGCCGGTGTACAGCTGGCGAACCTGAGGCAGAAGTCCATTCGGCGGCTTGGCTGTGAGCTGGTGCTTGATGTTCGCCGCGGCCTGGACATAGCGCCAATACAGGTCGGATTGCAGATTCGTGGCCGAGGTGCCGGCCGAGTAGTTGACGGCCAGTTGGTTGGGTCCGAAGTACTTGGAGCGCTCGCCGCGGAGGGTGACGATGTCATTGGCCAGGGTGCATAGGTCGTCTGAGGCGAACGTGTAGCCCTCTCCGTAGCCGAGGGCGGTGAAGTTGTGGGCCACGATGTGCGGGACGCCGGCGCGATCACGGGTCACGGTCACCTGGTGCACGCTTCTCTGACGGGCCGCGGCGGATGAAGTGACCATGGCGGCCCCGGTGCCGATGGTGCCGGATAGGGCGATCCCGGCCAGGGTCAGGATCCGGCGCGCCTCACGCAGCCGCACGCGCGGCGAAGTACCAATGCCTCTCAAGACTCTCTCTCCTCTTCGGAACTGCCGGTCGTTAGCGGCGCGACCACGCCGACCAGGCTAGCCGGACCCGCAATCTTCACATGTGTATCCCTGCCGAATTGGTGCAGACCGGACGCGGCCACGCTCCCGATCGCGCGGCCACGCGCCCGATCGGCGCCGCCTCGGGCGTGGACGCCACCTGGGACATAGAAAAGCCCCGCCGGGGCGGGGCTTTTCCGTAGCAGGCCTGTAAGCCGGATCTTGTCGAGAGCAGTCATCCATCTGAGCGGCCTACCCGGACCTAGGCGGGCAACCTACGGTCCTGCTTGGCCTAGCATCGGGTGGGGTTTACCTGGCCGCCGCGTCACCGCGACGCCGGTGCGCTCTTACCGCACCATTTCACCCTTACCGGCCTGAGGCTCTGCAGCGGCCCCAGGCTTAGGCGGTGTCTTTTCTGTGGCACTTTCCCGCGGGTTTCCCCGGGTTGGCGTTACCAACCACCCTGCCCTGTGATGTCCGGACTTTCCTCGAAGGCGAACCTCCGCGACTGCTCAGCCTGCGGAAGCCCAGCATAGTCGCTGGTCGGCAGGTCAGCTGAGCACTGTCTCGCAGTGCCGGCAGCGCCCGCCCACCGGGCGTGCATGGGCGCCGTACAGCGGCACGAGTTCACCGCCACACATCGGACAGGCGGCCGGATGATGGGCGGCGAGTCCCTCCCATACCCCAGAGATGTGCTCGTCCAGGGTCGGCTCGCCGCCCAGGTCCCGGGACCGCGGTGGGGCCAGGGTCAAAGTGCTCACGAGATGTTCCTCATCAGGCCGACCACCCGGCCGAGGACGCGTACGTCCCGGCTGCGGATCGGCTCCATGGCCTCGTTCTCCGGCTGCAGGCGAACATGATCCGCCTCCTGGAAGAAGCGCTTTACCGTTGCCTCCTCCCCCACCAACGCGACCACGATCTCCCCATCGGCCGCCGTCTCCTGCGGCCGGACCACGACCAGGTCGCCCTCGAGAATCCCGATGTCCTTCATCGACTCGCCCCGGACCCGCAGCAGGTACTCCCCATCCTCCCCACCGGCGAATGCCGGCGTCTGGATGTATTCCTCGATGTTCTCCTCAGCGAGCACCGGCTGACCGGCGGCCACCTGCCCGACCAGCGGCAGACCAGGACCGGGATTGACCAGGCTCCTCACCCCGGCGGCGGCCTTGTCGAGCATCTCGATCGCCCGCGGCTTGGTCGGGTCGCGGCGCAGCATCCCGATGCGCTCCAGGTTGGCCAGGTGGGCATGAACCGTCGAGGAGGAGGCCAGTCCGACGGCCTTGCCGATGTCGCGCACCGTCGGCGGATAGCCGTACCTAGCCGAGTAGCGTTTGATGAAGTCGAAGATCTCTTGTTGGCGCTTAGTTAGGTCCATGCGTGTACTCCTTAATCGGATCGGCCGCAATGGCTCCCATCGAACATGTGTTCGGGAATGTAGCGCGGTCGACGGACGGACTCAAGCCGAGAAGATCCTGCACCCGGGTCTATACTGCCCGCCCACGCGCCTGTGGCGGAATTGGTAGACGCGCAAGGTTGAGGGCCTTGTGGACCGATTGGTCCGTGGAAGTTCGAGTCTTCTCGGGCGCACTGGGAAAAGCCCCGCACAGGCGGGGCTTTTTCGTTGCCTAGAACCAAGCGTCCAGATCGCCTGGGCGGCCGCCAGACGCGAACGCCAGGGCCTGCGATGGCCCTCAGCGCGCGAGCTCACCGTCGAGCGTGAGCGCTAGCAGATCGCCGTCACAAACGAGCGCGGCGGCCATAGCCCCCGGCTGCCTGACCTCGTCCTCTGGCCAGCCGGCAGCCAGCTGCCTGTCGCCGTCATCCTCGAACGAGGGCAGCGAGACCCCCGCCGCCAACGCGGCGCCCTGGAAGGCTGGCAAGCCGCGATTACGGCCGGGCGCTACGCCAAGTCCGCTACCAAACCAGACCGATCATCGCCCGCGACCTTCAGCGCCTCGCCGCACAGATCGGACTCGGCGCCCCAGCGTTCCTCGCCGGCGCGAACATGACCGCACCCGAGCTCATTGCCCCTGCCGCCGCGACTGAGGACGACGCGACTCCACCCGCAGCCGTCGAAAAGCAACCGGCGCCCGCCGGCGCCCCACCGACCCCGAAGGTCGACGCAAATCCTC
>JBDTEE010000247.1:0-5165 GCA_039922645.1 Solirubrobacteraceae bacterium | reverse complement strand
CGGTCCCGGGTACGACGGCGAGCCCAGCGATGGTCGCGACGAGTGCAAACATGATCGCCGTCTGCATTGTGTTCGGCCCCACGGTAGGAAACAGAAAAACCACCGGCAGGAGCCAAACAGGGGAGAGTCGGGGTCGGAGGATCGCTAGGGGTATAACCAGCAGCGTGGTTCACGCCAAGCGCCACGAGGCTATAGCCGCGGCTCTCCTGGTTCCTGGCCAGCGTCGACACCAAGCTCCGGTAGAGCGTCAGCTGATTGAAGCCGAGTAGCCACCAGGCCAGGAGATTCATGATCAGCCCGAGGCCAGCGCCCCAAGCTAGAGCCCGGTAGCGCTTGGTGGCGATCAGCCAAAGGCCGAGAGGCCAGAGGAAAAGCTACATCGAGATCACCAGCGCGATCAACCCTCCCGATACCGCAGGACGATCTCGGTAGCGCCAGACGAGCGCGACACCCAGGCCCAAGAGCAAGGTGATGTTGCCGGTCTCCCAGCCGGACATGACCGCTGGCCAAATGAGTGCCACCATGTAGACGCGCCAATCCCTCACGTCGAGGACGCGCAGCGTCCCGAGCAGGGCGACCACGCACAGCAGGGTGAAGACCTGTGCCGCGGCGTTCGGCGGAAGGAGCGAGAACGGCGCAAGCACGATGGCGGCGACCGCCGGATAGACGAAGGTGATGCCTTCCAACAGAGACGAATGTGCCCCCGGATAGGGGCTGAATCCGGCTAGCAGCCGATGGTCGGCGACCCAAGGTCCGTGGCTGAAGCCAGTGGCGACGGTGTGGGTGCTCACCAACGAGACGAGCTGTAGTGCGATGAGCAGGATGGGAAGTGCGCCCAGCACCAGGAGCTGCAGTCCATCTCCATAGAACCCGACGCGATGGCGCCACGCTCGCTCGCCCCGACGCACAGGCGGTGACCCAGGCGCGAAGCTTGGCAACCTCACACTCAAGTCTCAGCCAGCGAGCCAGCGGGCCGTCGCGAAACACATCCGATTGATATCGGCCCCGCGGCCAAGGGTCATTAGTCCGCGACCTCTAGGTTTAGTCCCAACATGCTGCTGGACGAACTGGCTGTCCCGGTGGTTCTCGCTCCACTCGCCGGTGGTCCGTCAACCCCTGAGCTGGCCGCAGCCGTCACCCAGGCTGGGGGGTTGGGGTTCCTCGCCTCGGGCTATCTGTCTGCCGACGAGCTCGCGGCGCGCATACGCCGGCTCCGGGAGCTGACGCCCGGTCCGCTGGCGGTCAATCTCTTTGTCCCCGAGGCCGGCCCGACACCCCCCTCGGTCTACGAGCCCTTCTTGACCCGGCTGACCGCGTGGGCCCAGGCCGCCGGCGTCGAACTGGGCAAACCGACCTACAGCGATGACGACTGGGAGGCAAAGCTCGAACTGCTGCGCCAACAGCCCGCGGAGGTGGTCTCATTCACGTTCGGCTGCCCGGCGTCAGAGGTGATGCGGCAGCTCCGCGCCGTGGGCAGCGAATGCTGGGTCACGGTGACCAACGCGCAGGAGGCCAGGCTGGCGGCCGAGGCCGGCGCTGACGGGCTGATCGCCCAGGGCGCAGAGGCGGGTGGGCACCGCGCGTCGTTCGTTGACCGCCCCGACGTTCCGGTCATCTCATTGCTGCCTCTGCTGGCGCTCATCCGCGACACCGTCGAGCTGCCGGTGATCGCCTCCGGCGGGCTGGCCACTGGGGCTGGGGTCGCAGCAGTGCTGGCAGCGGGTGCCGCCGCTGCCCAGGTCGGGACCGCCTTCATGCTTGCCCCCGAGGCAGGCACCGCCGCTGCTCACCGCGAAGCGCTGCGTGGCGATGAGCCGACTGTGCTGACACGAGCGTTCACCGGCCGTCTCGCCCGCGGCATCCGCAACCAGTTCACTGCCGCTCACAGCGATGGCGCGCCACTGGCCTACCCCGAGGTTCACTACGTCACTGTGCCGATGCGCCGGCAGGCGCGCGTGGACGGCAACCCGGAGCTCATCAACCTGTGGGCCGGGGAAGCGCACCAGCTGGCCGTTGAGCTGCCTGGGGCGGAGATCGTCCGGCGGCTGGCCGCTGACGCGGAGGTCGCAGGGCCGTGATTCCAGGCCCCCGAGCCGCAGAGGTAGCCGAGGCGCAGGTCGCCGCCGTGCGCGAGGACCCGGCCGCACGGCTCGCGCTGGCCATGGCGACTTACCACGGGCCCGTCGGCCGCGCGCCGCAGCATCTTCCCTTCCGCCGCGCCGCCAGGTCGTTCATGCGCTGGGAGGTGGAGCGCGGCGTCTTGAACCCGATCGGGGGACACCTACCGGGAAGCCCCTGGTGGCGGGCGATGAACGAGCGACTCCTGCGCGACGGATGCGAGTCCGTGGCGCGTTCCGGTGGCCTGGGCGGGGAGATGTCCTCGCCGACCATCCAGCTGTGGATGGAGTTCATCGCTGCTCCCACCGCGGGGCACTGGTACCGAGCGCACAACGCGAGCATCGTCGCGGCTTACCTGGATCACCATGACCTGGCCGAGGCGGAGAGCATGCCCGAGCGCTTCTTCCTCAACGTCGTTCTGCTTCGCGTTCTCTACGCTCACGCGCTGGTGGCAGGGCCTCGCCTGGCCCTCGGCCGGTGCGCCCTTCTCGGTCGCTGGCTCGGCGATCCTCGCCTCGGAATGGCCGGGGCCTTTCTTTCCATGGGCCGGGTGCTGCCCAACCGCTACCCGCTCCGCGGCCATATGACTGCCTACCTGCGTGATGAGCACAGCCTCGGCCGGATGCTCGATTACGCGGTGATCGGCTCTCGGTTGCAGAACCTCTACGAATGGTCCTCCGACGAGCTTGGTCATCCGGGACTGCGGGGGCTGATTCAGGACGGGAGCCCGGTCTACGCCTGGTCATACGCGGATCGTCATGTCTGGCAGGCGCCTCCGTTGCCGCTGATTGCCACTGCGCTGCGGGTAGCGACATCGCCGCGCGGCCCGCTGAGCACAAGATGCCGCCCGCCGGAAGGCGCTCTGTCCGGGCCGGGCCACCAAGAGGCGGGGGAGGGTTAGTCCCCCGGATTCTGCTCAAACTCGGTGCCCGAGACCGGGTTCAGCCGGTGGTGGTCGCCCTATCAAACCGGCGTCGTTGGCCGGTGGTGGCGGGTCCCCTTGCGGAGATCCGCGCTTAGCGGCCGGCGTTGCGTCCGTGCGCGTTCTGAATTGATATGCAGGTGACTTTGGGTGTGATCATGGCTGGCTAAATGCGTTGATGCTGCAACTTTTCGCGGGAGTCTCGGATGTCCTTTATGCCCGGTGCTCCTGCCTTAATAGGTCCATCGGCAGCTAGCTGCGAGGACTTAAGCAATCCGGCAAATCGGTTTGCCGCCTCGCGGTGGGCGTAGCGCCGGGCGTTGGTCAGGTCCCCGCTGCGGCCAGGCGCGGGGCCAGGTCTCCCCGGGGCATAGCCTCAACGTCGCCCAGTCCGAGCCAGCCGGCGACGAGGCGCAATTCGGCCATCAGCTCGGCGGCCACATGCTCCGGGTCCACCGCCGGCTCGGCGTAGGCGCCTTGGACGAGCAACACGCCACGCTGGCGATCGGACTTGAGGTCGACGCGGGCGACGAGACGCTCGCCGAGCAGGAAGGGCAAGACGTAGTAGCCATGAATGCGCTTGGACGCCGGGGTGTAGATCTCGATCCGGTAGTGGAAGTCAAACAGCCGCTCGGTTCGCGGCCGAAACCAGATCAGAGAGTCGAAGGGTGAGAGCAGCGCCCGGGCGTGGATCCGCCGCGGCCGGCGAGCCGCGGGCCATAAATAAGCCGGAGCCGCCCACCCAGTCACCGCCGCCGGAACGAGCTCGCCCGTGCTCACGAGCTCCTCCACCCGCAGCTTGGACGCCGCCCTGGGCAGGCGGAAATAATCGCCCAAATCGGGTTCCGTGGCGATGCCCAGGGCCTCGGCGGCGATCCTCACCAGCTGCCGCTGGGCATCGGGTTCGCTGGGCGTGGGACGGCTCAGGATCTCCGCCGGCAGCACGCGATCGATCGTGTCGTAGAGGCGCTCGAAGTTGACGCGCTGGGCGGCCGCCACCTGTCCGGTGAAGAAGAGGTGCTCAAGAGCGACCTTGCCCTCATGCCAGTTCCACATGTGACCGTCCCGGGATGGTGGACGTACAGCGCCGGTGTCGCGGGCGCGGATCGGCCCCTGCTCGGCTACGAGCGCCAACGTTTCGGACACCAGTTCAGGCCGCTCGTGGATGATCCGGGCGATCGATCCCCAAGCCTCCCGGTCCACATTGGCCATGCGCCACCGGAACAGCGGGTGGAGCTCGATGGGGATGAGGGACGCCTCGTGGGCCCAGTACTCGATCAGCCGGCGGTCAACCTTTCCGTTGCCGTGGCCGGCGATGCGGTCGAGGCGGTCGCGGTCATACGGGCCGAACCGCGAGAAGATCGGCATGTAGTGGGCGCGGCTGAAGACGTTCACCGAGTCAAGCTGGAGAACGCCGAGGCGGCTGACCAGGGCGGCTATCTGGTTCGTGCTGGGCGGCCGCGCGGGGCGAGGGCGACCAAAGCCCTGGGCGGCGAGGGCGATGCGTCGCGCCCGGGCCGGGCTCAGCGTCAGCTCGGGCGCAGCAGAGGTCACGCTCGGGTTGTACCGATCGGCGGGGTCTAGCGTGGCCAACCTGCGAGTAACATCGCCGACGATTGTCATGAACCAACGCTGCCGCCACTGATGACCGCAGCGGACGGCGAGCGGATCCGCTTCGGCGACGAGGCCGCCGAAGCTGGGCAGCTGAAGCGCGCCGAGGAGCTCTATGCGCGGGCCGCGGATGCCGGAAATCCAGCGGCCGAAGCCAAGCTCGGGGTCCTCCGCGAGCACCGAGGCGACGTTGAGGGCGCGCTCGAGGCCTACCGGCGATCCGACGACGCCGGCGACGGGTTTGGGGCCATGCGCCACGGCCTCCTGCTCGCCGGCCAGAATCGCTGGGAGGAAGCCGAGGCCGCCTGGGGGCGGGCTGAGGAGCGGGGATCCGAGCCGGCCGGTCTGGACCTAGTCGAGGCGCTCCGCAAGCAGGCTCACAGCGCCGCGGAGGTACCGGGGGCCGCGTCTGCGCCGTCCGCGTTGGCCAATCCTGTTCTCGTCGGGGCGATGACCGTGCTGGTTGCGCTGGTGGCGGTGTTTCTGGCCTATAGCGCGAACCAGGGTCTGCCCT
>JBDTEE010000246.1:0-4594 GCA_039922645.1 Solirubrobacteraceae bacterium | reverse complement strand
GTGGCCACCGCGGTGCACGAATCTGCGGTCGCGATCGGGATCGTGCTCGGCCTGCTGTACCTGTTCGGCGTCCTCGCCGCGGTCGTCAGCGACCCGACCCTCAAGCGCCACCTGCAGCAGCTGGGGCCGATGACCGCGGATCTCGCGATCCAGGCCACCACCAACCTGCGCCACCTCCCGATCGCCCCCTGGGCAGGCCTCGGCGTGCTCGCCGCGTGGGCTGCAGCAGGCCTCATCGCCGGCGGATTGCTCCTGAGCCTGCGCGACGCATGAACCGCGGGACGAATCGCCAAGACTCGCCCATCCCGGCTGCCTCGGGACTATGCCGTCCCGTACTCGTCGTGGCGCCGGAGCCAGAACATCTGCTCGCCTTCCTCTGCGCGGCCCATCGGCGTACGGTCCAGCAGCCCGTAGTAGGCCATCGCAGGCTCGAGGCCGCGCGCCGTCGTGACGTAGGTCCTGTAGACCGTCCCGTTTGAGCGGGCGTAAGCGCTCAGCCCGGGGCGCTCAGAAACGTAGCCGGCAACGTCGGTACCGGAGGCCGCGGCCTGCTGCTTGACGTTGGGCGGGATCTCCCCGTCCAGGAACGGCTTCAGCTCCTCCTCGGTGTTCATAAAGCCGAGGTCGCGGTGAAAGTCGCTGCCGGCCGTGGAGACCCAGTTGAAGCTCCAGCCCATCCGGTCCCGGTAAGCGAGCAGTCTCTCGAGCGGAGCGCGCGAGGAGCAGATCAGGGTCGCGTCGCGCGCCTTGAGGTGGACGACCTGCGGGTCGAGCGTGTCGGCGATCGAGGAGCAGACGGTGCAGCCGCTCTCGTAGCTTGGGCCGAACATGAAGTGGTAGATGAGCAACTGCGTGCGCCCGTCGAAGAGCTCGGCCAGGGACTTCGTGCCTTCGGCGGTCTCGAAGCGGTACTCCTTTTCGACCGGCACCCAGGGGAGCCCCCGTCGCTTGCGGGCGAGCTCATCGTTGCGGCGCGTGAGCTCCTTCTCCTCCTTCAGCAGCGCATCGCGCTCGGCCCGCCACTCCTCCTGGCTACCGATCTTGTGCTCGGTCATTGACAGTCCACAGCTCCTGTCGTCGTCTGTACTTAAGGCATCGTGTTCATCGAGTGCATGGCGGCCTGACTGCTGCTCGGGATCACGAGCCCCGGCAGGTCGTGGGGGATGGCGAGGACGGCAATCGCGAGCACGATCAGCACGCCTCCGGTGCCCCAGGTAGCTGCCCGGCGCCAGGGGATCGTTTTCTCAAACGCGATGAGGGCAGCAATGAGCGCCATCCACGTGACGCTCATGACTCCGAGCGCAAACAGTCCGGCCATGAGCGCCCAGCAGCAGCCAAGGCACCAGGCGGCATGCTTGGCTCCCAACTGGAGGGCACCGAGATTCCCGTCGCGCCAGGTTCCCAGCAGGAACCCCAGGGGGCTGCGGCATTTTCCGAGGCAGGCGTCCTTCAGGGGCGTCAACTCATAAATCGCGGCGATCGCCAAGATGCCGCCGGCCAACCACCGGCCGCCGGTGTTCCAGGCGAGATCGCCGGCGAACAAGCTTCTGCCGAGGCGAAACAAGGCGTATGCGCCAAGTCCGGCTGCACCCCATACCACCAGATAAGCGGCGGTGAACAGCAGCGGGCGGCTCCACCCACGCCGCCGCGTCATCCGCGCATACAGCGCCGTGGTTGGCGCCAACGACGGGAACATCATCGCCGCCATCATCACCACCCACACGCCCAAGAACCAGCCCAGCGCACCGAGATCGGTGCCCGGGCCAGCGTCCATGCCAGCCATGCGGTCGACCGTCGACCACCAAGCAACACCGGCCAAGGCGAGCAACAGCACCACCAGACCAATGCGGACGCGAACGGCCGCAAACGCGGCCCCAAGCTCGCCACGCTCTGCGCGGCCGTCGGTCAACGAGGCGCTGGCGCTCACGCCGCCCATGCGAACTGCGCAGACGAGAAGGCCGAGGCCCCGTCGTACTGGATGCCGAAGGCGTTGATCTGCGAACGCGTGGCATGAGCGACCGTGAGCTCGGAGCCGGCCGGGTGAAAGACGCCCGTCAGGCGAACCGGCTCGCCGGTCTGCACGCCGAAGGGCACCACGTCCTCGACCTCAAAGTCGATCGCGTCGCCGATCCGAACCGAGTGACGCAGACCGTCTTCGCGCACCTCGATCGGTGCACGCTCAACACCGAGGTTCTCCCCGATCAGGGGACCAATCGCCTCCATCGGCCCACCCAGCGCACCGGAAAACACTCCGCCCAGCTTCTCGGCCTGCTCATCCGATGCCGCCGCGTCGATGAAGACGCCCAAGCGCCAATTGCCCTCGCTCATGATCTTGGGCGTGTCGGCGATCGCAGCGACCGTCAGGCCGCTCACGTCGGTGCCCTCGACATCACCGTGCTCGATGTGAAAGACAAGCGTGACCTTGCAGCGGTCGCGCGTGGCTCCCAGCGCCATTGACGCCGTGCACGGACACACCAGATCGCACGAGCACGTCTCGAAGTACGACCCATCTAGCTTCCAGGACATCCCGGCCCCCAGGCTTGGAAAAAGGAAACCCGATTATCTCCCCGGTTGAGATCCCCGTCAACCACACTTGATGATGCGAAGTTCGCGGTTACTCCACCGCACCCATCGTCCACGCTCAGGTCAGTGGCGGAGCAGTCTGATGATGTGCGGAAACTCCTCGGGGCGCGGAACATGGCGCACGTCGCAAACCCTGATGCCCGACGGCTCGCCGCATGTCTCTTGACGCGCCGTTTCTTTACGAACCAGCCTGAGGCGCGGCAGCGGTCGCGAGCGAGATGGGGTGACACCCCACACTTTGCTGGGCCATAAGCAGTCGATGCTTTGGGCAGCATCGCCGGCCACTTGCGTTACGCTGAGCCGCGGAATAGGGTCTTGCCCGAGGTGACGGAGGGCGACTTCGTTAGGGCGCAGTGGGGTTTGGAGGGGTGCGATGAAGCGGTTTGTGTGGGTCGGGTTGCTAGTGGCGGCGCTGTTGGTGCCGTTGTTGACTTCAGCTTGGGGCGCCTTAGCAGCCAGGTCACGGGCGACCGTCGCTGTGACCGCAGCGCCGCATATTCCGTCGGGTGCGAGAGAGATCGGCGCCGTATCGCGGGGTGCTGCTGAGACAGCTGCTCTGGTGCTGCGGCCGCGTAACGAGCGTGCGCTGAGGCAGTTCATCGCCTCGGTCACCGAGGCAGGGTCCCCGGCGTTTCACCACTATCTTGCCCCGGGCACGTTTGCCAGCCGGTTCGGGCCGACGCCGACGACGATCGACGCCGTCAAAGCGCAGTTGGTGGCCGACGGCCTCCGGGTCACACGCGTCGCGAGCGACGGGTTGATCGTGACCTTTAAAGCCTCCGCTCGCCAGGTCGAAGCCGCGTTTCACACTCGACTCGCGAGTTACAAGCTCGCTGACGGAACGCTCGGGCAGGCCACCACGACCGCGGTCCGGGTGCCGTCAACGATCTCCGCGGCGGTCTCAGCCGTGGTGGGTCTGGACAACCTCGTTCATCCGCATGCCGTATCGATCGTGAGAGCCCCTGCGTCCGCGCGGGGAACGCGTGCCGCGGCGAAGGCCGGGCACCTGACGCATCCGGCCGGCTCACCGACAGCTTGCGCCAGTGCTCAGACCGATGCGCAGCAGTTCGGTGGGCTAACCGACGACCAGATTGCTAACGCCTACGGCGCATTCGGCCTGTATGGCGCTGGCGACCTCGCCGCTGGGCAGCGCATTGCGATCTACGAGCTCGAGCCGTTTCTGCCTTCAGACATTCAGACGTTCGACACCTGCTACTTCGGCGCGAGTGTGGCTGGGCAGATGGCCGGCCGTTTGAACACGATGCCGGTCGATGGCGGCCAGCCGACCGGTCAAGGCAGCGGCGAGGCGGTCCTCGACGTCGAGAACGTCTCGGCCATGGCGCCGGGAGCGAACATCGACGTGTATGAGGCACCGAACACCACTTTCGGCGGGCTGGATGAGTATTCGGCCATCATCAACGCCGACGCGGACAAGGTCGTGACCTCGAGCTGGGGGCTGTGCGAGCAGGCGGTGCAGCTTGGCGAGCCCGGAGTCCAACAGGCCGAGAATTTCCTGTTCGAGCAGGCGGCCGCCCAGGGACAGTCGGTTTTCTCCGCCGCGGGGGACACGGGCAGCGACGACTGCAACGCATTCCGCGCCGTCGCTCCGCCGGCCGGCCAGAACCCCCTGTCTGTCGATGACCCCAGCAGCCAGCCGTACGTGGTGGCGGTTGGAGGGACGACGATCGATAACGCCTCGACCCAGCCGCCGCAGGAGCGCGTCTGGAACGACGGGGCGGAGTGGGGCAGTGATGGTGGCGGCATCTCGATGTCCTGGGCAATGCCCACCTGGCAGCTGCGCTCCCGGGTACCCGGGGTCGTATTGCCGGGCAGTAGCGACTACACGCAGGCCAACACGGTCGAGGGCAGTTCCGGCTATCCGCCTGGCTTCTGTCAGGCGTATCTAGCCGGCGCCGGTCCGTCGACGCCGTGCCGCACGCTTCCCGACGTCTCGGCTCAGGCGGACGAGTTCACTGGAGCGATCACGATCTTCAGCACGGAATTCGGGGGC
>JBDTEE010000245.1:0-8879 GCA_039922645.1 Solirubrobacteraceae bacterium | reverse complement strand
GCGGCTCGCGGAAGTCATACGGGGTTCCGTCGACCGGCTCGACGTCCGTCGGGATACCCCGCTCGTCACTGGGCAGCCAGCGGTTCGCCGGGATCTTCAGGACGGCAGCGTCGATCACATTGGTCCCAATTGACAGGTAGGGGTGAGCACCAGCACCGTACGGGCACCTGCTCGTCCCCGCGTTGGTCGCAGTCGTGGTCACGGTCAGCCCAAGATCCGCGAGCGTGTACTCAATTGTCAGGCGCAGCGCGAACGGATAGCCGGGCTGCGGATGCAGCACGTGAGCCATCGTGACGCGATCGCTGCTGCGCTCAGCCACGGTCCAGTTGACGAAGCGCACCAGTCCATGGATGGCGTTGGCCTTGGCGGGTTCGCTCAGCGCAAGCTGATAGTCGTTGTCATCGAATTGGTAGGCGCCGTCCCTGAGGCGATTGGGCCACGGGATCAGCGACTGACCCCGAGCCGCCGTGCACCGCTCATCGCGCCGATAGCCATCGAGCAGCGCCCAATCTCCCACGTCGTACGCACGCAGCGCCCCGCCGACCTCGACTACGACCGCCCGCTGGTCCCCACGGACGATCTCGATCTGCTCGCCCGAGGGCGCGAGCGGCTCCGGCGCGGACGCGAGCGACCGTTCGCTCACGCCGAGAATGCTTTCTTCGCGTTCAAACCGCACGTTTCTCCAGAAAAGTCGGGCCACCGAAATGAACGCCGCCCGGCTCTGGAGCGGCGTGGACGAATGGGTCTGAGCACTGAGGTGCCCGCAACGACCTTGCGCCTAACCAGCGTTGTTCGCGTGTGTACAGCCCGCGCCAGGCGCGGACGGGATCCGGGTCTCGCTAGGCCCGAGCCTCATGACCATCGGTCCGGTCATAGGTGGTACGCGAGGTCCGCCGAATCTCACCGTCCGCGACCGTTTCGCGCAGAGCCTGGCGAAACACGCCGGGGCCCCGGTAGCGTGCACCGACGAGCGTGGCGAGCTCGCTGCGTTCGGTGGCGCCGTGCTCGTCCAGCGCGCGCTGGATCGCCTGGATGTGATCGTCGAGGGGCTGCTCAGGCGCGAACGAGGCTGCGGCCGGGGAACCGCCCGGTCCGGGGCGGTAGCGGCGCAGGCCAGCGCGTTCACGTTCGCCGCGGCGGTCGAGGCGGGCGCGGATGCGTTCCTCGCTCGCGCGGCCCTCGTCGGACGCCATGCTTGCGCGGCCCTCGTCGGGCTCCTCGCCGTCGGCCCCGTACTTGCCCTCGCCGTCGAGGTCTGGAGCGTCGGCGTCGACGACGGTCAGTGGTTGGGCTATGTCCTCTTGCCCTCGGCCTTGACGCCGTAGAAGAGTTCGACGATCCCGCCCAGCGCCATTACCGCGGCGCCGATGAAGAACGCGATCACGACCTGGCTCTTCTGGCCGGTGGCGATCAGTTTGCCGAACACCAGCGGACCGGTGATCCCGCCGACCGCGGTTCCGATCGACAGAAAGGCCTGTCCAACGAACAGCGACAGGCACAGGATCGAGCGCTTCGGGTACATCTTGAACGCCACGCGCGCGATCGCCCGGAAGGGGATCGCATTGCGCTGACGGACGGTGCTGCACACCCCTGTCTCGAGGGCGCTGCGCAAGTTGTCGCACCCGCTGGTGGCGGTGGCCCTGTGGGCGGCGGACCTGTACGCCTGGCATGTGCCCGTTCTTGTACCAGCTGGCGATCGAGCACGATCTGATCCACGCGCTTGAGCACGCCTGCATGCTGTGGTTCGGGGCTCTGTTGTGGCTGGCGCTGATCGGCCCGTTGCCGAAGCCACGCTGGTTTGCCGGTGGTTGGGAGCTCGGCTACGTGATGCTCGTCCGCTTTTTGGGCTCCGTGCTGGCCAATGTCCTGATCTGGGACCAGACGGTCTTCTACCCCATCTACCGGATGACCGACCGAGCCCGGAGATTGTCCCCGCGGTCTGATCAGAGCCTGGCAGGGGGGATCATGATGCTCGAGCAGGTGATCCTGACGACGCTGCTGCTGGCGTGGTTGTTCAGGCGCCTAGCTCGTCGTGATGAAGAGCGCCAGGCACTGCTGGATTGGGCCGGGCGCCACGGCGTGCCGCTCGAACCCGAGCGTGCCGCCCGCGCCGCGTCAGCCGGGTCGGCGGCACGGCTGCAGCAGAGGATCCTCGAGCAGAGCCGAGCGTCCCAGCGCGATCACGCGGGCTGAGGAAGACCTCCGTCACCCACCGGAGACGCGAGGATCGTCGGCGGTCCGGACATCCCGAGCTTGCTTGGGACGCTGTGTTGAGCGGCTCATCCGGCGTATTTCCGCCTGCATAACCGCCAAGGCATGACGCGTCCGGGTGCGATCGCGATCACGCCGGAGATTCCCCTGGGCGGGGGTCCAAGCTGACGCTGGGTGATCGGGCTCGTGCGGGTTCATGGATCCAGTCTGGTGCACCTCGTAGCGGCTATCAAGTCCGTCGGTCTCCGGGATGACAGCGATCGCCCCGAATGACCGTTTCGCCCGTCATGACTGTCATGGGGATGACGAGCGGGAGTCGGCGACGGTCCGGCGACACCCCTCCGACCCGGGACGGACTAGCCCAACCGCCGGACACGCGCCTCGCGCTCAAGCGCCCGCTGGCTCTCAGCGGTGTCCGGCGAGCCGGGGTCGCGGCGGAAGGTCGGAAGCAATCCGCGATGACCCTGATCCTCAAGTTCGAAAGCCAGGACGCGATACCCGGCGACGGCTGTGATCACGAGACCGACCACGCCCGCAGCGTCTCGCCAGACGCCGACCGACCATGTTTGTCGCAAGCTCGGCGGCTCGTCTCGATCTAGGGTTCGCGTAGGCTCAAACGATGGGCAGCGGCGCTGATTCCAGTTCGCCGGGTCGATGGTCATCGTCGTCGTCGGGTGGGCCGCAGCGACGCGGTTCACGATCCGACACCCGCGGGTTGTGCAGCGCGTGGGCCAGGCGATCGTCGGGCCGGTGCAACAACTGTTCGAGCATGTCGGCTGGTCCGGCGTCGCGAAATGGGGGGAGTCTCGATACAGACGATCGTCGACCACGTCGAGCCGGACCGCGAGGCGAAATGGGTCGTCTTCTGCTCGCTCGGCGAGGGAGCAGACAAGGGCGTCTACTACGGCGCGCATCCGATCGAGCACATGGGTCACCACCTCACGATGCTCCCTTACGACATGAACGACGCGCCCCTCCCGTTGAGTCACGGAGCACCACCCGGCTCCGCAACGAGGTCGAACTGGGCGTCAAACAGGCCAAGTGGATCCAGCGGATCGAGATCGTCGCCCACTACTCGGAGGTCAGCGGCGGCTACGGCAGCTATAACCGGGACCACGAATTCCGCGGCTACCGACAATCGATCTAGGCCGCCCTGTCCATCGGCACCTGACCATCTGGAGATGACATGAACAGCTGGACGATCCCGAAGCTAGACCTGAGGCCACACGCGCCCGAGATCCTCACCTCAACCGACGACGCGCGCGCGATCGCACTGATGATCCCGGCGGGCGAGAGCTTCGACGATCACCAGGTCCACGAACGTGCCTGGGTGACCGTTCTCGACGGCGAAGTCGAGATCAAGACCAGCGCCGGCGACAGCGTCATCGGTCGCAGCGGCCTGCTGGTCGAGTTCGCTCCCAACGAGCGTCACTCGGTACACGCTCGTTCGGATGCTCGCATCTTGCTGTTGCTTACGCCGTGGCCCGGCATCGGCCACCCCGGGGCGATGACACTGGAGCAGAAAGCGAACGCCCGGCACAGCGCCGCTGAGCATCAAACGGAGGTCTGAGTTCCGATATCTGAATCGTCTCTCGGACTTCTGTTCAGGGTCAATCGGTCATGACCGATCTCGAGCCTCGCTGAGAGCTGGCTCGATCGTCTGCTGCGTGCTCACACCGCGTCGAGTCGGGTTCCTGGAGCGTTCCGGCAGCGACGGGTAGCTCTTGCAACTGAGCACGAACCCCAAGTCGCCGGCCTGAGAACCTCCGGCCGGCTGTCGCCGCTTAGCATCGACTGAACGGCCGACTGTGCGCCGGCTCTTCGCGCTGGACCACAATTTCCCCATCCGATCGTGGAGGCGCTGGCCGACTTTCAGGTCGACGTCGATCTGAGGACGTGTGGCAGCAACAAGCTGGCGCCTCAAGCGGCGCTACCACGGCGCTACGAGCGGCGCTACCACTCGAACCCGTTGTTGAACGTGTGGAACACCCGTGGAAACAAGGGATCCCCAGGATTCATCAGAGATCGGACGGCCTGCCGCGCAATTGCCATGCAGAAGGTCGAGGGGTTGCTGTCCCTTCAGTCGCTCTGATCGAAAGCCCGAGTAATTCCAGGGCTGTCGTGTTATCGGAGCGAGTTACCTCTCAGCAGAATCGCACCCGGGTACCGGTGGCCCCGTAGATGTTCAGGACGGCGTCAACCGCGGCAAAAACCCGCCGAGGGTCAATCGATGCTTGCCCGACGGCGCCTTCTGAGACCGGGGGGGATAGGCTCGAACGAAAGCCCGAATATGAGGAGAAAGCAATGATCAAGCTCGTGGTTGCCTACGGGCCGCCGGAGGACCCGGCGGCTTTTGACGCGCACTACGCCAGCACGCACGCTCCGTTGGCGCAGAAGATCCCTGGGCTCCGCCGCTTCGAGGCTGGGAAAGTGCTGGGAACGCCGGACGGAACGCCTGCTCCGTTCTATTTCCTGGCTGAGCTGTCGTTCGACAGCGCCGACGATCTGCAGACAGCGCTGGGCACCGGGGAAGGGCAGGCCGCGGCGGCCGACATCCCGAACTTCGCTACCGGCGGCGCCACGTTGATGATCGCCGAGGTTTAAGGATCCCGCTCGGTTACCCGACCAGATTGACCTGCGGGCGCCGTCCGTCGGCGAGAAGGGCTCCGCAGGCCTGGCACGTGCCCGGGCCAGACGGGTTGCTGAGAAAGTCGTGATCGGGACGAAGCCCGCGCGGCGCGTGACCGAACACCCGCAGGCTCTGCCAGCAGTCACCGTGGCAACGCCGGTGCGGATCAGGCTTCAGGACCGGCTCGGGGAGATCTGATCGCAGCCCGAGGTCGATCTCGACACAAGCGACGGGAGTCTTCTGGGTTGCGATGGCCATGCGGCTCACCGTCTCTCTGCCCCTCTGATTAGCTCGTAGACCAGCCGCCCGAAAGTAGAAGCGTTGAGGACCCTCCGAGCGTTACGAAGAGTACACCGCGGTGGCAAGGCTAGCTCCGAATTGCTGGCGCTCCGCGCGGCGCGTGACCGCCGGAGCGCAGGCGCATTTGCACGCACGTTCGCCGGCGGCGTCCGACCCGATCCCCAGCCCGAGCCGTAAGCCCAAGCCGTAAGCCCAAGCCCAAGCCGTCAGCCCGAACCCAAGCCCCTCTCAGCTGGCGCTGGGGGTCTCCCCTTCGACGGGCTCGTCGGGCCAACTTGACGCGGTGTCGGTGGGCAGCCAGGTCGGCTCCGCCGTCATCGGGGTGTGCTCGCGGCGGTCCTTCTTGGCTTGCTTCTCCAAGCGGCGCTCGCGCAGCCGGCTCTCGCGGGTGAGCTTTGCCATGGTCGTCTTCTTCTTACCGCGTGAAGCCATCATCGTCTCCTGGGATAGAAGCTTTGTCACCGGCGCAGCTGGCGCGGCGGGATGCGCGCTCGCTCGAACGCTGCCGGTCCGCCCGACTCGAACGCTGGCGATCTGAAGCACGCGCGACGCTAAAGGCGGGCGACCGCCCGGGATTCAACAACGTCCGGGCGGGAACGAAAAAAGCGACGGGGGTAGCTACCCCCGTCGCGTTCAGCATGCGGGCTTAGACAGCCTGGACGTTCGCTGCGGCGGGACCCTTGGGGCCCTGCTCGGCGTCGTAGCTGACCTTGGCGCCTTCGGCCAAGGACTTGTAGCCGCCGCCCTGAATTGCAGAGTGGTGGACGAAGAGATCCTTGCCGGAATCATCGGGAGTGATGAATCCAAACCCCTTTACGTCGCTGAACCACTTCACGGTTCCTGTAGGCATGTTTGCTTCCTCCGATTATGTGCGCTGCGAAACACGGAGGGCGCTGACAAGCAACGAACTAGGGAAACGCGTGACACTGGTAATAGCCGAGCGACTGCCCGGCCTAGGGCCACCATAGCGCACATTCCTCCCGCGCTAGCACACAAACGCTGCACCCGATCATCAAGCACAGCTCCGTGTCTCCACCCGGGGTTCCCTACCGACGACGCGGTTCATGCCTCCGCGGCGCCCGTCAGGCTAACCGGCTGCGCCAAGTGAAAGACCGGCATAACCAGGAGGTATGGGGCAAGCCCGGGGTTGACCTGAAGCCTCGTGCTGCTAGGGTCAAGACACGGGCGTACCTCGTCCGTGAGGTCCCTTGCGCCGACGCGGTCGAACCTCTTTACACCACTCGCGCCGGCCACGAAGGGAACTGGATGTTCTCCGCGCCACCTCTGTCGTGCCCGCCATCTCTGCCGTCCCCCAGGCGCACGCCGCGCCACGTCCGCGATAACTGAACGGGGGTGATGAGTTGAAAACCATCCGAGAACGTGCCGCGGAGCAACGTGTGGTCAAGCTGGAAAACGTACGCGCCGAGGTCGAACGCGGCTCGTTGACCATCCGAAAGATGACCGACGAGGAACGGGCCCAGTATCCGCCGCGCCCGGTTTCCGTCAAGAAGTCGCGCTGGCGATGAGCGAAGAGTCGGACGGACTGGTGGCCCGCATCCGTCAGATCCGCCGCGTTCTGGCCCCACCGGATGTCCTCACGCCCCTGCGCCCCAACCTTGGCGGCGATCCGAAAGCGGATCTGGAGGCGCGGGTTGCCCACCTCGAGCAGATGGTCCAGGGCCTTCAGGATTCCGTTTACCGCGAAGCCCAGCGACAGGAGAAGCGCGTCACTGAACTCGAGGCCCGACTCGATCCGGTTGCGCTGTCGGCGGCGCTCAGTAAGGATGCCCGCGAGCGCGGGCTCTGATCGTCGATGCCTCCACTGTTTATCCCGCCCAGCGACGAGCCGACGGGCGAGGAAACCTACGAGGTGCTGCGCAAACAAACCGAGCGAGACATGGGCCGGCCGCCGAGCAAGCGACGGATAATGGAGCTGTGGACCCGTCGCGGCAACCGCGACTGCGTGACCACGGTGGGCGCTCCAGACCCGATCTGGGGAGACGTCGTCACCGCGATCTTCGACATGGGTCCCCACCAGCCGTTTGTCATCTACCGCCAGCCCGCCGGGCGCCCCTACGAGCAACGCTGCGAGGTGGTGGGCTGCAACGCCTACTCGGTCACGGAGTTCTCGGCATGACGATCGTGCAGGGAGACACCTACCTGGTCACGAACTGCACGGCATGAGCACGCTGCACGAAATTGGGGAGATACAGGCCGAGGTCTACCACTACCGAGACAGCGTCGCGCTCCTGCGGGCCCGGCTCTATCGCCGCGGCATCGGGCCTAACCAGCGACTTGAGGAGCTTCAGCGCAGGCTCGAGAGTGCCCAACGCCGGCTGCGCCAGGCGCGCGCCACGCTCCGCAGCACCAGAGCGTGAGTTCGGTCACGGAGATCAGGCTGGTCGGGGGCGACCTTCTGCTGGTCGAAGGTGACGCCAAGCAGGTCGAAGCAACTATCGTCGGGGCCGCGCGCGGCTCGATCATGGAACTCGCCTGGTTGACTGAGGCACAAACCGGTCGCCGACTGGCCGTCAACCCAGAACACGTCTTGATGCTCAGCGGCATCGGGAGCACTGACTCCGAGCAGCCCTAGTGGGGGCCCCACCCACTAGGCGGCGCTCGCGGTGGCTGGAGCAGGGGCCTGATTCTGCGTCGAGCACCGGGCGCAGGCCAACCCCGGCCCCTACCCTACGCGCGTGGACGCGATCGACATCCCCACCCCCCACGGCGAGGCGCGGGCTCATGTGCAGACCGCGTCCGAGGCCCGCGGCGCCCTGATCCTGGGACATGGCGCCGGTGGCGGGGTCGGCGCCCCCGACCTGCAGGCCGCCGCTGCCGTCGCCCTCGAGCGCCGTCTGGCTGTGGCGCTGATCGAGCAGCCCTACCGACGGGCCGGCCGACGTGCGCCCGCCCCGGCCGCGCAGCTCGATGTGGCCTGGAGGACAGTCGTTTGCGAGCTGAGAGAAAAGGCCTTCGCGGGGCTACCGCTGGTTGTCGGAGGACGCTCCCTGGGTGCCCGTGTGGCCTGCCGCTCTGCCGTCGAACTCGACGCGGTCGGGGTCCTCTGCCTGGCCTTTCCCCTGCTGCCGCCGCGCCGCGCTCGATCGACCCGTATCCCCCAGAGCCGGTTGCCTGAGCTCGAGGCCGTTGCCGTACCCACACTGGTTGTCCAGGGGCGCCGGGACCAGTTCGGCGTGCCTCCATCCGGCCCGAAGCGCCAGGTGGTCGAGGTGAACGCCGACCACAGCCTGCGCTCGGATCTTCCCGCTCAACGCGACGCGCTGGGCCACTGGCTCGATCGTCTCACGACACTAGTGCACTGAGTCTTAAGTAGCTTGTATAACTAATTGACTTAGCGTACAGTCGTGGTTGTGGCTCGCACCGCGGCAACGATCGAGCTCTCCGACGAGGAGGAACAACAGCTCTGGGCGGTGTTGAGAGCTCCGTTGGCGTCTCAGCAGGACGCGATGCGCGCCCGGATCGTTCTGCTGGCGGCCGAGGGTGCGTCGAACACCCAGATCGCCGCTGAGGTCGGGGTGTCGCTTCCGACCGTGGGTTTGTGGCGACGGAACTTCAGCGAGCGCGGGTTGGATGGGTTGCAGACCGCTCCGCGGGCGGGGCGTCCCCGGGAGATCGACAGTGCGGAGGTCGCCCGGGTGCTCGCGATGACGTTGGAGACCCCGCCGGACGGGAGCACGCATTGGAGCGCGCGTAGGATGGCCGCCGCAGTGGGGCTCTC
>JBDTEE010000244.1:0-6707 GCA_039922645.1 Solirubrobacteraceae bacterium | reverse complement strand
GATCGACGAGCTTGGACTCGAACCCAGCCGCGACCTTCACCAGCTGCAACGAGCGATCCTTGCTCAAGATCCCGTGCTGGACGCGCCAGTCCGGAACGCGACTCGACGCTCGCCCGCGATCGCTCATCCCGGAAAGCGCGGTGGTCTGCTGCTCGCCGCCGGGGGAGCGGCCCTGCTCGCCGCGATCATCGCCGTCGCGCTCAGCCTGCCCGGCCCAGGAGCGAGCACCGTCCACGCGGCACCCAACTCGCTCTCGGTGATCGACGTCCACACCAGCCGCCTCGTCGCTTCCGTGCCGGTTGGTGCCCGACCGGGCGGGGTCGCAGCAGGTTTCGGGTCGCTGTGGGTCGCCAACCTCGACGACCAGACCGTCTCTCGGATCGACCGCAAGACCCTCCGTACCCTGCGCACGATCCCGGTGAGACGAACTCCGGCCGCGATCGCGACCAGTGCTCAGGGGGTGTGGGTGGTCGAGTCCAATCTGAATCCTGACCTGAGCCCCGCAGGCACGAGCAACGTTGTCGTTGAGCGAGTGGACCCCGAGTTCAACACGGTTGGCGTCTCGGTCCCGGTCGGGAACGTGGTCCCGAACGGACCGGGGGCGGTCGCGGTGTACGGCAACTCGGTCTGGGTCGCGCCGTCTACAGGCCTACTGACCCGTCTGGACGCGATCACCGGAGCGGTGACGCAGCGGCTGGATCCAAACGCCAGCCCGTCCGGGATCGCCATCGGCAACGGAGCGATATGGCTCAGCGACACCGAAGCCGACAACGTGGTGCGAGTGGACCCGACCGGGTTGCTGACCCCGATCGCGGTGGGCAACGGACCGGCCGGGATCACGGTTGGCGCCGGCGGCGTGTGGGTCGTTGATTCGCTCGACGACATGCTTGTCCGGATCGATCCAGGGACGCGCTCGCCGACGGCGACAATCCCGGTGGGACGGACGCCGACCGGCGTTGCGTTCGGCGCCGGCTCGGTGTGGGTCGCCAACAGCGGCGACGGGACCGTGACCAGGATCGACCCGTACACAAGCCGAGTGCAAGCGACGATCGCGGTGGGCGGCAGCCCACAGGCGCTCACGGTCGCGGACGGGCGAGTGTGGGTCGCGGTCGACGCGCAGTCGATCGCACCGAATCACAGGGGGTCCGGCGGCGGGACGCTGCGGATGGTCTCCGCCACCGACGTCGCGTTCATGGATCCGGCGCTCGCCTTCGACGATCTCTCCCAGCAGCTTGTGAACGCGACGTGCGCTGAACTTCTGAACTACCTCGACAAGGCCGGTTCCGCAGGCTCGGTGCTGACGCCCGAGGTCGCCCGGGCGCTGCCAACCCGCTCGCCCGACGGCAGGACCTACACGTTCCAGATCCGCCCCGGCTTTCACTTCTCGCCGCCCTCGACCGAAGCGGTCAGCGCACAAACGTTCAAGCACACGATCGAGCGCACCCTGAACCCGAGGACACACAGCCCGTTGGCTCACTACCTATCCGATGTCGTCGGCGCCCGCGCGTACATGGCCGGGAAGGCCAGCCACATCGCCGGACTGGTCCCGGGAGCAGGAACGCTCACCATCCGTCTGCTCGCTCCGGCCCCGGACTTTCTCGCTCGGCTTGCACAGCCGGCGTTCTGCGCGGTCCCGTCTAACACGCCGATTGATCGCAACGGGGTGCGCGCCGTTCCTTCAGCCGGGCCTTACTACGTGGCGTCCTACACGCCCGGGCAAGGAGTCGTGCTGATGCGCAACCCGAACTATCACGGCAGTCGCCCCCACCGGTTCGCGCGGATCGAGCTGGCGGTCGGGGTCTCCGCCCAGCGAGCGGTCGCCAACATCGAGACCGGCACCGTCGATTACACGCCCCTCGGACTCGACTCGCAAGCCTCGACGACGATCGCCGCGACCGCCGCACAACTCGCCGCCCGTTACGGGCCGGGCAGCGCAGCGGCCGCCCGCGGCCATCAGCGGTACTTCCTAAACCCGATCCTCGAGCTCGACTCCTTCGCTCTGAACACGCACCGGCCGCTGTTCAGCGACGTCCGGCTGCGTCAAGCGGTCAACTACGCGATCGACCGGGTCAGGCTGGCCGCCCTGGGAAGTGGATTTGATCGATTGCCCGAGCGGCCGACCGACCACTACCTGCCGCCCGGAATGGCAGGCTACCGCGACGCCCACGTCTACCCGATGACCCCGGATCGGGCCAAAGCACGACACCTGATCCAGCTAGCCCACGCAAGTGGCCAAACCGCCGTGCTCTACACGATCAACGTGGCCCCATTCCCAGAGCAGGCGCAGATCGTCAGGACCGACCTCGCCGCAATCGGCCTCCAAGTCCAGGTCAAAACGTTCCCCCTGTCAAAGCTGTTCGCGCGGCTGGCGACACCCGGTGAGCCATTCGACCTCGGATACAGCGGCTGGCAGGCCGACTACCCAGACCCCTCCCAGATGCTCAACCCGCTGCTGGCGGACAGCTCAAACCTCCCCCCGCTCGCCGATCCGACCTACCAGCGCCGGCTCGCTCAGGCCACACGACAGACCGGCCCCAACCGCTACCTCACCTACGGCAAGCTCGACCTCGATCTCACCCGCAACGCCGCGCCGCTGGCCGCGTTTGGCAACGCGTCAGGACAGGACTTCTTCTCCGCTCGGATCGGCTGCCAGACGTACCACGCCAACAGCGTGGATCTCGCCGCACTGTGCGTCAAGCACTCTCGAGGCTAGCTCCACAAGTGCGGAGCCCCGGCGAAACCGAGGTTCCACCAACGGCTCCAAGAACATGGCCACCACCGTCTGCGCCACCCTATTTGCGATCGTCGGCACACCGAGCATTCTGACCCCGCTACCGTGCGGCTTGGGGATCTTGACCGCTCTAACCCGGGGCGGAAAGTAGGACCCCGAGCTCATCGGATTCCAGACGCTGTAGAGGTTGCCCTCCAGACCGGCATCGAACTCGTCAAGGTCCTGCCCGTCCACTCCCGGCGCGCCCTTGTTGGCCTTCACTCCAATTCGATCACGGGTTGACGCTGAGGCGCGCGCGATTCTGGCCCGAGGCGATCGCGATTGAGAACGTCTGGGTGCGGACCACAGCGGCGACCCGTAACCCCGAGCTCATCTCCGCGGAGCGATCAGCTCTGTGCGCAGTCATGACGCCACGCTAATCATTGCTGAAGGAACTAGAGGAGCGCCTTCTCAGGGCGACTCGCCATACGCACCCGCCGCTAGCCTGGCGGGGGGCCGAGGCCGCTGATGCCGGGGATGCGAGGATCATCGCGGTGATGAACGCACGCCGGGCGACGCAGCGAAAGCCTCCGCTCGCGGCAGAGCAGGAGAAACAGGTACGAGAGAACCGGCACTCCCAGAGAGGCGACAGGGAACGACCTCGGTGAACCCCAGACCTCCTGCACCGGTCAGTTGGGCACCCCCGGAACAACGCGATCCTCCTGAGGGCGCAAAGATCGCGACTCGCGAAGACGACCGCATTTCCTTCCTCGCTCACCCGCGTCGGGCGATGCTCCGGAGGCGGCGGGAGCGCGGCTCGGTCGAACAAGTCGGCTGGGCTCACGATCGCTTTGGCGTTCAGGACCGCAGCCGGCTGACGAATGCCTTGGCGACCAGGCGCTTGTGAGCGACCACGGCGACGCGGACGAGTGCTTGTCGCGCATAGCGATCACGCGGAGCGTCGATTTCGAGCCGGCGGTGGCCGCCGTTCTGCCTATGCACCGCGCCGTGTGAGGAGCAGCCGAAGACCGCCCCGCATCTGGCGAGGAGGGGGTGTCGGCGCAAACGATGTCGCGAGACCTGGATTCGTGCTGGCGCGGTACTCCGCGGGGTGGTCCCGCACACGGTTCCGGGGGGGCCGGCAGCCTAGGTTGACCCGCGGGTGCGGCAAGTGCGGTCGTGGGGCGGGGTTCAGCGAGTTGGGGGCATCGACCAGGCCTCGGGAGCGCCGACCGTCTCGTCGTTATGCAGGAGCCGATGCGAGAGGGGAGGGGGTTTGCTCAGGGTTGGACTTGGCCCCAGGCGGCGAAGATTCCGATCGTGGCGACTTCGACCGAGGTCGTGGACTGGATGTTTCACTGGGATCCGAGGGTCGCGTAGCCGTATCGCGCCAGTCGCGCGGAGCCGAAGAAGCCCTCGACCTGTTCGGGGGTGAAGCCGAGCCATATGTCGGCTTGTTCGGTGCGCATCCACTCGTAGGGATGCTCGACCGCGTCGGTGATCGCGACCCATCCTCCTGGCCGGACGACGCGGGCCATCTCGGCGAGCATCCCCGCTGGGTCGTCGGTGTGGTGAAGGACCATGTTCGCGACCGCGGCGTGGATCGAATTGTCGTCGAGAGGGAGTTGGGTGAGGTCGCCTTCGCGGAGCTCGACGTTGTCGATGCCGAGCTGGGCGAGGTTGTCGCGGGCGACGTCGAGCATCGCTGGGGAGTTGTCGATCGCGATTACCCCGGCGGCGCGAGTGGCGAGGCCGGCGGCGATGAACCCTGTGCCGGTGCCGACGTCGAGCACGGTCTGTGTTTCCTGGATCGCGATCGCGTCGGCGATCGTCTCGATGACTCGTTCGTCGTAGTAGGTGAGACGCACCGTGTCCCAATCGGTCGCGGCGGCCTCGAAGAAGGACTTGACGTCGCTGGTGTTCATCACGAAGGGCTCATCATCGGGGGGCCTGTTCGGTCATATCGTGACACCGTTGATCGTCGTTTGCTTGAGCTGACCATTGTCATGGTCGGCATGCGCCGGGCATGCGCGTTCAGCGAGCACGCGGGCCCGGGAGGTAAGCTCATCACTGGCTTTCCAGACGCTTCTTGAGCCGGTTGAGGTTCTCCGGCATCTCTTTGCGCGCGCTGGGGCGCACGAACAGCGGCACCAGCAGCTTGCCGATGCCGTGGCCCGTGAAGTCGAGGTCGATCTTCACGCGTGACTGCCGGCCCTCCTGGAGAGGGCTGACGGTCACGTCGACGATCGCGCGGATTGGGCCGTCGATCGCCCGCACCCCCCAAGTGTGCGGCGGGTCGATGTGCGTGTCTCCGAGGTGTCCGATCGCTCGGCGCCTCCGATCTTGCGTGTGGTCAGGCACCGATCCCCCACCGCCTGCGGCCCATCGCCGTCCATGTGACCGCTGACCACCCCCTGCTGCCACTCGACAAACCGGGTCGGGTTGGTGACGTACGCGAACACATCCTCGGCCGGGCGGTTGACCTCGACCGTCGTGGTGATCGGCGACATCAGCCCCCCTTCGCGATCACGTCGGCGTACCGCTGCAGGTACAGGGGCCAGCCCTCGTCGCCGCCAACACCCTCGCGCAGGCCCTCCCAGCCCTCGCCGTGGCGGTCGAGGTTGCGGTGCTCGAGCTCGACCCGCGTGCGCGTCTCGGTCTCGGCGATGAAGCGGACCTCGACCTCGCTGGTCTTCTCGAGGTCGGTCTCGAGCTGCCAATAGGGGCTGATGTCCCAGCTGATCACGACCCGGTCCGGTGGCTCGAAGGCCAGTACACGCGCCCACCGGCACTCGGTCCCGTCCACACCCCGGTCACACAGGTAGCCGCCCACACGCGGCTCGAACACGGTCTCGGCGATCTCGACCGCCAGCATATTGTGCGAGGCCGGCTTAAAGGCGCCGAAATCCTCCGTGAAGACACGGAACGCTCGATCGATCGGCGCGTTAACGACGATCGAGCTTTTTATCGTTGTAGCTGTCATTTGCGTGTGGGTGCTCACTCGTTCTCCTCGGTTGCTTGTTCGACGACCGCCTTGTAGGCGGCCAGGGCCTTTTCCCAGAAGCGCTCAAGATCGGCGCGCAGCGTCGCGAGCCCGTCGGGGTTAGCCCGGTAGATGCGGCGACTGCCGTTTGGGTGGTCGATCACCAGCCCGACGTCCTTGAGCACCCGCAGGTGCTGCGACACCGCGGGACGGCTGACCGGCAGCTCGCCCGCCAACTCGACAACCGCGCGTGGGCGCTCCAGCAGCAACTCAAAGATCGCCTTCCGGGTCGGATCCCCAAGCGCTGTCCACACATCACTGCGGTAAGTTATCACTAACCGTAAGTTTATACTAACGACTTACCGGGTCAACCTGTCGGCGGCCGTCGCCCGTCCGCCAGCCACCAACGACATCCCGGAATGCTCGAACTCTGAATGCCAGTTGGGTCGATCCACATATCGGGTCGTACCTGCATCAACTGCATTGGTGCTCGCGCGGGTATGCGACCCGCCGCGGCCTGGTTCTGAGGGCACTCGGCGGTGGTTCTCGTGCGTGCATGCGACCGGAAGTAGCTGCCTCGCCCGGGCACGGGAGATGGCTGCCTGAGCGGCAAACCAGCCGTCTTGCGGTTTACGCGCCCGCGGATCACCGCCTCCGGGTGGTCCTGGCCAGATCAGAAGCTGCTCGGTTATGTGTTGTGTCGTTCTCGATCGCGCGGCGCCGCTTACCGCGCTCGCCATCCGAGACGCGGCGGCGTGACGTGGTGGACCTGGAGGCTCCGTCGGGTGCGGGCGCCGGATTGCAACGCTCGGGGACGTAGGGCGACGATGCTGGCAGTTCGACGCTGTTGCGGTGGGGGTTATGATTCGGGGTGCGAGCAGGTCGCTGCCGGTCCGCGAAAAGGGCGAAGCCCACCTGATTAGTTGTTGGACGGTCGTTGGTGTCGGTGTCTCCTTTCCGGCTCGCGATTGCGGACTCCGAGCTGCGGTGAAAGGAGGCCTTTGTGCCATCCCG
>JBDTEE010000243.1:0-9664 GCA_039922645.1 Solirubrobacteraceae bacterium | reverse complement strand
CGGAGAATAGCGGAAGGGGTCGACATTCCGGCACAACAAATTGACACCCCGGGCCCGGGCCGCGCGGGCCCGGGGCGGAGTGCCCATCGGAGTCGCGGATCGGCTACTCGTCGCCGTCGTCGGAGTCCAGCGAGCCGGACTCAGGAGTGTCAGCTTCGGAGCCATCAGACCCGGCGACGTCGGTGTCGTGGCCGCCGGACTCGGGGACGTCGGCGTCGGACAGCTCGGGGGCTTCGGAGGAGAGCAGGTCCACCGGCTCATCGGCCACCGGCGCGGCGGTGGCCGCCTCTGACTCCATGACCAGCGCCACGGCGCTGACCTGGTCGTCCTCGCGGATGTTCATCACGCGGACGCCCTGCGAGGCGCGGCCGTAGCGGTTGATGCCGCGCACCGACGTGCGCTGGACCATGCCGTTTTGCGAAATGAAGACGAGCTCCTGGTGCTCGCGCACGACCAGCGCGCCGGCCAGCGCGCCCTTGTTCTCGGTCAGCGTGATCGTCTTGACGCCCATCGTGCCGCGGCCCTTGACCGGGTACTCGTCGATCGGGGTGCGCTTGCCGTAGCCGTTCTCGGTGACGACGAGCAGCTCCTGGTCGTCCCGAGCCACGTCCATGGCCAGCACGGAGTTGCCCTTCTGGCTGACGTTCATGCCGCGCACGCCGCTGGTGTCGCGGCCCATGGCCCGCAGGAGCTCCTCGCTGAAGCGGGCGGCCTGGCCCGAGCGCGAGATCATGATGATGTCGTCGTGCCCGCCGGTCCGGCGCACGGCGATCAGCTCGTCGTCGTCGCGGATGTTGATGGCGATGATCCCGTCGGCCTTGATCGGCGTGTTGTAGGCCAGGAACTCGGTCTTCTTGACCACGCCATTGCGGGTGGCGAAGACGAGGTACTTGCCCTCGGTGAAATCGCGGGTGGAGAGGACGGACTGAACCCGCTCTCCCTCGCGCAACGGCAGCAGGTTGACCAGCGCGCGGCCCTTGGCCGTGCGGGAGGCCTCGGGCAGCTCGTAGACCTTCAAGCGGTAGACCTTGCCGCGGTTGGTGAAGAAGAGCAGGTAGTCGTGCGTGGAGCAGACGAACAGGTGCTCTATGTAGTCGTCGTCCTTCATGTCCATCCCCGTCACCCCGATGCCGCCGCGACGCTGCTGGCGGTAGGTGGAGAGGGGCAGGGACTTGATGTAGCCGGAGTGGGTGATCGAGATGACCATCTGCTGGTCGGCGATCAGGTCCTCGATGTCGATCTCGCCCTCGGCGTGGGTGATCTCGGTGCGGCGATCGTCGCCGTAGGCCTCGGCGATCTCCTTGAGCTCGTCCTTGATCAAGGTGTTGACGCGCTCCTCGTCGCCGAGGATCTCGCGGAGCTCCTTGATGCGCTCGATGAGATCGGCGTGCTCCTGCTTTATCTTGTCGGCCTCGAGCGCGGTCAGGCGCGAGAGGGTCAGCTGGAGGATGGCCTGGGCCTGGATCACCGACAGCTCGAACTGCTCAACCAGACCGTGGCGAGCGGCCTCGGAGTCGCGGGAGGCTCGGATCAGGGCGATGACCTGGTCGAGATTGGCCAGCGCGATGAGCTGACCCTCGAACACGTGGGCGCGCTCCTCGGAGCGGCGCAGCTCGTACTTGGTCCGGCGAACGACAACCTCGCGCTGGTGGTCGACGTAGTAGCCGATCACCTCGCGCAGGGACAGCGTGCGGGGCACGTTGTCGACCAGGGCGACCATGTTGACCCCGAACGTGGTCTGCATCGGGGTGTGCTTGTGGAGCTTGTTGAGCACCACCTTGGGGATCGCGTCGCGCTTGAGCTCGATGACGATCCGCATGCCGTGGCGATCGGACTCGTCGCGTAGGTCGGTGATCTCGGGAATCTTCTTATCGACGACCAGGTCGCGGATCTTGAGGATCAGTCCGCCGTCCCCGTTCTTACGCACCTGGTAGGGCAGCTCGGTGACGATGATCGCCTCCTTGCCCTGGCCGACCGGCTCGATGTGCGCCTTGGCCTGGACGCGGACCCGGCCGCGGCCGGTGGCGTAGGCGTCGCGAATGCCCTCCCGGCCCAGGATCGTGCCGGCGGTCGGAAAGTCCGGGCCCTTGATGTGCTTCATCAGGCCCTCGACGTCGATCTGCGGATCGTCGATGTAGGTGATCGTGGCCGCCACCACCTCGCGGAGGTTGTGAGGCGGGATGTTGGTGGCCATACCAACGGCGATGCCGCTGCCACCGTTGACAAGCAGATTGGGGAAGCGCGCCGGCAGCACGACCGGCTCCTGGCGCGATCCGTCGTAGGTGGGAACGAAGTCGACCGTCTCCTGATCGATGTCGCGCAGCATCTCGGTGGCCAGCGGGGCCAGGCGAGCCTCCGTGTAGCGCATGGCCGCGGCCGAGTAGCCGTCGATGTTCCCGAAGTTGCCGTGCCCGTCGACGAGCGGATAGCGCATCGAGAAGTCCTGGGCCAGGCGGACCAGCGCGTCGTAGATGGCGCTGTCGCCATGGGGATGGAACTTGCCCATCACCTCACCGACGATCTGCGCGCACTTGACATGCTTGCGTGGCGGGCGCAGGCCCAGCTCGTTCATGACGTGCAGGACGCGGCGGTGGACCGGCTTCAGACCGTCGCGGACATCGGGCAGGGCGCGCCCAACGATGACGGACATGGCGTAGTCGAGATACGCCGAGCGCATCTCCTGCTCAAGTCCGCGCGGCTCGATGTTGCCGCCGTCGATCGTGTCGATAGACATCCCGGCCCTCCCTTAGACGTCGATGTTCATCGCGTACTTGGCGTTGTCCTCGATGAACGCCCGTCTCGGCTCGACCTGGTCGCCCATCAACATCGAGAAAACCAGGTCCGCGGAGGCGGCGTCCTCGATGGTCACCTGGACCAGGGTTCGCGACGCCGGGTCCATCGTCGTCTCCCGCAACTCCTCGGCGTCCATCTCGCCCAGTCCCTTGAACCGGTAGTAGTCGATGCCCCGCTGGGCCACCGCGAGGACCTCGTCGTGCAGCTCCGCGAATGACTCGGCGTCGCGCGAGTTCTCGCCCAGGCAGACGGTGAAGGGCGGAGTGCCGATCAGGTTGGCCAGGTCAGCATGGACTTCGGCCAGCTTGCGGTACTCGTGCGCCTCGATCGCCGTGCGGCGCACGTGGTGGGTCGTCGCCAGCCCGGTCTTTGCCTCGATCGTGCGCACGATCAGCTCCGTCGGGCGCTCCTCGATCAGGTTCAGCTTGTAGGCGTCGCTATTGCCGTTGCTCTGGCTGGACGCCACGTGGCGCAGCAGGCTGGCCTCGTCGATGATCTGCTCCTCGAGCAGGCGGGCCTGCTGCATGAAGGAGACCACTCCGTGACCGTGTGCGGCCGACAGCGCCGCGGCCCACCCCTCGTAGGTCTCGAGCAGGCGCGAGAAACGCTTCCAGCGGGCTTCGGTCAGCTTGAACGGCTTGCCGGCGCCGTCAGTGATCTCGAGCTTCTCGAACTTGTCGCCGAGCAGGATGTCCTCGAGCTCTGACTCACGCTCGATGTAGCGATGTTTCTGCCCGCGGGTCAGTCGGTATAGGGGCGGCTTGGCGATGTAGACATAGCCGGCCTCGATCAGGGGCTGCATCTCGCGGAAGAGCAGGGTCAACGCCAGGGTGCGGATGTGCGCCCCGTCGACGTCGGCGTCGGTCAGGAGCACGATCTTGTGGTAGCGCGCCTTGGCGAGATCGAACTCGTCGCGCACTCCCGTGCCGATGGCGGTGATCAGGGCCTGGACCTCGGTGTTGGCCAGCACCTTGTCAATGCGGCTCTTCTCAACGTTGAGGATCTTGCCGCGCAGTGGGAGGATTGCCTGAGTGCTGCGGTCCCGGGCGCTGACCGCCGAGCCGCCGGCGGAGTCACCCTCGACCACGAACAGCTCGGCCAGGGACGGGTCCTTGACCGAGCAATCGGCGAGCTTGCCGGGCAGGGTCGAGTTCTCAAGGGCGGACTTGCGCCGTGTGAGATCGCGGGCCTTGCGTGCTGCCGAGCGCGCGTGGGCAGCCTGGACTGCCTTGCGAATCACCGCGCGTGCATCCTGGGGGTTCTCCTCGAGGAACTCGGACAGTCGAGCATTGACGATTGAGTGGACGAAGCCCTGGATACCCGGGTTGCCGAGCTTGGTCTTGGTCTGGCCCTCGAACTGAGGATCGGTGAGCTTGGCCGAGATAACGGCGGTGAGGCCCTCGCGGACGTCCTCGCCGGTCAGGTTGTCGTCCTTGCCCTTGAGCTCACCCTTGTCCCACGCATAGCGATTCAGGGCGCTGGTCAGGGCCGAGCGAAAGCCGGAGAGATGGGAGCCGCCCTCAAGCGTGTTGATGTTGTTGGCGAAGGAGAACACCGACTCCTGGTAGGAGGAGTTCCACTGCATGGCCACCTCGACCGCGCCCTCCTCGCTCTCGCCCTCGAAGGAGATGATCTTCTTGTGGATCGGCTCCTTGTTCTGGTTGAGGTAGGCGACGAAGTCGACGATCCCGCCCTCGTACTGAAACTCGGCTCGGTTGCCCTCACCCCGCTCGTCGATGATCGTGATGTGGAGACCGCGGGTCAGGAACGCCGTATCCCGCATCCGCTCCTCGATCGTCTTGAAGTCGAGCTCGAGGGCCTCGAAAATGTCCGAGTCTGGTAGGTAGGTGATCGTCGTTCCGGTCTCGCTGGTCGGCTCGCCACGGACCAAGTCGGCCTGGGGCTTGCCCCGCGTGTAGGACTGGGTGAAGGTGTAGCCATCGCGGCGCACCTCGACCTCGAGGAGCTCCGAAAGCGCGTTCACCACGGAGACGCCGACGCCGTGCAGTCCGCCGGAGACCTTGTAGCCGCCGCCGTCGCCGAACTTGCCACCGGCGTGCAGGACTGTGAGCACGACCTCGACCGCGGGACGTCCCTCCTTGGCCATCACGGCCACGGGAATCCCGCGTCCATCGTCGGCGACGGTGACCGAGTTGTCGGGATGGATCGTCACCGTCACCACGTTGCAGTGGCCGGCCAACGCCTCGTCAACAGAGTTATCCACAACCTCGTAGACGAGGTGATGAAGACCACGCGCGCCGGTCGAGCCGATGTACATGCCGGGACGCTTGCGCACCGCCTCGAGACCCTCGAGCACGGTGATGTCCTGCGCGTCGTAACTGGATTTGCTGTTGGCGCTCGCTGCGGCGCCGTCGTCGTTCACCAACGATCCTCCGATACGTTGGGACACCGCGGTCCCGCGCCAGGCTAGGCGCGCCGGGGCGTCAAGGAATTATGTCTTTCAGGATAGCACAGGCTGCGGTCGAATCGCCCGTGGAGTGTGTGCCGTTTTACCTGCAAAGCGGCACAAAATAGGGTCACCTGAACGGGGTGTCAGAATGACCCACGGCAACGCAGCGCAGGCGCAGCACGGAACCCTGACGAAGGCGCCCGTTGAGCTGGGCGAGGATCTGCGGCGCCATCAGGTCGAGCTCCTGCGCCCACACCGAGGCTGAACAGGAGACGGTCACCACCCCGGCCCGTTCGGCGGTCGGCCGCGCCTCGCCGGCAATGGTCTCACCGACCGCCCCCGGCCAGGCTCGCTGGACCTCGCCGAGCAGGGTGTCGGGGGCCACCTCGTCGGCCAGACGCGAGAAGGCACCCCCGAGTGGGCGAGGGCCGCGGCGATAGCGAGTCACGACTCCCTCCGGGGACTCATCCAGCCGCCGCCGGCGCCGCGGCCAGGATCTGGCCAGCCGAGATAACGAGATGGTTGACGCCCACCTCATCCGCTCCGGGCACCTGCTCGAGGTCGGTGGCCGTGATCACCGCCTGGCCGCCCGCGGTGCGCAGAAGATCGACCAGGGAGCGACGGCGGTCCTGGTCGAGCTCGCTCATCACGTCGTCGAGCAGCATCAGCGGAGGGGTCTGGCGGCGCTCGGCCAGCGCCTCCCGCTCGGCCAGCAGCAGGGCAAGCAGGCCGAGACGCTGCTGACCCTGGGACCCGTAGGCACGCAACTCGCGGCCCTCGCGAGCCAGGCGCAGATCGTCACGGTGGGGGCCGTGGCCGGTGAAGCCGCGCTCCAGGTCGGACTGCGCGCGCTCGGCCAGTTCTGTGGCCAACGAGGCGACATCGGTGGCGCGAGAGCGGGGCCGGTAGGCAAGCTCGGGCTCCCCATCGAGCCCCAGCTCGCCGCAGCAACGCGCGAACAGCGGGGCGATCGCTTCGACGGCCGTGCGACGGTCTTGCATGAGCGCAATCCCTTGCCGCGCCAACTGTTGATTCCACGTCGACAACGAGTCGGGATGTCCATCCCCCGCCCGGACCCGGGCGATCAGTGCGTTGCGTTGGGCCAGCGTCTGCGCGTAAGCCCGGCGCGTGGCCACCCGCACAGGCCACAGGGCGGCGACAAACTGGTCGAGATGGGCGCGGCGCAGCGAGGGCGCACCCTTGACCAACTCGAGCCGGTCGGGCAGGAAGACACTGAGGAGCGGGCGCTGACCCACGTCGATCATGCGCTCCACATTGGCGCCGTCGACCCGCATCCGCTTCGGCTCGCCGGGCGCGAAGCCGACCGTCAGCTCATGCTGGCCATCCTCGGCCTCCGCCGTGACCAGCACCCGGGTGGCCTTCTCTCCGAAGCGAACCAGCTCGCGCTCGTTGGTGGTGCGGCAGGAGCGCCCCGTGCAGCCGAAGTAGAGGGCCTCGAGGAGATTCGTCTTGCCGGCGCCGTTGGGCCCGGTGATGACCGTCAGGTTCGCTCCCAGATCAGCGCTGGCGCTGGCATAACTGCGGAAGTCCCGCGCGCTGACCCGGAGCACGCGCATCAGCGTCAGCCGTCCCCTTAGACGTTCAGCCTGATCGGCATGATCAGGTAGCGGAAGCCGCTTCCGTCTCCCGCCTCGATCAGCCCTGGCCGCAGCGGGCTGATCAGCTTGAGCAGCACGTCACCCTCATCGATCGCCTCAAGGCCAGCGCGGAGGAATTCGGGGTTGAAGCCAATTTCGAGCGTCTCGCCCTGAAAGGCCACGGGCATCGACTCCTGGGCCTCGCCGACATCCGGCGTCTGGGCCGAAACGGTGAGTTCGCCGGCCGTGAACGCCAGCCGCAGGGGGGCATTCTTCTGGGCGAGAAGACTCATCCGGCGGACGACGTCCGTGAACTCGGCGCCGGCCAGCCGCAGCTCGTGCTCAAAGGTCTCGGGCAGGAGCTGGCGGTAGTTGGGGAACTGCCCGTCGATAAGCCGGGAGGAGAGGATGATGCGGCCGAGGGTGAACAGGACCTGGTTCTGGCGCACGCTGACCTGCAGGCGCTCGCCCTCCGCATGGCTGACCAGGCGAGCCAGTTCCTGTAGCGCCCGAGCCGGCACGTTGACCTCGAAGCCGGAGGACAGCGGCGCCTCAAGCGTCGTCTCCTTGACGCTCAGGCGGTAGGAGTCGGTCGCCACCATGCGCAGCTCACGCTCGGAGGCCGAGACGAGGATCCCGGTCAGAACCGGGCGGGTTTCGTCTCGCGACGCCGAGCCGGCCACTTTGAGCGCCGTAGAGACGAAGGCGTCGGCGGGGAGCTCGACGGCGGAGTCAGTGTCGGGCTCGGGGAATGGAGGAAAGTCCTCGCTGCGCAGGGTACGGATGTGGAAGGTGGCGTTTCCGGACACGAGCTCCACGTCCTGCTCGGCGGAGCGGAGCTCGAGGCTGACCGCGGCCGCCGGCAGCGACCGCACGACGTCAACCAGGAGGCGAGCGGGGAGCACCACGGTGCCCTCCCGAATCACCTCGGCCTCGAGGGGCACGCGCAGGCCGACATCCATGTCGGTGGCCCGCAACTCCCCACCCGAGGCGTTCACGGCCAGCTGCACGCCCGAGAGGGCCTGGATCGCGCTTCGGGTGGAGGCGACCCGGCTCACGGTCTGCAGTTGGGTGAGCAGACTGTCTCGATCGAGGGAGATCTTCACGATGAATACCTCAAGAAGGAATTAGAAGTCATAGAGCTAATAGAAGCTGTGGAGAAGTGCGCGATGTCTCGCATCTAGCGGGCAAGTTGTTGCGCGCAGGCGACAGCAAGTCTGTCAATCACCGCGGTCGACTTGTTGATGATCCAGGCGCTGGGTGAGGGATGCGAGATCGTGGGCGATGTTGTCATCTTCGGCCAAGCGCTCTGAGACGCGCTTGCAGGCATGCAGGACCGTGGCGTGGTTGCGCCCGCCGAAGGCATCTCCGATGGCCTTGAGCGAGGCGCCGGTCAGCTCCCGGGCGAGGTGGATGGCCAGCTGTCGAGGCCAGGCGACACGCGCGGTTCGACTCGCCGAGGTGAGTTCGTCGGCGGAGAGGGAGAACTGATCGGCGACGATCCGCTTTACGTCCTCGACGGTGGGCCGAGCGTAACCCAGCACCGGATACATCGAGTCCATGACCTCGCGGGCCAGGGCGAGGTCGATCGGGCGTTGGGTCAAAGAGTGGAAGGCGACGACGCGGATGAGAGCGCCTTCCAGCGCGCGAATGTTGTTTTTCACCCGGGCAGCGATCAGATCGAGCACCGCCGGGTCGGCGAGCTGGATGCCGTCGAGGGCAGCGCGCTTGCGCAGGATGGCCACGCGCGTCGCGTGATCCGGAGGAGTCATGTCGGCGACCAGGCCGGCCTCGAAGCGCTCGCGCAGACGAGCTTCGATGGTGGTCAGAGACCGTGGCAGGCGATCGCAGGTGAGCACCAGCTGGCGACCGCTCTCATAGAGCACATTGAAGGTGTGGAAGAACTCTTCCTCGGTCTTGACCTTGCTGGCCAGGAACTGAACGTCGTCGATCAGGAGCACGTCAGCGTCGCGGTAGGCGCGCTTGAAAGGCGCGAGCGTCTTGGCATTGAGCGCGGTCAGGAAGTGGTTGGTGAACGCTTCGGCGGTCGTGTACCGGACGGTCGCGCCGCCGCCATAGGCCCTGACGTAGTTGCCGATGGCGTGTAGGAGATGGGTCTTCCCGAGCCCCGGCGGAGCGTGCAGGAAGAGAGGGTTGTAGGCCTGCCCAGGCAGCTCGGCCACGGCGAGCGCGGCGGCGTGGGCCAGGCGGTTGCCGTGGCCGATGATGAACTGGTCGAAGCTGTAGCGGGGGTTGAAGCGGTCAGCTGGCGCGGTGGCCGGCTCGCTCGCGGATGTCGTGGCCGCCCCGGGCGCAGCGCTCTCACCCGCATCGAGTACCACGCGGGTGCCCTCCCCCAGGATGCTCCGGGCGCAGCGCTCGATCTCGCGCAGGAAGCGATCGGTCACCCACCCGCGGGTCGCGAGCGGTGCGCCGAGCAGGAGGCGCTCGCCATCCCAGCTGTGAAACTCGAGCCCGGAGAGCCAGATCTCGTACTGGGAGTCACCGACTCGCTCGCGCAGACCGGCTTTGATCGTGCGCCACGCAGGCAGCGACTCGGATTGCGCGGGCAGCGCCAAGCGACTCCTCCAGGAGTATCGAAAACATTTATGAGCTGAGGGGCGGAAATCACCCCGGGGACGGCGAATATACAACGGCCATCCGGCCCCAGAATGCGTTCTGGCGGGGCCTTGACGCAAAGCGCGGGAAAAAGTGAACGAGAAGTGGCCAGCCCGTGTCCAAGACCCCGCTCCGACCGGTTTCGGAGCTCCGCAGCCGGCTGCGTATACTGCGACGCTCCCCACTAGGGGCCGTAGTCATGAAACGCACCTACCAGCCAAAGAAGCGCAAGCGCGCGCGTACC
>JBDTEE010000242.1:0-27802 GCA_039922645.1 Solirubrobacteraceae bacterium | reverse complement strand
CGGCGCGGCCGTTGTCGGGGTGACGGTTGTGGGTGCGGCCGCGGTCAGAGTGGCCGTAGGAACGGTGGTGCCGGTGGTCGTAGTCCCGGCAGCCGCCACGGCCGCTGTCTGCAGGGCCTGGACACCGGCCGCGAAGGCGGTGGGGTCAGGAGCGTGGATTCCGGCGAGCGCGCGGCTCATCTGTCCCGATGGCCGCGGGGCCAGAAACTTGACCGCCGCGGGGGGCGGCATGACCATGCCCATGCTGGCGGCGATGCGCTCAATGCGCTGATCATCGCCGAGCTGGGCGACGCTAGCCTGCAACTGCTCGTTGCGGCTCTGCAGCGCGGCCCCCCGCTCCAGCGAACGACCCATGTTGGCGCTCAGCTTGAGCACCTCGACCTGCATGGCCACGATCCCGGCCAGCAGGATGCCGAGCAGCGGGATCCAAGCCCGTCCGCGGACGATCTGATCAAGCAGGGGATGATCCGGCAGGCCGCGGACGAACCGACCCATCCGTGCGCTGATGGCTCGGGAGAGCCCGAGGCGCTCGGTCGTGCGCCGAGCGGGTCCCGACGTGCGCCGGGCGGGGCGCGCCGGAGCCGGGCTTCGGCGGCTTGTGCCGATGCCACCCTCAGGACCTGAGACGCGTCGCGGCGATGGGCTCGCGCTCGCCGTGCGCTTGTGCCCGACCGACCGGCCGGTTTGGGTCGCAGTGCGACTCTTGGGTGCGCTCCCGGAGCGGCCGGCTCCGGCCGAACGCGACCCGGCTGCCGAGCCGCCGGGCTTGGCCTTCTTCTCCCGGGCGGCCGGAGTGACTGCGATGGGTGTCATGACGGCGTGACCTCCAGCTTGCGGGCGGCGCGCAGGTGCGCAGACCTGGATCTCGGGTTGGCCGCGACTTCTCCGGGCGTCGGGGCAACGGCACGGCGGGTAAGCAACTCGGCCTCGGGCTCACGCCCGCACACGCACACCGGGAACTCCGGCGGGCAGATACAGCCACGCGCGCGGTCGGCCAAGAAGCGCTTGACCTTCCGGTCCTCGAGTGAATGGAACGAGATGGCGGCCAGGCGGCCGCCCGGTGCGAGCAGGCCCCAGGCCTTGGGCAGGGCCTCCTCGAGCTGGGTCAGCTCGTCGTTGACGGCGATCCGCAAGGCCTGGAACGTCCGGCGGGCGGGATGGCCCCCGGCAAACTGAGCCGGGACCGGCACGGCCGCCTTGATCGTGTCCACCAGCTGCTGAGTCGAGGTGAGCTCACCGCGGCGCCGGGCCCGGGCGATGGCCCGGCCGATCTGGCGCGCATAGCGTTCCTCTCCGTACTCGCGCAGGACACTGGCCAGGCGACGTTCATCCCAGGTGTTGACGATCTCCTCGGCGGTCAGCTCCTGGTCGGGGTCCATGCGCATGTCCAGCGGCGCGTCGTAGGCGTAAGAGAAGCCACGGGTCCAGGCATCGACCTGCATCGAGGACATTCCGAGGTCGAGATAGACCATGTCGGCCCGCAGGTGCTCCTCGTGCAGCTCGGCCAGGCCGCTGACGAAGTCGGCGCGAATGAACCGGGTGTGACAGTGAACCTCAGCGGCCAGCTCGGCGAAGCGCTCCTCGGCAACCGGGTCGCGGTCCACGCCGATCAGCGTCCCGGCCGGGCCAATCCGATCCGCGATCAGCCGTGCGTGTCCGCCGCCGCCCACGGTGCAATCCACCGCGATCTCGCCCGGGTGCGGATCGAGCAACTCGATCAGCTCGCCGGCCAGGACCGGGATGTGTGTGGCAGTCATGTCAAGCAGTGTCGCCAAGGCTCGCCGCGATGTCGGGGATTCGGGTCAGGACGTCCTCGAAGTTCTGCCGGTAGCGCTCGCGGTCCCAGATCTCCAGGCACTCGCCGGAGCCGGTCACCGTGACCTCCTTGTCCAGGCCCGCGTAGTCCATGAGGTGGGTCGGGATCATCACGCGGTGGGCGGAGTCGAGTTCGGTGTCATGAGAGGAGTTGAAGTAGAAGCGCTTGAGCTCGCGCGCCTTTGGTGACGCAGGGTTCAGTCCGGCCAGCGTCGAAGTCGTGAACTCGTCGTAGACCTCCGGCGTCCACAGCGCCACGGTGCGCGGCGCGCCGGCCTCCAACTCCGGGGAGGGCGCCAGGACGACTCCCCCGGCCAGCGCGCCACGAAACTTGGCTGGAATGGTCAGCCGGTGCTTCGCGTCGAGCGCGTGTTCGAAGGTTCCGCGGAAGGTCAAGGGTTCTCATACAGCCGACCAAAATCGAAACCTGGGTGGCTGGGTGGGAGGAGCCCTGCCACCCGGGTTCCACAAGCGGCGCCCACAGTAACCCACTCTCACCCACGATGCAACCCAAATGGCACCTTTTGCCCCACAAAGTCGTTCATTCGGGTCCCAACAGGCCCAGAACGCCCGAATCGACTGGCGATCAGGGGTGGGACACGAGCCCAAACCGGTGCCCGCCGAGGTGCACGATCTGATGCATCCGGGCCGGCTGCCAGGGGCCTTGCAGTTCTGAGCCCGTTCCATCCGGGGGGTGTGCGGGGCTTCCGCCCCCTCGAAGAGGGGTTAGCTCTCGGGCGGCGAAGCGGTGCCCGAGCTGAGCACGGGCAGCTCGAGGGCCAGGTGGGCGCCCCGCTCGACCGGGAGGGCGCGCAGCCGCCCGCCGTGGACAGCGGCGATGCCGGCCGCGATGGCCAGCCCCCGCCCGCGGGCGCCGCGCCCCCGCCGCGCGCGCCGAACGAGCACGGCGATCGCGTCGGGTAGTCCCGGCCCGTCATCACAGACTCCGACGCTGACCACGCCGCCGGTGACCGACACATCGACTTCGACGTGGCGACCGCCGTGCTCGATCGCGTTGGCGATCAGGTTTCCCGCCGCTTGGGCGAGCCGCGCTCGCTCCCCCTTCACCACAGCGACGGGCGGCCGCTCACCAAAGCGCAGCGCAACTCCGGCAGCGCGGGCGCTCGCCCGCCAGGCCTCCACGGAGTCGGCCAGTAGCGCGCAGAGGTCAACCATGCCCACCTCCGCTCCTTTCCCCCGCCGTGCACGAACCCTGGCCAGATCGTCGAGCGCAAGCGTGGCCCGCCCCAGCTCGGAATCGATGGCCCGCAACTGGGCCGGGGAGAGCATCGTCCCCCGCGAGCCCAGAGCCAGACCGAGGCGGGCCGCAGCGAGTGGACCCCGCAGCTCGTGGCAGGCGCGGGTCACCGCCTCGCTCCGCGCGAGGGCTTCGCGCTGGACGATGAACCAGACAGTGAGGAACAGCACGACAGCGAGCCAGCCGGCGCCGGCGTCGAGGCTCACGAATCAACCCCGCCGTCGAGCAACCGGTAACCCACTCCCCACACGTTGACGACAAACCCGCAGCCCGCCGGGCTGAGCTTGCGGCGCAGCCGGGAGGCGTGGCTGTCCAGGGTCCGCGTCGCCCCCCGGGACTCATAGCCCCACACGCCCCGCAGGAGCTCATCCCGCGTGAACACTCGGGTCGGGTCCTCGGCCAGCGCGCGGAGCAGTGCGAACTCCTTCTTCGATAAGTGAATCGATCTGCCGTCCAGGCGAACCTCCCGCGTGATCGGATCCACCTCCAGCGGCCCCACCCGTAGCCGCCCGGAGCCGGCCCGCCGCCGCGCGCGCCGCAGCACTGCGGTCACGCGACCCCTCAGCTCCGGGTAACTAAATGGTTTGGTGACGTAATCATCGCAGCCGCGCTCGAAGCCTCGCACCCGTTCGAGCTCGCCCGCGCGTCCGGTGAGCAGGATCACGGGCAGGCGGGAATCGATCCCGCTGGTCCCGTGATCGGCGATCCGAATGTCGCGCAGCAGCTCCAGTCCATCTCGGTCAGGCAGGCCGAGATCGATGATGGCCAGATCGGGCGCCTCCACCCGGAGAAGCCGAAGCGCGTCGAGGCCATTTTCGACCTCCAGGGGCTCAAATCCGTCGGCCGACAGGTTGTCGGCCAGGAACTGCCGCGTAAGGCGGTGGTCCTCTACGATCAGGACGGTCGGGGGTTTTGGCTCCACTGTCTGAAGGAGCCCGCGGAGTAGCACATTTCCCCCCCTGCAACATCACGTTCACGGCCCCGGCGGAGCAGGATTCGCCCATATGATCCCGACGCGAATGTACCGGCGAGGCAACTACAGCTCGGGGGATGACTTCGTCCTCGAGTACGGCGAACTGCGCTTTACCTTCAACGAGCGCGACTTTCGCGAGCGCTGCGAGCAGGCGGCCCGCAAGCTCGGCTTCCTCTACGGGTCTGTCGAGGAGGACGAGGCCGAAGACCTCATCAACTTGGTCGTCAACGGCGAGGTCAACGATCCCGCCTCCGCGCTGGGCGAGCACGTCAACGATTGCTGGGCCGAACTGGTCGGTCCGTCGGAGCGCTCGCTCGTGCACTGGCTACGGCGGCTCATCTTCCGCGGGGCCTGGCTCGATCAGCGGGTCAAGGAAGGCGAGCTCGACGTGGCCTTCAACGCCGACATGAGCGCCTTCGTCTACGTACAGCCCGACCGCGGACACGAGCCGATCGAGCTGGCCCCCGAGCCGAGCTGGAATCGCGTCGCCTACGTCCGGCGCTAGCCGGCCGCCCCCTCCTCAACCAGGCAGAGTCTCGTCGGGCAGGCCTTGGCCCTCGGGCGCCGAAGGGAGATTGCCGCCGCTCCCCCGCCTACCGGCGCGCCCATTACGCTGCCACGCGATGCCCGACGACATCTGGCTGATCATTCCCACCTACAACGAGGCCGCGAACGTCGAGCCGATCGTTCGCGCAGCCCTGGCGGAGCTCGAGCGCGCCGCCCCCGGCGCCCATCGGATCCTGATCGTGGACGACAACTCGCCTGATGGCACCGGCGAGATCGCCGATCGACTGGCCGCCGAGTTACCCGCCGTCGCTGTCCTGCATCGTCCCGGAAAGGGAGGCCTTGGCCAGGCCTACCTGGCCGGCTTCGGACGAGCGTTGGAGGGCGGAGCGCAGATGGTCATCGAGATGGACGCCGACTTCTCCCACGACCCGCGCTATCTGCCCCAGCTCATCGCCGCCGCTGCTGACGCCGACATGGTCCTCGGCTCGCGCTACGTGCCCGGCGGGGGCGTCAAGGACTGGGGCGTGGTCCGCCGCTTCATCAGCCGCGCCGGAGGGATCTACGCCCGCCTCATCCTTGGGGTACAGGTCCAGGATCTGACCGGTGGCTTCAAGTGCATCCGCCGCCAGGTGCTGGAGGGAATTGACCTGCGCAGCGTCCGGGCCGAGGGCTACGTTTTCCAGATCGAGGTCACGTATCGCGCCCTCCTGGCCGGGTTCAAGGTCCGCGAGGTTCCGATCGTGTTCACGGATCGGACCGTGGGGAGCAGCAAGATGTCCGCACGCATCGCCCTTGAAGCCGTGTGGCTGGTTCCCACCCTGAAGCTCCGGGCTCGACAAGCCCTGGCCCGGGCGGGCACCGGTGTCAAGCCAGACTAAGTTTTCGTTGATTCTTTAACCTGATCGCAATGGCGCTCACACGGCTCCCGTCTCGCTGTCGGGCATCCTCTCTCAGATGAGCGTTCGCAGCCCGCTAGGCGCTACTCCTCAAAGCGCCGGCATCGAGCTGCCCGCTGACTCGGGCCTCCGTGTCCGGGATAGCTCGGTCCGTGATAGCCGCCGCGCGCTGGGCGGGGTGGCAGGTCTGATCGTGGGCACGCTCCTGATCGCGGTCTCGGCGGCCCACACACCCACGCTCCTGCCCGAGTCCCTTCGGGGCGCCGCGGCCGGCCGCCTACCCGCCGACCTGGCTGGAGCGTTCGGCCAGACGGGCATCGATCTGCACGCCGGCGGGACGATCGCCATCCTGTGCCTGATCTTCATCTCCTACCTGGTGGTGGTGGCGTCCTCGCGCCAGCTTTCCGGGCGGACCGTGGTGCTGCTCATCGCCGCGCTCCAGGCGCTGGTGATCCTGGGTCCGCCCCTGATCTCCACCGACGTCTTCAGCTACCAGGCCTACGCGCGCATGGGCGCCTCGTACGGCACCAACCCGTACTTGAACGGACCACACGCCCTGTTCCTGGACCCGATCTTCCCCTACGTGGGGGCCAAGTGGTCCTACATCCCGAGCGCCTACGGTCCGGCCTTCACGATCTTCAGCTACGCGCTCGCGCCACTCTCGGTGGCCGCCAGCGTGCTGGCCTTCAAGGCCGTGGCCGGAGTGTCGGCGATCGCCATCATCGCTCTGGTCTGGCGTCTGGCCCGTCTGCGCGACGTGGATCCGGTCAAGGCGGTGGCGCTGGTCGGGTTGAACCCGCTGCTGGTTCTCTACGGGGTCGGCGGCGGACACAACGACCTCCTCATGCTGGCCGTCTCGACCGGCGCCATCTACCTGTTCCTCGCCAATCGGGGGCGCTTGGGCGGAGGCCTGCTCGTCCTCTCGGTGGCCATCAAGCTCACGGCCGGCTTGCTGATCCCCTTTGCCGCCGCCGCCGGTGGTGCCGAGCACGGGCGCCGTCGCCGGCGCGATCTGGTCATCGGCGTGGGCATCGGGACGCTGCTTCTGGTCCTCGTCTCGGGCGCGGTGTTCGGCGGTGGAGCGCTGAACCTCTTCCCGACCGTGCTGCGCAGCCAGAGCGAGGGGGATTGGCACAGCATTCCCGGTCTGATCGGCGCGCTCGCCGGGTCGCTCGCCGGGCACATCGTCGGCTACATGCTCGGGGCCATGTTCATCGGAGTCACCATCTGGCTGCTTCGGCGAGTCTGGGGACGCGAGATGGACTGGCTCAACGCCGCCGGGTGGTCGACGCTGGTCATGCTCGCCACGGCCGGGTCGCTACTGCCCTGGTATGTGTGCTGGCTTTTGCCCCTGACCGCGATCAGCACCGACCGGCGCCTGATCCGCCCCACCCTGTGGCTCACCGGTGTGGTCCTCGTTCTGCAGATGCTCCAGTTCGCCGGTCTCGGGATCATCGGGTACTTACCCACCGGCAACTCCGGCCTCGGGATCTGAGTCAGGCGGCCCAGCCGTGGATGAACCGACCAACCCGCCGCCCATACAGTCGCGCCGGGCCGCGGGCAAACTTGAGCTGCTGAGTGTCGTCGCCCCGGTCTACAACGAAGACGGGACGGTCGAGGAGTTCTTCAGCCGGGTGTGTGCGGCCCTCGAAGGCCTGCCCTTCGAGCTCATCCTGGTCAACGACGGCTCCACTGACGGTTCTCCGCTGATCCTCGACCGGCTGGCCGCCGGTGATCCCCGGGTGCGGGTGGTCCACCTATCGCGCAACTTCGGGCACCAGACGGCCCTGACCGCCGGACTGGATCATGCCGCCGGCGATGCCGTGGTCATGCTCGACGCCGATCTCCAGGATCCGCCCGAGCTGATCCCGACCATGCTCGATCATTGGCGGGCGGGCTGCGACGTCGTCTACGCCGTGCGCGAGCACCGCGCCGGTGAGTCACGCTTCAAGCTCAGCACGGCCCGCTGGTTCTACCGCCTGTTCGACAAGCTGGCTCAGGTCGAGCTCCAGCACAACTCAGGCGATTTTCGGCTGCTCGATCGCCGCGCCCTGAACGCCCTGCTCTCGATGCGCGAGCGCAATCGCTTCCTGAGGGGCATGACCGTGTGGGTGGGCTATACGCAGGCCGCAGTTCCCTACTCCCGGGATTCCCGCTACGCCGGAGAGACCAAGTACTCGCTGTCCAAGATGCTCCGTTTCTCGCTGGACGCCATCTCCTCGTTCTCCCATCGGCCGCTCCAACTGGCCACCCTGCTCGGCTTCATGATCTCGACGCTGGCCTTCATCGCCATCCCGATCGTCATCGTGCTCAGGATCCTGGGCTCCTATCTGCCCGGGTTCAGCGCCCTGACCATCGTGGTGCTGCTGCTCGGCGGCATCGAGCTGATCGCCATCGGAATCATCGGCGAGTACGTGGGGCGCATCTACGACGAGGTCAAGGGTCGTCCGCTGTACCTCGTCCGCGCCCGGCGCAACCTCGCCGACCCCGAGGCTCATCGCGAGGGCTTCCACCCCGCCGCACCGGAGCTCCCCCTCGGCCGAGGCGCCGACCCGAACCACTAATGACGGTCCCGCTGTTCGACACTGCGTCGGCGCTTGAGCCGCTGCGCGACGAGCTACGCGCGGCCCTGCTCGGAGTGGTCGATTCGGGTGGCTTCATCCTGGGAGCGGAGGTGGCGAGCTTCGAGCATGAGCTGGCCGGCTACGTCGGTGCCGAGCACGCCGTGGGCGTCGGCAACGGAACCGATGCCCTGACCATCGCGCTGCGAGCCATGGGAGTGGGGCCGGGTGACGAGGTCGTGGTTCCCTCGTTCACGTTCTACGCCAGCGCGGAGGCCGTACCCTCGACCGGTGCCCGGCCCGTGTTCTGCGACATCGACCCGGAGACGTTCTGCGTCACCCCGGAGACGGTGCGGACCGCGCTCACGCCCCGGACCAAGGCGGTGATCGTCGTCCACCTGTTCGGGAACGTCGCCCCAGTGGCCGAGATCGCGGCCCTCGGGGTGCCGGTGCTCGAGGACGCCGCCCAGGCCCTCGGCTCCCGCGGTCCCGACGGGCGCCCCGGGTCACTGGGGAGTGCGGCCACCTTCAGCTTCTTCCCCTCCAAGAACCTGGGCGGCTTCGGCGACGGTGGGGCGATCACCACCTCTGATCCCGAGATCGCCGATCGTGCCCGACGGCTGCGCTTCCACGGCTCCCGGGACAAGCAGACCTTCGACGAGGTCGGCTACAACTCGCGCCTGGACGCCCTCCAGGCGGCGATCCTCCGGGTCCAGCTCCCCCACCTGGACCGGTGGTCCGACGGGCGGCGCGCTGCGGCCTGCGCCTACGCCGACGCGGGCCTGGGCGATCTCGTTGCCCTGCCTCGAGCGTTCCCGGGTTCAGGGCCGGCCTGGCATCTGTTCGTGGTCCGCACGCCGGCCCCCGATGCCCTGGCCGATGCTCTGCACGCGGACGGGATCGGATCCCGGACCTACTACCGCGTTGCCACCCACGAGCAGCCGGCGATGCGGGCCTACGCACCGCCGGGTCCGCTGCCCGGCACCGCAGAGGCCTCACGGACCAACCTGGCCATTCCCATCAGCCCGGTCCTCAGCGAGGCGCAGGTTGAAGAGGTGGTCGCCGCCACACGCGGCCACCTGGCCTCGGTCTCCGTCGGGTCCTAGCCCCCGCATGAGCTAGCCGCCGGCGGGATTGGGGCCGTAGGACGGGTTGGCGCGGCCCTCCGGCTCGGCACCAGCCGGGCGCAGCGGGCGAACCTCGGCCCCGGGCAAGGTCTCGGTTTCGGCTTCAAGCGCGGCGATCCGGCTCGAGAGGCCCTTGATGGCGTCGGCCACCGGGTCGGGGAGGTGGATCCAGTCAGCGTCCGGGCCTTCAGGGCGGCGGCCCTCGACCCGTACAGGGTGACCGGGATTTCCAACCACCGTGGAGTTCGGGGGCACGTCGTGGATGACCACGCTGTTGGCCCCGATCTTGGCCCCGTGACCGATCGTGATGGGCCCGAGCAGCTTGGCCCCCGAGCCGATGGTGACGTTGTCCTGCACAGTGGGATGGCGCTTTCCGGTAGCGAAACCCGTGCCGCCGAGCGTGACGCCCTGGTAAAGCGTCACGTCGGCGCCGATCTCCGCCGTCTCTCCAATCACCACGCCCATGCCGTGGTCGATGAAGAAGCCGACACCGATCCGAGCGGCTGGATGGATCTCGATCCCGGTCACCGAGCGCGCCACGGCGGCGATCATCCGAGGCAGCAGCGGCACGCGGACTACGTGCAGTGCATGGGCGACCCGGTGGGCCAACAGAGCGTGGACGCCCGGCCACGTGGCCAGAACCTCCAGCGAGCTCACACCCCGCGCGGCTGGATCCCGGCTCCGGGCCGCCGCCACGTCACGCCGGATCTCCGCGGCCGTGCGGCCGATCAAGCCGAGCCGAACCATGCGCTCAAGGGTAGCGAGGGCGATTACGGGGCAAAGAACGGGGCCGAGACGTAGCGCTCGCCCGAGTCAGGCAGGATCGTGGCGATCCGAGCGCCTCGGGACTCCGGGCGAGCCGCCACCTGGAGGGCGGCCCAGACCGCGGCCCCGCAGGACATCCCGGCCAGGACCCCCTCGCGGCGAGCCAGCAGACGAGCCGTCTCGATCGCGTCCTCGTCAGTGACCGGAATGATCTCGTCAAGCAGTTCGCGGTTGAGGACTGCGGGCACGAACCCGGCCCCGATGCCCTGGATCTTGTGTGGCCCAGGCTCTCCGCCGGAGAGGACGGGTGAGCTGGCGGGCTCCACGGCGACGATCCGGCAGGCCGGACTGCGCTCCTTGAGCACCTCCCCCACTCCGGTGATCGTCCCGCCCGTGCCCACACCGGCGACGAACACGTCGATCCGCCCGTCAAGCGCCTCCCACAGCTCGGGGCCCGTGGTCCGGCGGTGGATGCCGGGGTTCGCCGGGTTGGAGAACTGGTCGGGCAGGAATACGTCCTCTCGCGTGGCCAGCGCCCGAGCGGCGTCGACGGCCTCGTTCATCCCTCCGAGGGACTCGGTGATATGGACCTGCGCGCCGTACAGGCGCAGCAGACCCTCTCGCTCGCGGCTCATCCCCTGGGGCAGGGTGAGCACGAGGTCATAGCCCTTGGCCGCGCAGACGAAGGCCAGCGCGATCCCAGTGTTACCGCTGGTGGCCTCGACGATCGTCGTGCGGCCTGGCCCGATCCGTCCCTCCCGTTCAGCCGCCTCGACCATCGCCACCCCGATCCGGTCCTTGACACTGCCGCCCGGGTTGAAGACCTCGAGCTTGGCGAACAGCTCAACCTCGAGCTCCCCGGTCATCCGGGCCAGCTTGAGCATTGGGGTGCGACCGACTAACGCCGCGACATTGGTGGGCACGGAGGCCATGGCCCCGCAACCCTAGAGAACGACGCGCCGGCCCGGCGCAAACGGCACTATCGACGATTCACCGGAGCCGGTGCCTCGCTGCCGTCACCCCCATGGGACTTGCAGACGCTGGCCGGACGACGTCGGGCTTGGCCAGACGCGTGGCGGCCTTGCCTCGAGGGCTACGATTTCTGCGTGCGGGCAATCAAGCCACAGCGCATTGCTCTCGCGGCTGCGCTCCTAATACTGGTCGTCGTCGTCGTCGTCGCCGGCACCGGTACGGCATGGGCCCACGCGCTGCCTCGCCTGCTCACCCAGGACGGCCACAATCCATTCAGGGTGCGCCCCGTGACCATCGGGTACACCGGGGACGGCACCGGCTATGTCGGCAAGTTCCCGATCCAGCCCCATCGCGGCTTCCTGCACTGGAAGGTCTGGAACCACCAGCGGGCCCAGGGGACCGCGACAATCTGGCTCAACAACTGCACTCCGAGCTGCGCCGGTGGAAGCTTCCACTCCTACCGCGGAAGCGTGCGGGCCTTCCGTGTTCGCCACGGCGACTTCACCCGCATGACTCTCAGCTTCCGCTACCAGGGCCGTTCAGTGACCGACGAGCGTGGCCTGGTCAACACGTCCTCGCCCGATCCCAGTTGGGGAATCATCAAGCAAACCGGCTTCTGAAGTATCCGCCGGCCTGAGCCGAGGCGGGCCCGACCCGGCGCGCGACCGCAGGTGTTCCATCCTCGTCTACATATTCGGTACGGCGATGGAACACCACACCATCACCGACCTCGTCTCGGTCACCTACGGGGCCGGCGGACCTCAGATGTAATACATGGGCGCGCCGGCGGAGCGGCGCTCCTGCTCGGCCACGGAGGCCACCGTGGCCTCGGTGAGGACGGCAGCGGCGGCCTGGGACGCCTCGAAGAAGACCCCGTTGGCATCGCGGCCCAGTGGACCGTCGAGCAGCTCGACCAGTTCCAGCACCGTTACCTCGGCCGGGGGACGGGCGAAGGTGTAGCCGCCCTTGACCCCGCGCTGGGAGCGCAGGATGCCCGCCCGGCGCAGGGTGGCGAAGAGCTGCTCCAGGAACTGCACCGGGATCTCACGGCGGCGGGCCAGCTCGGCGATCGGAACCGGGCCACCGTCACCGTAACAGCAGAGCTCGACCAGAGCGCTGAGCGCGTACGGCGACTTGCTGGTGATCGAGATCATGGGAGCGTTGTCGATCGTAGCGGTGGACTTTGGGCTGCGGGGCTGTCTTGTGGCGGTCGTGGCCCCGTCGCTCCGCCTCCGCCGGCGCGCTGCTGCGTTGGTGTGAAACGTCGGGTCGGGCGCTGCCCCGCGCGAGCCGGCGGGTGGCGGAGGGCGGGACCGCTCCCGCCCAGGGGGCCGCAGCGTCGTCCAGCCGCTAGATCGTGGGGGGTGCTTTTGCGCCCCCCCGAGCGGTCGGGGCGGTCCGGGGGCCGTTCGCAGGCCGGCTCGCGGCGCTAGGACCCGCAGCTACGGATGGCACCCAAGGTCAGCCCGCCGGCCAGCGAACGTGCCCCCGCGGCCGCCACGGGCCGCCCAACGCAAACCCTAGATCCAGCCCCGCTCGGTGGCCATCAGGACTGCCTGGGCGCGGTCCATGGCGCCCAGCTTTCCGTACACGTTGTGCAGATGGGTGCGGACGGTGCTGGTGGAGAGGCCAAGCTCGGCGGCGATCTGCTTGTAGACCATGCCCTTGGCCAGGCGTCGCAGGACGTCGACCTCGCGGGCGGACATCGGGCAGGGGTCGACCTGGCGCGGGCGCCCACTCGAGGAGGGGAGCGGAAGCTCGTACATGACCGTGCGTAGGCCGGCAGAGCTGACACCGACCGTGCGGGCGGCGGCCAGCATCTCCGCGGGGGCCACGGTCCCGCCCAGAACGTAGTGGGCGAGCATGTCGGCCAGGCGGACCAGTGCGGCCTCGCCGTCGGCGTCTTCGGCGTGGTGGCGCTCGATGACGCCGGCGACGGAGCGGGGCAGGCCCCAGCGGCGGGCCAACACGCCGCCGACCAAGGCGTGGTCCACGCCCAGCTCACGGCGTTCGCGCTGCAGGCGATCCTCGGGGGTGCGGGCGTCGCCGTGCACCTGGCCGGGATAGCCGGGGTAGGCGTGGATCAGGACGAGCTTGCCGATGTCATGCAGCAGCGAGGTGACCATCAGCCGGTTACGGTCCTCGTAGCCGATCTCACGAGCAAGCCGATCGGCGGCACGCTGGGTGGCGACGGCGTGCAGACGGAAGCGCTCGGGGATGCCCTGCCAGACGGCGGTGCGCTCAAAAAAGTCAAAGGTGCGGGCGCGGCTGGCGATCGCGTGCACGTTGCGCAGGGTCAGGACCTCGATGCCGCTGACGGCGTTGTCCACCCGGCCCTGGTGGGGGCCCTCGACCTGATTGGCCAGTCTGAGTACGGTGACGGCCAGAGACACATCGCCCTCGACCGCGTTCACCACCTCACCCGCGGACGGCTCGCCGTCCTCGAAGAGGCGCAAAATGCGGTTGCGGGACTCGACCAGTACGGGATAGGCCTCAAGGGCCTCGAACGCGGCCGTCAGCCGACGGCCATGGCCCTCATTGTGATGCCTCTCACGCGATGCGTAGGGATCGGTCGGGGTCGTGGTCACAGCTGCCAGAGTCGCCACCGCGGCTCACATCCCCTTTTTGGCCGGGGCATTAAGACGCCAACACGTCGTGAGATTTCGTTCCCCAGGCATTGGCCCATCTATCGGCAGATATTCGATCTCGGTTTAGCCCTGTGCGGCGCCTGCATCGGCACGATCCAACGCACGATCCATTCTGGCGAGCGTCTCCTCGCGCCCGAGCAGGACGATGGTTTCGAAAATGCCCGGCGAAACCGTCCGACCCGCCAGGGCTACGCGTATGGGCTGGAACACCTTGCCCGGCTTGGTCTCCAGCCGCTCGACCACGCCACGGAGGGCGGTCTCGACGCCCGGCACGTCGAACGGCTCGATCTCGGCCAAGGCTTCACGAGCCTGGGCGAGGGCCTCGGCGGCTCCATCCTTGCCGATCACCCGAGCAAACGCATCCGGGTCCTCGACCGGGCCATCGAACACAAATGAGACCAGCGGCCAGAAGTCAGCCAGGGTCTGAATCTTCTCCTCCGAGATGGCTACAGCATCGTGCAGCCCGGAGCGGCCGGTGAACTCCTCCAGCCGACGGGTGAGCTCCTCGGTGCCGAGTTCGCGCAGGTGCTGCCCGTTCATGTGGCGCAGCTTGCGCTCGTCGAACACGGCAGGGTTCTTGGAAACCCGCTCGAGCCGGAAGCGCTCAGCCAGCTCGCTCAGGCTGAAGTGCTCCTCATCGGCGGCAAAGCCGGCTCCAAGCAGGGCGATGTAGTTGTCCACAGCCTCGGGAAGGTAACCGCCCGCGCGCAACTCCTGGACCGAGGCGGCGCCGTGGCGTTTGGAGAGCTTGCGCCCGTCCGGACCGTGCAGGAGCGGGAGATGGGCGTAACGCGGCGGCGCCGCACCCAGGGCCTCGAGGACAAGCAGCTGCTTGGGCGTGTTCGATAAATGGTCCTCACCCCGCACCACATGGGTGATCCCGGCGTCAAGGTCATCGATGGCGACGGCGAAGTTGTACAGCGGGGAGCCGTCCGCTCGAGCGATCACCGGGTCATCGAGGCTCGCGTTAGGAAAGCGCGTCTGCCCGCGGATCACGTCGTCGACCACGGACTCGCCGCTCTCGGGAACGCGCAGGCGCACGGCGCCGCTGGACTCGTCCTGACCGCGGAAGCCACGGTCAAGTCCGTTGCGCTCCTTGAAGGCCCGCACATCGTCTCCCGTGGCGGCCGAGCGATATGCATGCCCGTCGGCGAGGAGCTGATCGAGCGCCTCGCGGTGGCGATCGACACGCTCGGATTGAAAAATCGGACCCTCGTCCCAATCCAGGCCAAGCCATTCCAGCGCGTCGAGGATCTGCGCCACGTTCCCGGGCGTGGAGCGCTCGCGGTCGGTATCTTCGATGCGCAGCACGAGCGTTCCCGCCCGTCCGTCCGGGCCCGAGCCGGGACCGTGGGCGAGCAGCCAGTTGTAGAGCGCGGTCCGGGCGCCGCCGATATGGAGCGCCCCGGTGGGCGAAGGAGCAAAGCGAACACGCATGGTTTCTCTCAGAAGATGCTAATCGGCGCCCATGTCTCCCCGGCGGGAGGCCTAGATAAAGCAGTGGCACGCGGGGATGAGCGTGGCGCGCAATCGATTCAGATCTTCAACCAGTCCCCGCGTATGTGGCGCCCCACCGCGTACGACGAGGACGACTTCGCCGCTTGCCGGGAGGCCCTGCGCAAGAGCCGCCGCGTCAAGGCGGTCCTCATTCACGCCGTCTACCTGCTCAACTGCGCCTCCACCGATGTTGAAATTCGGGACAAGTCGAGGGCCTCACTGATCCAGTCACTTAGGGTCGGGGCCGGGATCGGCGCCGCCGGGGTGGTCCTCCACCCCGGATCGGCCAAGCAGGGGGACGTCGGCCAGGCGATAAAGCGGGCTGGCAAGGTGATCGGCGAGGCGTTGTCGGAGACCGACAGGTGCCCCCTGCACCTCGAGGACACTGCCGGGGCGGGCGGGACGCTGGGGCGGTCCTTCGCCGAGCTGGCCGCCCTGCTCGACGCCGCCGGCGGGGGAAAGCGGCTCGGCGTCTGCCTCGACTCATGCCATCTGCTGGCCTCCGGCTACGACATCCGGACCGCCGAGGGGCTCAGCGAGACGCTGGACGAATTCCGGCGCGAGATCGGCATGAAGCGGCTCGGCAGCCTTCACCTGAACGACTCGCAGACCCCGCTGGGATCAAACCGCGACCGGCACGCCAACGTGGGCCAGGGGGAGCTGGGCGAATCGGGCTGCTCGGTGTTTCTCTCCGAGCCCCTGTTCGAGAAGCTGCCCTGCGTGCTGGAAACGCAGGGCCCTGAGCGCCAGGGCCCGTCCGCGGAGGAGCTCGAGCTCTGCTTCAAGCTCCGCCGCCGCGGCAAGGCAATGCGCAAGCGGGCTGAGGCAAAGGCCTGAACAGGTAGCGTGAGCGGCCATGAGCTCCCGCCCCAAGCACTCTGACGCGCTGACGATCTTCGGGATCACCGGGGATCTGGCCCGACGGATGACCTTCCGCTCCCTCTACCGGCTGGAGAGCCGCGAGCTGCTCGACTGCCCGATCATTGGCGTGGCCGTGGACGACTGGTCGCTCGAACAGCTGCGCGAGCGGGCGCGGGAGTCGATCGAGGCGACAGAGGGCGCGATCGATCCGGCCGTGTTCAAGCGCCTCACCGATCGCCTGACCTACGTGAGCGGTGACTTCGCTCGGGGCCAGACCTACCGCGACGTCAGTCAAGCCCTCGGCGACGCCCAGAACCCAGCCTTCTACCTGGAGATCCCCCCGTCCCTGTTCGAGACGGTGATCGATGGACTGGCCAAGGCCTCGCTGCTCAGCCATGGCCAGCGAGTGATGGTGGAAAAGCCGTTCGGTCACGACCTGGCCTCTGCACGCGAGTTGTCCGAGCGCCTGCACCGCTACGTGGAGGAGTCACAGCTCTACCGGGTGGATCACTTCCTGGGCAAGATGGGCCTCGAGGAGATCCTCTACCTTCGTTTTGCCAACACGATGCTCGAGCCGGTGTGGAACCGCAATTACGTGGCCAGCGTGCAGATCACCATGGCTGAGACACTCGGCGTTTCGGACCGTGGCCACTTCTACGAACCTGTCGGCGCCCTGCGTGATGTAGTGGTCAACCACCTCATGGAGCTGCTGGCCGCCGCAGCCATGGAGCCGCCGGCGGGCGGTGATGTGGACACGATCAAGGACGCTAAGTACACCCTCTTCCGGGCCATGCCCGAGGCCGATCCCAAGCAGTACGTCCGCGGTCAGTACGACGGCTACCGCAAGATCGACGGCGTGGCCGGCAATTCCACCACCGAGACCTACGGCGCTCTGCGACTGGAGGTGGATAACTGGCGTTGGTCCGGGGTGCCGTTCTTCCTGCGCACGGGCAAGCGCCTGCCCGTAACCCAGACCGAGCTGCGGCTGGTCTTCCGCCATCCCCCAAAGCTGCACTTCATCCCCGCGACCCGCCGGCGCGCCGAGCCGAGCCAGATTATTTTCCGCATCGACCCCAAGACCGGCGTCCGGATCATCCTCGACGCCCAGCGAGCCGACCAGCCAGGTCCCGGTGCGGTCGACCTGGACATGGAGTTCGAGGACGAGGGCGGTCCCGGGGCCACTCCCTACGAGGTCCTCTTCCACGCCCTGATGGTGGGCGATTCGAGCCATTTCACCCGCGAGGACAGCGTGCGGCAAACGTGGCGAATCGTTGCGCCCTTGCTCGACGATCCTCCGCCCGTACACACCTACGCCCAGGGCTCCTGGGGGGCCGAGGAGGCCGACCAGCTAGTCCGGGCATACGGCGGCTGGCGCGCCCCCTGGCTGCCCGACTGAGCGGGGCTCAGGAAGGGCCAAGGGCGGCACTCAGGAACCACCCGGTGCGCCGTGACGCCCGCTATCGTCCCCTACCCGCTCGGGCAATCACAACGAGGAAAGACGGGACGAAGTGAGATCGAGTCTGGGCAGCGTCGTCTGGTTGGTCGTGGGCATCTTTCTGGCTGCCTCGCACCATTACCTGACCAATGTGGACAGCTTGAAGCCACTCGTCTCGGCGGTGCTGGCCGTAATGCTCTGGCCGCTGTTGCTACTGGGCATCAACCTGCACGTGAAGTAGCTCCCCGGGCCGGGCCGGGCCGGGCGGCCGGCAGAGTCAGGCCACGCTGGCCGCGGCCGGCGCCGAGGCGCGGTCCATCAGCGCCGCGCCCAGCAGGTGATCGAGTTCGGCATGCAGGCCGGCGCTGCGCTGCACCCGAAAGCTCGGGCCCAGCTTGAGCCGGCGGTGGCCGACCGTAGTGGCCAGTTCGATGACCACGTCCGAGTCGCCCGGGAAGCCCGCCAGTAGCTCCTTGAGCTCGCCGAGGGCGCTGGCCGGCAGCGCCGTGGCGTCGAGACGAAGACGCAGCGCGCTGGGGCCCAGGACCGGCTTGGCCTCCTGGGCCACGGCAGCCTCGACCTCCGCCTCGGTGGGCTGGAAGTGCTCGACCTGCTGAGCGACCAGGCAGGTCTTCTCGCGATCCTTGTGGTCGACCTTCCCGCGCACCATGACGATTGAGTCGGTGACCAGCGCATTCTCACTGGCCTCCAGCGTCTTGCCGAAGACGATGATCTCCACCGAGGCCTCCAGGTCATAGAGGGTGGCGAACATCATCCAGTCGCCCTTCTTGGTCTTAATTCGTTTGGCCTGGGTGATCATCCCCCCCACCGTCACCCAGTCACCGTCGCGCCGGTTGGCCAACTCGGCCAGACTGCTGTCCGACTTGGCTCGGAGCGCCGGCGCGATCTCCTTCAGCGGGTGAGCGGTGATGAATAGCCCGATTGACTCCTTCTCGGCCGCCAGCAGTTCGGTGCGGCTGAACTCCTCAGCAGGAATCGGCGCGTGGCTGGGCCCGGCGAAGGCGGCGGCCGCCGCGGTCTGCTCCCCGTCGGCCGGGCCGAGGTCGAAAATCGAACCCTGTCCGATGAGCGCATCCTGCTGGGCCTTCTGCCCGGCCGCCTGAGCCTGCTCGAGCACGGCCAGCATTCCCTTGCGCGGGTCGCCGGTGGTGCCGAAGGCTCCGCACTTGATCAGCGCCTCAATGGCCTTCTTGTTCACGCACCGGTTGTCGATCCGCTCGCAGAAGTCGAAGATCGACTGAAACGGCCCGTTCTCCTCGCGAGCCCGCTTGATCTCTTCCACCGCTTGGTAGCCGACGCCCTTGACGGCGTCGAGGCCGAAGCGAATGTCGCCGTCGACGACCACGAACTCGTGGTCGGACAGGTTGACGTCGGGAGGCAGGATGGCGATGCCCATCTGCTCGGTCTGGGCCACGAACCACGGCACCTTGTCCTTGGTGTCCATGACCGAGGAGATCAGCGCCGCCATGTACTCGGCCGGATAGTTGGCCTTCAGCCAGGCGGTCCGGTAGGAGATCAGGCCGTAACAGGCGGCATGGGACTTGTTGAACGAGTAGTCGGCCGAGCGCTCATTGGTCGCCCACAGCAACTCGATGACCGCCTCGCTGGTCCCCGAATTGCGGCAGCCGGCGAAGAACTCCGGCTTCAGCTTGGCCATCGCCTCGCGGTTCTTCTTGCCGATCGCCTTGCGGAGGTCATCCGCCTTGGCCCCGCTGAAGCCAGCCAGGTCCTTGGCGATCTGCATCGCCTGCTCCTGGTAGATGATCACCCCCTTGGTCGAGTCAAGGATCGGCCGTAGCCGCTCGTCCGCGTAGGTGATGGACTCGGCATCGCGCTTGCCGCGAGCGTAGGTCGGGATCTGGTCCATCGCGCCCGGGCGGTAGAGGGCGTTGAGGGCCACCAAGTCGTCGAACTCAGTCGGTCTGACCTTCTTCAGCGCCTCGCGCATCCCCTCGGACTCGAACTGGAACACCCCGATCGAGTCTCCCCGGGCCAGCATCTCGTAGGTGGGGGCGTGATCGAGTGGCAGCGTACTCATGTCGGGGCGGTCGCCAGTCGAGCGCTCGACGATGTCGAGCGCATCTTCGATCACGTCCAGGTTGCGCAAACCCAGGAAGTCCATCTTCAGCAGGCCGAGCTGCTCGACCGGCTTCATCGAGAACTGGGTTACGGTCCGGAACACACGCTCACCGTTCTCGTCCGCCCCAGCATCGGCGATCTGCAGCGGCAGGATGTCGGTCAGCGGCCGGTCGGCGATGACCACCGCCGCGGCGTGGATCGACGAGTTGCGGACGATGCCCTCAAGCCCTTGGGCCACATCGACGATCTGCTTGGCCGTCCCGTCGCGGTCGACCTCGGCCCGCAGCGGCTGGCCGGGGCGCAGGCAGTCCTCGAAGCTCGGCGCCCGCCCCATGATGGGATCCGGGATCAACTTGGCCAGGCGGTCCCCGGCGGCGTAGTCGTGCCCGAGCACCCGGGCGGCGTCTCGGGTGGCCGCACGCGGGAACATCTTGCCGAAGGTGACGATCTGTGCGACCGACTCCTTGCCGTATTTCTCGGTCACGTAGCGGATCACGCGCTCGCGGCCGCGGACCGAGAAATCCATGTCGATATCGGGCATGGACACCCGCTCCGGATTCAGGAAACGCTCGAAGAGCAGGTCGTAGCGGAGCGGGTCCACATCGGTGATCTGTAGCGAGTAGGCCACCAGCGAGCCGGCCGCTGACCCGCGCCCAGGTCCAACCGCGATTCCGGCGTCCTTGGCGTACTTGACGAAGTCCCAGACGATCAGGAAGTAGGCGTTGAAGCCCATCCGGTCGACGACCTGAAGCTCGTAGTCGGCACGCTGGAGCGCCTCAGCCGGCACCGGATCCCCGTAGCGACGACGCAGCCCCTCACTGACCAGCTGGTGCAGGTACTCGCCCTCAGCGAGCCCATCCGGAGATGGATAGCTCGGGATCAGCTGACGCCCCAGCTCCAGCTCGACATTGCAGCGCTCGGCGATCTCGGCGGTGGTGGCGATTGCCTCCGGCCATTCGGCGAACGATTCGGCCATCTCGTCGCTGGAGCGCAGATAGAACTCGTTGGTGTCGAAGCTGATCTTGGGCTGACTGAGCGTGGACTTGGTCTGCACGCAGAGCAGGGCCGCATGGTGGTGATAGTCCTCGCGGCGCAGGTAGTGCACGTCGCCGGTTCCGACCAACGGCCGGCCAACCTCCTTCGCGATGCGCACGATCTCCTCGTTGCAGTGGTCCTGGATGGCCAGGCCGTTCTTCTGCACCTCGAAGTACACATTGCCGTCGTCGAAGGCGCTCATCAACTCGTCAGCGTGGCCCCGAGCCTCCGCCACCCGCCCGTCGGCCAGGTACTGGCAGAAACGACTCTGCAGACAGCCGGTGAGAGCTATCACGCCCTCGGCGTGGGCGGCCAGCTGCTCCATGTCGATGGCCGGCTTACCCCGCTGGTACCCGTCCAGAAAGCCGGCCGAGGACAGCTTGACCAGATTGCGGTAGCCCGTCCCGTTGGCGGCCAGCAGAGTCAGGTGAAAGCGCTCGAGCCGCCCCGGCGCCCGCCGGGCATGGTCCTCGACCACGTAGACCTCGCAGCCGATGATCGGCTTGATGTCGTGCTTGCGGCAGGCGGTATAGAGCTCCACGGCCCCGTTCATCACCCCGTGGTCGGTCAGACCGAGCGCAGGTTGATCGAAGGCCGCCGCGCGCGCCGCCAGCGCATCGATCTTGCACGCCCCATCGAGCAGTGAATACTCGGAGTGGACGTGGAGATGTGCGCAGGTGGGCGTCATGGAATGGAGCTCGGTGCCTCAGCGGGCCAGAGGAGCGCGTGAACGTGCGTCCGCCACGACGGCGGGACGGCGACCACGGGAGACAAGATTAGGTGCCGGGGCGGACGATGTGGGCCCTCGACAGGGTGACCGGAGCGGTTTCATCCGCTCTGTGCGCAGAGCGCTCAGCCGGTCTGCGCCCGCTTGACCCATTCCCGCAGGAGGGTCACGGGCCATCCATCGCCGCTGACCGCCGAAACGGCCGACGGTTCGTGGAGCAGCACCAGTTCCAGGGTGCCCGCTGGCCCGGTGATGGTGGTGGCCACCGATGCCCGCGGAGCGGACTCGCCGACCTGAATCGGCTGGTGGCCATCAACGAGCAGGTACACCGTCCCGCGCCCGGGCGACACGTAGGCCAGGGTGAAACGCTCGGGTTCGGCCCAGGCGGCCGGAATGAGCTTGGCCAGGAGATCCAGCGCGGTCCGCGGATCGAGCCGGACGCCACTGGCCGAGAGTGCCCCGAGGCCGAGCTGCGTACCCACCAGCGCGTCGAGCGCGGCCAGAGCACTGCGCCGCCCCTGCACCCGGCCGACATGGCGCCCGAAGCGGCGGCGCAGCCGTCCGGCCCGGATCAGGCGGCCCAGGTCCGCGGGCTCACCCGTGAAGCGGAAGTCAACTTCGCCCAGGCCGCGCGGAGCGTCGGCGGGGATGATCTCGGCGCTTCTCCCTCGGACCGTGACCTGAAGGCATCCGTGTGGAGGACCGAGCTCGAGGTCGTAGGCGATCGGCTCGGCAACGACGGCCCGCTGGGCGGGGAGCAGGTCGAGGATCAGGTGCCCCGCGCGCTCGGGCGCGGAGCGGGCCATCGAGCGGAAGGCGTGGCGCAACCATGGGCGCCCGACCGTGATCCGGCCGGGGTCAGCCGGCGGGGGCGGAGCCGGGGCGCTCGGCGCGGGAGCCGGGGCGCTCGGCGCCGGGCTACCCGAGCCACCGGTGACATTCGAACGCCCCGGACCACCGGGGGCGTGTTGGCCACCCGAGCCGCCGGTGGCACTCGACCGCCCGGGACCACCCGGGGCACTAGGGGCATCCGGACCAACCGGATTCTCCTGGGGAGCGATCTGCTCGCGCAGGCGCGAGAGCGCAGCGCTCAGGCGCTCGGGCTCAAGACCTCCGGCCATTCCGGTCGGCGCGGCCGGCTCCTGACCGGCCTGCGGATCGCCGCCTGGCCCCCGCAGCGCCTCAAGCGTCCCCCGCACCTCAGCGATCGCCCGGTGGGCTTCCTGTGTGCGGGTGCGAGCGCCGCCCAGATCGGAGCGCAACCGCTCGGCCTCCGCTTCGGCGGCTTGGCGCCCAGCCCGCTCGCGGGCGAGCTCGGCCCGGAGCTCATCCAGTTCGTCGCGAAGGGCCCGCAGAACGGTGCCCGTCCGCTGGGCCAGGACGTCGCGCGCGGCCAGCCGCGCCTCGGCCTCGATCAGCCGCGCCCGCATCCCGGTCTCGGCCAGGGCCCGCGCCGAAAGCTCGCGGTGCAAAGCGTCCACCATCAGACGATCCGAGTCGGACCCTCCCGGGGCGGAGCCCCGCACGGGCTCAAGCGGCGCCGGGGGCAGGATGGCCGCGGACAGGGCGACGGGCTCGTGCGGGATCCGGGTCGCCGGTCCTCGGCGGGCGACCAGGTCCTGCTCGAGCGTCAGACGGCGCAGCTGGGCAGCCGGTGGGGGCGCACCCACGCCGGGTCCGCGCTCGCGCTCGCGCGCGTGTTCTCGCACCAGCTCGGCCAGCTTGACCTCGGCCTGGGCACGTGCGGTCTCGGCGGCCACGGCCGCCCCCTCGGTCGCTTTGATGTGCTGCCGGGCCTCGTTCAGCTGGCGCCCCAGGTCGGTGCGCAGCATCCTCTCGGCCTGGGCACCCTGCTCCGCCGCCCGGCGGGCCAGCTGCTGGTCGGCTAGGACGGCAGCGAGGCGCTCTGACTCGGTGCGTGCTTCGCGCAGCGAGGCCTCCAGCCCGGCCACGAGCTCAACCGCGGCGTCGGCTGGAGCGACGGCCGCTTCTGGCTCGACACCTGCCGCGAGCTGCAGGTCTGCCCGAGGAGGTGGAAGATCGGCGGGCGGCGCGGTCGAGGCCATCTCGTCCTCGTCCGATTCCGGTCCTGGCGGGTGGACCGCGGTGGGAAGGGGGACGATGACGGCGCCGAACTGCAACCAGGACCGGCCGCTGAGCTCGGGCGCGAGTGCGGCCGGAACGGAGAAGCTGATTCGCCACGTCCCTGGCCCCGCGCCGGACAGGCTGGGCGGCTCCGCGGTAGCCGGGAAGCGGTAGCGCCGTCCGGTGGCCTCGATGACCAGGGTGGGCTGCGCACTCCAGGCCGGACGCCGGCGGCGCCAGCGCCCGGTCACGCGGATGATTATGTTCTCTCCGCCCTCGGCGACCCACTCAACCGCCTCGATGCCCAGTACGGACCTAACTCCCGGCGGTTCGTTCATCGCGTTCGAAGGTATTTCCCGGAGCGGACGGATACGGGCCTGCGCGCGCGAGGCGCGGGACCGCCGGACCGCCGCTCAGCCGCCATCGCGCTCGCGGCGCAACTCCTCGGTCAGAGCTCGTGCATCGGCCAGCAGGCGATTGGCCTCGCCCAGGTCTCCGGACTCACTGCTCACCCGCTCCCGCGTCACCGCCAGCTCGCCCCCGACCCGGCTCAGCTCGCCCTGAAGGGCTACCACCTCGGTCAGGGCGGCCTCTCGAGCGACCTGGCTGGCCGCCAGCTCCTCGCGCAGTGCAATGCTCTCCGCGGTCCGCTGCTCAGCTCGGGACCGCGCGAGATCGGCTTCCGCGTGGGCCCGACGTAACTCGTCATCGCGAGCGCCCGTTGCCGCCAGGGCCTCACTCAGCTCCGCGCGTACGCCTGCGAGCTCGCGCGTCTGGGCATCGATCTCGGATCGCTGGTCCTCGACTGCGGTCATCAGGCGTTTGACCTCGATCCCAAGCTCAGCCAGCGTGCCCTCAAGCCCTGACTGTGTGGCCAGTCGAGCTTCGAGCTCGGAGCGCGCATCACCGAGCGCAGCGCGCAGCCGGGTGGCCTCGGCGGTGCGAACCTCAAGCTCAGCGTGCAGGGCGCCGACCGTCTCCTTCAGGAGCAGGTCTGCCAGCGGCCCTGAGCGAGGCGTCTCCTCGAGAGGCACGATCGACTCCAATCGGTCGGGCACGGCCTCGCTCGGTTCACCTGTACTGGTTCGATCCTGATCCTCGACTAGAGGCTCAAGCTGACGTACCTCAGCCTCAACTTCAGATCCAGGCTCGGTCCGCGGAAACGGCGGACGGCTCACCTCGGGCGCCGGCATGGCGCCACGCCGAGTGGGAGGCGCATGGTGCGGACCATGCAGAGGCGGAACCGGAACGACCGAGTTGCCGATCCAGACCGCGGCTTGACCCTCGTGGCGGGGCTCGGCCCAATCCGGAACCGCGAACGTGGCCCGCCACCGGCCGACCGGAACCTCGGCGGCCCGCTGGTCATGTTCGGCCGGAAAGCGGTGCCGGCGACCCTCCAACTGGACGACAAGCAATGGCTCATCGCCGGGATCGGCGACATCGCCCCGCCAACTCCCGCTGAGGACCAGGCGGATCTCCCCAGCCGATGGACGCGAGCCGTGGACGCGGTCGATCTCGAGAGGAGGGTCAGCGGACAGAAAATCAGTCATACGAGGGCGCGCAGCCGTTCCGATAAACGCGACCCGGCCGCCCCAGCATCTTCAAGGCCGGTGCTAAGAATCCTGTAGGTCTGAGCAGGTCTAGTCAGAGTTGGCCGCGGCCTGCCGGCCAGCGACCAGGACCCCGGCGACCACGGCGGCCGAGACGCCGGCCATGGCCAACTTGGCCCGTGTACCGGACACTCGCCGGCGCACGTACCACTTTCCGCCCTGCCAGACGAGAAAGCCGAGAACTTTGTAACCCATACCTCGATGCTACCCGTCCTGCGCGGGGCTATGCGCGATGTGGGCCCGCTGGCGTCCCGAGGCGGGGCGCTACTCGCCACTGCCGTGGCGGATCTGCCAGGCCATCCGCGACTGGAGTGACCAGAGCTCGATGAAGCCGGGAGAGGCAGCCTGCGAGAAAAGGCCACCCGACTCCGAGAAGGTGGCCAGCTGGGCGTCATACACCGCGTGGGGTGAGGAGCGGGTGATCACCCGCACCGAGCCCTTGAAGAGCTTGAGACCGATCTTGCCGCTGACCAGCGCATTGGCGGCATCCATGTAGCTGTCGAGGTCGGCCCGCAGGGGCTCCCACCACAGGCCAGCGTAGACCAGATAGGCCCAGCGCTGGTCCAGGGTCGGCTTGAGCTGGTTCTGGTGAATCGTGCCCACCAGCTTCTCAAGCTCCTGGTGGGCCAGCAGGATGATCGCCGCGGCGGGTACCTCGTAGATGTCGCGGACCTTGAGGCCGACGATGCGGTCCTCGATGTGGTCGACGATGCCCACGCCGTGGCGGGCGCCGATCTCGCCCGCCCGCTCGATCAGGGCCACCGGATCGAGCCGCTCGCCGTTCAGGGCCACCGGCACCCCGCGCTCGAACTCCAGCTCAACCACCTCGGGCTCGTCGGGGGCCAGCTCGGGCCGGGTGACAAGCTGGAAGACGTCGTCGTCGGGAGCATGCTCAAGATCCTCGATCCAGCGCCCCTCGCTGGAGCGACCCCAGAGGTTGTCATCGATCGAGTAGGGAGCCACCTCAGATCCTCCCTTGACGGGAATCCCGTGTTGGCGGGCGTAAGCCGCCTCCTCATCGCGGCCCATGCGCCAGGTGCGGACGGGGGCGATGACCTTGAGCTCGGGCGCCAAGGTGGCCACCGTGGCCTCGATGCGCACCTGGTCATTGCCCTTCCCGGTGCAGCCGTGGGCAACGGTGTCGCAGCCGGTTCGCAAGGCGTACTCGACGGCCAGCTTGGCGATCAGCGGCCGGCCGAGGGCGGTGAAGAGCGGATAGCCGAGCCCGTAGATCGCGTTGGCCTTGATCGCCGGCAGCACGTACCCGCGCGCGAACTCCTCACGGGCGTCGATGACATGCGCCTCCACCGCGCCGATCTGCAGCGCCTTGGCCTTGACCACCTCGTAGTCCTCGCCCGGCTGACCGAGGTTGACGGTCAGGGCGACCACCTCGGCGTCGTACTGATCCTGAATCCACTTCAGCATCACGCTGGTGTCGAGGCCACCGCTGTAGAGCAGCAGCACTCGGCCGACCGAGTCCGGGTCGGCCAGGTAGGAGGCGCTGAGTTGCTGGGTCGGGTCGCTCATGAGCTGAGGGGCAAGGGTATTGACTAGTGGTGGGCGAAGGTGTCTCTGACCAGCCGGCGCTGTTCGCCTGCTCCTAGCTCAGCCATGGGGCCGGCCAGCTCTGAGCGGGCCGCTCGGGCGTCATTCTCGAGGCGATCGATCAGCATGCCCATGGCCAGGACCGCCTGGGGGCCCCGGGTCAAGCCGGCCACCTCGCCGGCGACGCCCCGCAGCATGGCGATCTGAACCTCGCGATCCTGATGGCGGCCGAGCACCTCCTGAAGCTCCTTCAGCGGCCTGATCAGAGGAGCCAGCGAATCCGCCGAGTGCAGCGGCACGGCGAATAGGTCAAGCAGGTAGCGGAGCTCCTTGCCCTTCTTGCGCAGCTCATGCACGGCGCTGGCCGAACTTGTATCCGAGATCGCTTCCGCCATCTTGAGCAACCGCTTGTACACGCGCCGGACGCGATGCGCGGAGAGCTCACCGATCGGACGCGTGGCTCGCCCCCGATCGGCGGTGGGAAGCTCCACCAGGGATTCGAGCAGCATCTCCCAGTCACCGAGCAGATCCTCGGTCCGGCGTGAGCGCAGGACGCTGATCAACTGGCCGTGAGCAGCCAGACGCCAGTGCTCGAGAACCAGCCGCAGCGGGCCGAGGTCCGGCTGCACAGACTCGGGCAGCAGGGCGCGCAGGGAAGCGAAGTCGGCCACGTGCACGTCCAGGTCCCGGGCCTCTCCGGTGGCCCGCTGAAGCCAGCGAAACTCGCTCCGAAAGCCACGCAGCTCCAGCGGAGGGAATACTCCGGCCAGCTGGCGCTGCACGGTGCGTGAGCGCCGTACGGAGATCCGCAGCTGATGCAAATGCTCCGGGTCCCGCCCCACCAGCGCGCCCTCGCGGTTGGCCAGGATCACCTCGAGCAGCCCCCGGAGCACCGCGGCGGCGGCAGCGTCGGAGCGCTGCTCAGGAGCCATCGCGATCCGGATCTTGGCCTTGGGGGGACTCGCGCTCATCGCAGCAGCTCGCCAAGCCGAGACCGGGCCTCGTCGACCTCGGCCTCGGTGACGATCAGCGGCGGCTCAAGACGAAGCGTCGACGGTCCCGTGGCGTTCAGGACCAGACGCTGCTCGAGCAGCGCCCGCGAAGCGATCTGGGGTGCTGAAAGACCGTCGACCAGGTCGAGGCCGATCATCAGTCCCCGGCCGCGCACGGTGGCGACGCCCGGGAGCTCGGCCAGCCCGGCTCGCAGCCGCTCCCCCAGAGTCCGCACCTGGTCCAGGAGCTCCGGCTCAGAGCAGATCTCCAGGGCCACGAGGGCGGCGGCCGAGACCAACGGGCCGCCCGCGAATGTCGATCCGTGATCACCGGGCTGCAGGACATCGGCCAGGTCGGGCCCGGTGATCAGAGCGCCGATGGGCAACCCGCCC
>JBDTEE010000241.1:0-3904 GCA_039922645.1 Solirubrobacteraceae bacterium | reverse complement strand
TAATCGACCCGGACAGACCGCCGGTTACTGACCCACGCTCCTAGGCGCCTTCGAAGTCCAGGGCGTCGGGGCGCCGCGGCGACTCCCGACGCTTAGAATGGCCGCCAGCGCGGTGGTAGCTCAGTTGGTAGAGCGCAAGCTTCCCAAGCTTGAGGTCGCGGGTTCGAGGCCCGTCCGCCGCTTCGCATCCGCGGTCTCTTCGCTCGCGATCATCGAGATCCCGGGACGGGGACACTCGCTGACGATCGATAGCGGCTGGCGCGAGGTCGCCGACATGTGCCTGCAGTTCGTCCAGCGCTTTGTGGCCTCCGACGGGAGTGCGGCTACGAGGGAGGCGGAAGGCTCGTCTGAGTGAACCGAAGCGCGAGCTTCGCGGCTCGCGGAAGGCGTTTGATGCGTGCCTCCTCGCGCCGGGCGGCCGTACGGGTGGGCATGGCCATGGCCAGTTCAAGCTCGACCGGCAGGCGGCTCGCCGTGTAGCGGCTGGCGGTACCGGCACGGTGGCGCGCCAAACGACGCTCGAGATCAACGGTCCACCCGGTGTACAGGGACCCGTCATGGCAGCGCAAGAGATAGACCCATGCCTCTGGCATGCCCGCAGCTTCGTCGCCGCTGCCAAAGGCCCTGCGCGGAGAGGGCGGGCCGTCCCATCTCTGAACCGATGGACCAGGCCGTGGGAGTGATGCGACCCGCCCCGGGGATGATCTAGACGGCGCCCCATCTCGCGGGGGGTAAAACGGCAAGCTGGGCAGGGGAGACAGGCTCTGGTCGCCGTGCAGGATTCGGAAAACTGGTGCTGGGCGGTTGAGTTTTCCGAAAACGTCGGGCTGAGGCGGCTTAATCCGGAAAAGTTGAATGCGGCGGCACAGTTTTCCGAGAAATGCCTGTGGCTGAGCATGCAAAAGCGGACAAATCCGGCACGGCTGAGCCGATTTGCCACAAAGGCGGGATGGAGCGTGCGCTATCGGGAAAATCCAGCACCCGCGCGTGGATTTGTCACGAATCGCATGCCCCCGATCCGATAATTGAGCGACCGCTTTGAGCGGGTGCTAAATTATGCGCTATGACGAGCCCGGACGACGAACTGACCGGCCTGACCGGGACGAAGCTCCAGATCGCCGAGGCGGCGCTTGAGACGCTGAAGACGGTGGGGTTTGCTGGGGCGAGTGCGCGCGTGATCGCGCACCAGGGGGGCTTTAACCAGGCGCTGATCTTCTACCACTTCGGAAGTGTCCAGTCTTTGCTCCTGGTGGCTTTTGACCTCATCAGCGAGCGCCGCATGCAGGAGTACGGGCCGCAGATCGAGGCGGCAGTCTCAGCCACGGAATTGGCTCGCCTGGCCCGGCAGATCTATGACGATGACCTCCGCCGCGGCTACGTCACGGCACTGGGAGAGATGGTGGCCGGCGGGGTTTCTGATCCAGCGCTCGGGACGGCGGTCGCCAGCCGGATCGAGCCGTGGATTGAGATGATCGCGGGCAAGATCGAGCAGCTCCTGAATGATCCGCCGCTGCGGGCTTTGCTGCCTGCGAGGGAGGTCGCGTTTGGGATCGTCGCGGCCTACTTCGGAGTCGACATGCTCAGCCACCTCAAGCAGGATCGCTCCCGCGCCGAGGCCCTGCTCAATCTGGTCACGCAGCTGGCCGACATCACCGACACCTTCCTGCCACAGCCTGGCGCGGGGCCCGCATGAGCCAAAGCGTCTCCACCGACCTGGTCACCGGAGCGTTCAGCTACTCGGGCAGCCACATCGCCCAGAAACTGCTGGATTCGGGCCGGGGGGTCAGGACGTTGACCTTTCATCCGGACCGCCGCCATCCGCTGCGGGAGCATGTCGAGACGCTCGCCTACCGGTTCGATGATCCGGCCGCCCTGGCGCGCAGCCTCGAGGGGGTGAGCACGCTGTACAACACCTACTGGGTCAGGTTTGACCGCGGGCAGACGAGCTTCGCCAACGCGATCGAGAACTCGCGGATGCTGTTCTTCGCCGCCAAGCGGGCAGGCGTAGCGCGGATCGTCCACGTGAGCATCACCAACCCGTCAATCGAGTCCGGGCTGCCGTATTTCCGCGGCAAAGCCGTGGTGGAGCAAGCGCTGGCGCAGTCCGGTGTGGGCTACGCGATCGTCAGGCCGACCTGTCTGTTCGGCGGTGAGCGGGATGTGCTGGTCAACAACATCGCCTGGATCCTGCGGCACCTGCCCGCGTTCGCGATACCGGGACGGGGCACCTACGGCGTGCAGCCGGTGCATGTCGAGGACCTGGCCCGGATCTGCGTCGAGCTGGCGCAGGCCGACGAGGATCTGATCGCCGACGCCGCCGGCCCCGAGCAGATGTCCTTCGGGGAGCTCGTCGCTCTGGTGCGTGGCGCCGTCAGCGCCCACGCACCGGTGATCCCGGTGCCGCCCGCTCTCATGAGCGCCGCTGCCCGGGCTCTCGGGATGCTGGTCGGCGATGTCGTCCTGACCTCGGATGAGATCAAGGGTCTGATGGCGGGGCTACTGGTCTCGCACGAGGCGCCGCGCGGGCGCATTGCCTTCAGTCAATGGCTGGGAGAGCACCATGCCACCCTCGGGCGCTCGTACGCCAACGAGCTGAAGCGTCACTTCGCCGGGCGGCCATGACAGCGTCAGCGCAGGCGCCTCGAGCCCGGTACGTAACCACCTGCGCCGGCTTTTGGGGATGGGTCGGGGCTGGTGCGCTCGCCATGCTTTCCCTTGACATCGGGCCCTTGGCTGCGGGTCCGGCCCTGCTTCTCGGTGGCGCACTGGCTCTGAGCGAGGCAGGACGAAGGTCAGCCTTTGGGCTCCTGACCGGGGCCGGTCTGCCCCTGTTGTTCGTCGGCTGTGTTCAGCGCGACGGGCCACGCACGACGTGCTACCGCACGTTGACATCGGCCGGGTGTGATCAGCACCCGGATCCGTGGCCGTGGCTTCTTATCGGCGGCATCTTGGCGCTGGCGGGGCTTGCCGCCGAGATTCTTCGTCAGCGGTGGACGGCCGGGCTCAGGGGCCGGGATCAGCCCTGATGGCTTCGATGGTCAGAGCGAGGTAATCCCCGTCGCTGCCGGCGGGGAAGGCCCAGCCGTCGCCGGGCCCCCTCATGGCGAGGATCGTGCCGGTATCGAGCTGTTCGGCGATCTCCGGAAAGCGCATCGTCGAGACGACCAGATACCTGGCTGGTGCGTCGGACACGTTGCGCAGCCGATGCGCGCCGGCCGGTCCGGGGGGAAAGCCCATGACCGTCCCCTTCGACACCGTGCGCACGGTGTCGGGGCCGCGCAGCTCAAGCTCGCCGTCGATCACGATCAGCAGCTCCTCGTTGGCATGGTGGGCGTGGTAGGGAACGGCTTGGGCGCCCGGGTCCACCTCGTAGAGCGAGCACCCCAACTCCTTCGCTCCGGCGCCTGGGCCAAGCCGCGTTCCGCGGGCCGGGCCCATCTCTCGCTCCCAGGTGGTCGTCTCGAAGACGTTGAGTTCGTCGGACATGCGATCAGCCTAGTGCGCGTGGATGGACTCACGCGGCAGCGAGTAACCGGGATGGGAACTCGCCAACCGGAGCCGTCGATGGGCGACCCTCAAAGCGTCCCCGACCTCATTGAGCGCTTCGGCGTGCGGTTTCCCGCTACGCCGCTTGCTGGCTGAGCGCGTTCGGGAGCGCCGCGTTCCCCGACCGGAGGGCCTGGGTGGGTCCCGGCGGTAGTACCTGACGGCTCGCAAAGCGGTCTCGCCCAGCCCGAACTCAGCGCGGCAGCGCCGTGCCGCGGTCAAACGCACGACCAGTCATTCGATGCTCGCGTGATCCAGCCAGTGGATGCCTCCGTAGGAGCTGTTGTACCCGGACGTTCGTATCCGGCTGACAACGAAGGAGACCCGATGACGGAATCCAGCACCACTGAGCGCGATC
>JBDTEE010000240.1:0-14543 GCA_039922645.1 Solirubrobacteraceae bacterium | reverse complement strand
GGCACTCAGTACGTCACCGCGACCGCTCACGCCGGGCCCTCGGGCGTGGCCGGCATCGAATGCCATGCCGATGACATCCCAGGATCGTGGTATCAGGAGCGAACCGCGGTGGTGCCGGTCTCGGGCGTGGGAGAGCACAAGGTCCAGTGCCAGGCGCAGAGCAACGCCGTTGACATGAACGGCCAGCGCGCCATGTCCGCGCCGGCCACCTTCTCGGTCAAGATCGGGCAGCCGACGGTGACCGCGTTGGCGTTCACGAACCTCGTCGACGGCCTGCGCTGCCGGCGCAGCGTCGAGCGGATCACCGTCCCAGCGCGCTGGGTTCGCGTGCGGCGAAACGGCCACTGGGTCCGTGTGCGCCGAGCCGCGCACGCCAAGAGGGTCCGCGTCCGGCGCTGCCAGGTCCGCACCCGGCGCGAGCGGGTGACCATCTGGGTGACCCGCCAGCACAACGGGCGCCGGGTCCGGATAAAAGAGCACAAGCTAGTTCGCGTCGTCCTTCGCCCCCACACCGTGAGCAGCGGACGCAAGTTCATCCGGCACGGCCACGCCGCGACAGTGAGCGGCTGGCTCGGCACCACCGACGGAGTGGCCCTTGGCGGCCAGACTGTGGATGTTCTCTCCGCCCCCGATGATGGGCGCGGCAGCTACACCCTGGTCGCGGTCGTTCGCACCGGCGCTAACGGCGGCTGGAGCGCCCGCCTTGCCCCCGGGCCGTCCCGCTCGACAACCGCGGTCTATGCCGGGGGCCCGACCACCGAGGGCTCGTATGCCGCTCCGGTCAACATGGTCGTTCCGGCCAAGGTAGCCCTGCTCCGGATCACGCCTCGGCAGGTGGCATGGGGCGGGACGGTTAGGCTCACCGGCCAACTCGAGGGTGGCTACCTACCCCCGGGGGGCGCGCTCGTGCGGTTGAGGATCGGACTCGGCAAGAGCTTCACCACCTACGGGGTGCACGAACACGTGGCGGGATCGGGGCGCTTCACCACCGCCTACACGTTCGGCGTCGGCGATCCCAGCGTGCGCCGGTCCTACTGGTTTCAGATCGCCTCGCTACCGATGGGTGACTATCCCTATGCGCCGGCCAGCAGCCGGCGAATCGCGGTCCTCGTTGGCGGCCATCCGCGTGCTGGGCGCCGCACCTCCCGGCCGTGACCGAGCCGATGAGCTCCACGCCGCTACGCCGAGGGCCGGGACAGGTACCCTGTCCTAGTAGTGGTCACCGACATTCTCCAGCCCACCCACCTGCTGTTCATCCTCGTCGTGGCGCTTCTCGTGCTCGGCCCGAAGCGCCTGCCCGAGGTCGCACGCACGCTCGGCAATGGGCTGCGGGACTTCCGCTCGGCGATCAGCGGCGAACAAGACGACGAGCGTCCGGGCCGGCCCGGGCACTACGCGCTGCCCGAGGACGACACTCGGGATTCGCCGGCGAGCGCCGCGCAAGCGGCCCCGGCCGCCTTGCCAGAAGCGCCCGAGGCCCCGCAGCCCGCGATGCCCGCCGAGATCTCCCACCCCGAGCCACCGCCGGCGGCCACCCACGCTCCGGCACCCGCCCCTGCCGATGCCCCGGCGCCTGCAGACCACCCGGCCGAGTCAGCGAACCCGCCCACTCAGCAGCAGCCGGCGTCAGAGCACTCGGCCACTCCGGCGCACGACCCATCGGGGACTACGCCCGCCTGAGCGAGATCGCGGCCGTCGTCGCCCTGCTGCGGCACGGCCGACGCCCGAGCCACGTCTACGCCGAACTGCTCGAAGCGGGTCGGGCACCGCTCGACCTGCTCGAGGAAGAGCTGACCACCGCTGAGGACGGTCAGGCCAGTCTCTTCGAGACCGCCGATGCGGCCCAGCTCATGCAGCCCGCGTCCACCGAGGTCGAGCGCTGGCAGCACGAGGGCCTACGAGTGCTTACCGTCCTCGACGCCGACTACCCGGACAACCTGCGTGCGGTGCACGACCGGCCGGCGTTGATCTTTCTCGCCGGACCTCTCGATCCCGGTGATGTCCGCTCGGTGGCGATCATCGGGTCACGGCGCGCCACCACCGAGGGCCTTGACCGTGCCGGGCGATGCGCTGCCGAGCTCTCGCGCCTTGGCTACACGATCGTCTCGGGGCTGGCCACGGGGATCGACACCGCTGCGCACACGGCGACCCTGGCCACTCGCGGCAGAACCATCGCCGTCATCGGCACAGGACACCACCACGCGTATCCGCCCGAGAACCGGGATCTGCAACATCAGATCGCCGCCACGGGCGCGGTCGTCTCGCAGTTCTGGCCCGAGTCGGAAGCCAGCCGGGAGACCTTCCCGCAACGCAATGCGGTGATGTCGGGACTCGCCGCCGGGACGGTGATCATCGAGGCCACACAGCGCAGCGGGGCTCGGATTCAGGCCCGCCAGGCCCTCGCCCACGGCCGGCCCGTGTTCCTCGCCCGGGAGCTCCTCGACCAGGGCTGGGCCCGCGAGCTCGCTGCACAGCCCGGCGTGAGCTCGTTCTCGACCGCCGAAGAGGTGGCGGCGACGCTCGAGTCTTTGCGGGACCCCACCGCGCTCACCGCCTAGACGGCCCAGACATGCCAACGGTCTCCGAGCTGACCTCGCTGTACGGCAATTTCATGCTCGGCCCACGGCCCGGCCCCGGAGTCTGCGACTCGTGCTTTGACCTAGTCGAGACCGACTCGACTCGCTGCTATCGCTGCGCTCGCAACGGCGGGTGGCTCGATGCCGCAGCACCGATTTCGTACAGCGTCGCCCACGAGCAGCTTCACCATGCACTGGCTGCATACAAGCGCCAGCCCGCCCCGGTGGCCCGTCGGTTCCAGTCTGAGCTCGCGGCTGTGCTCTGGCGCTACCTGGCCACGCATGAGGCCTGCCTGGCCCGTGCGGCGCAGACGAGCGGTTTTCAACTTGTCACCGCGGTGCCCTCGGGAAGCCCCGACCGTGACCAGCAGCACCCCCTGCGACACATGCTGAAGACCCTTATCGGGCCCACGCGGGAGCGCTACTGCCGGCTGCTGGAGCGCTCCGCGGCCGACCTGCCACCGCGCGAATTCAGCACGAGCAAGTTCGCCTCAACCCATGAGCTGAACGGCCAGAGCGTGCTGCTCATCGACGACACCTGGACCACGGGAGCAAGTGCCCGGAGCGCGGCGGCAGCGCTCAAACACGCTGGGGCTGCCGTCGTCGCCGCGGTGGTCATCGGGCGCCATCTGCATCGGGACTGGGCACAGAATGACCGGCGTCTGAACCGGCTCCCGCGACCCTTTGACTGGGACCTCTGCGCCCTGGAGCCCGGTGCCCAACCGGGCCGCTAGCCTCATCCGGCCATGTGGTGGGACAACGCAGTCATCTACCAGGTCTACATCCGGTCTTTTCAGGACTCCGACGGCGACGGCGTCGGTGACCTGCGCGGGGTGATCGAGCGGCTCGAGTACATCGCCGGACTGGGTGCGGCGGCGGTCTGGCTCTCGCCGGTCTACCCGTCGCCGAACGCCGACTTCGGCTACGACGTCAGCGATTTTCAGGCTGTCGATGAGAGCTTCGGCACGCTCGCCGACCTCGACGAGCTGATCGGCACCGCCCATGGCCTTGGGCTCAAGGTGCTGCTCGACTTCGTGCCCTGCCATACCTCGACCGAGCATCCCTGGTTTCGAGAGCATCCTGACTACTACGTGTGGGCTGACGCTCCGGCCAACAACTGGCGCGCGGCTTTCGGCGGAACGTCCTGGGGCCTGGATGAGCTGACCGGGCGCTATTACCTGCACTCGTTCTTTCCCGAGCAGGCTGATCTCAACTGGCGCAATCCGGAGGTCGTAGAACAGATGACGGCCGCTCTGCGCTTCTGGGTCGAGCGGGGGGTTGACGGCTTCCGACTTGACGCCCTCGATCGGCTGATGAAGGACCCGGAGCTCCGGGATGACCCGCCGGCCGCCCAACCGCCTGCCCTCCCCGCTGACCCGACGGACGCCGAGCTCGACCACATCCACTCGCGCAACGCGCCCGACGTCGGCGTAGCGCTGAGCGCGATCCGCCAAGCGGTCGGCGATGCCCTGCTGGTCGGCGAGGTCTACCTGCCGATCGCGGACACCCCCCGATATCTCGAGTCGCTCGACGTCGTGTTCAGCTTCGAGGCCCTGTTCGCCGCCAGTGATCCCGGCGCCCTGCGGGCGGCCATCGCCGCGGGGATCGAGGCCGGCGGCCAGGGCTGGGTCCTCTCCAACCATGACTTCAGCCGTCTGGCCACGCGGGCGGGGGCCGAGAACGCGCGAGCCAGCGCGCTGCTGCTGCTCACCCTGCCCGGGCCGGTGTTCCTGTTCCAGGGCGACGAGCTCGGCTATACAGATGCCGAGGCCGCCGGCCCGGCTCAGGACCGCAACGGCCGCGACGGCTTCCGGATCCCGATGCGCTGGAACGGATCACCCAACGGCGGATTCAGCGCCGGAGAGCCATGGCTCTCCGCCACCAGACCGCTTCCCCCCAGCGTCGCTGACCAGAGCGAAGATCCTGCGTCGACGCTCACCCTGGGCCACGACGCCATCGCGCTGCGAGCTGAGCTTGGGAGCGACCCGGGTGAGCCCCTCGAATCGCCCGACGGCACCATCGTGTTGAGACGCGGCGGGCACCTCGTCGCGGTCAACCTCGGCGACACTGCGCAACCGGCGCCCACGGCCGGAACGCTCGTCCTGGAGGCCCGTCCCGGCGACGGTGCCGACCTGGACACCATCCCCGCCCACGGCGGCTGGGTGGCGACCCTCCCGGGCCAGAACGGACATCGCTTCGGCCACCGGGCGAACGAGATCTCGCATCCAAAGGTTTGTGAATTGTGCCCCCTGGGGTAGGCTGCCGGCAGCAGTGGGAGAGAGACACGGAGGTGCCGTGAGCGCGCTCACGAAGTCAGGGCTCGTTGGTTTAGCTGCGATGGTGGCCGCGCTTGTGCTGGCGGCCTGTGGAGGCTCAAGCGGGCCTCCGACGCTCAGCTGGTACATCTTCCCCGAGCCGTCGGGCTCCTTCGCTCATGCGGCAAAGGTCTGCTCTCAGGCCTCCGGTGGCAAGTACTCGATCGCTCTCAGCGTGCTGCCCACTGACGCCGACGGGCAGCGTCAGGAGCTGGTGCGGCGCCTCGCCGCCCACGACAGCTCCATCGACCTCATCGGCATGGACGTGACCTACACGCCGGAGTTCGCCGGGGCCGGTTGGATCAGGGAGTGGAAGGGCGCCAACCGAACGGCGGCCACCAGCGGCATCCTGCCCGGACCGGTGGCCACCGCCACGTGGCAGGGCAAGGTCTACGGGATCCCCGACAACTCCAACACCCAGCTGCTCTGGTATCGCAAGGACCTGGTGCCGCATCCACCCACGACCTGGGCCCAGATGCTTCAGGACGCCATCCAGCTGGCCAAGCAGGGCAAGCCGCACCTGATCGAAGTGCAGGGCAAGCAGTACGAGGGCCTGACGGTGTGGTTCAACTCCCTGGTCGACTCCGCCGGCGGCCAGATCCTCAAGGGCCCCCGCACGGTGGCCATCGGCCCGACCGCGGTCAAGGCGGCCACGATCATTCACGACCTGGCCAACTCAGTGGCCGCGGATCCCGGGCTATCCAATTCCGACGAGACAGCTGCGCGACTGGGCTTCGAGGGAGGCACCGCCGCCTTCGAGCTGAATTATCCGTTCGTGTATCCGTCCATCCAGGCCGACAACCCGAAGCTGGCCAAGGTCTTCGGCTGGACCTACTACCCGTCGGTCACCGCCGGAACCCCGGCCAAGGTGACCATCGGCGGCTCGAATATCGGCGTCTCGAGCTACTCCCAGTACCCCGCCTACGACTTCCAGGCCGCCAAGTGCCTCACCGACTTGGCCAACCAGAAGGTCGACGCGATCAAGGGTGGCCTGCCGCCGACGATCGCCTCCCTGTACAACGATCCGTCGCTGGCCAAGCCGTACCCCTTCAAGGACCTGATCAAGAAGCAGCTGGCGGTGTACGGGATCCGGCCGCAGACGCCGGCCTACGCCGACGTCTCGATCGCGATCCAGAAGGCGCTTTCGCCGCCCAATGCCATCGATCCGAAATCGGTCGCGAGCACGCTGCGCAGTGAGCTCAAGGCGGCCCTGAGCTCAGGAGCGCTGCTCTGATGTCTGCCGTCTCTGCCCCGGGCTCGGTCGCTGCGGCCCCCCAGAAGTCCAAGAAGCCCGCGTTGAGCGAACGCACGCGGGCGGAGCGCAAGCTCGGCTGGATGCTGGTCGCCCCCGCGGTGATCGTGATGATCGCGGTCACCGTCTATCCGATCATCAATGCCTTCGTCCTCTCGCTGCAACGCGCGGATCTGCGGTTTCCCCAGAACAACCAGTTCATCGGGTTTGACAACTACGGCTCAGTCTTGGGCTCGTCGCTGTGGTGGGCCGACGTGGTGCACACGTTGTTCATCACGGTGATCTCGGTGGCGCTTGAGCTGGTCATCGGGATGCTGGTCGCGCTCGCCATGCACCGGGTCATCTTCGCCCGCGGCGCGGTTCGGGCGATCGCGCTGATTCCCTACGGGATCGTTACCGTGGTCGCCGCCTACGCCTGGCGCTATGCCCTTGAGCTGGACTCGGGGTGGATCCCGAAGCTGCTCGGCCTGCACAGCGATCCGCTGGCCAGCCAGGGCGGCAGTTACGCCGGAATCATCCTGGCCGAGGTCTGGAAGACGACTCCGTTCATGGCCCTGCTGCTCTTGGGCGGCCTGTCCCTCGTCCCCGATGAGCTCCACGAGGCGGCGAAGGTCGACGGAGCGTCGACGTGGCAGCGCTTCTGGCGGATCACCATTCCGCTCATGAAGCCGGCCATCCTGGTCGCGCTCCTGTTCCGCACCCTCGACGCGTTCCGGATCTACGACACTGTCGTCATCTTCAACAACGGCGCTCATAACACCGAGACCCTCTCGGTCCTGGCCTCAAACCAGCTGCTGAACCGGCTCAACCTCGGGCTCGGTTCCACGGTTTCCGTGCTGCTGTTCGTGATGGTCGCGATCATCGCGTTTGTATTCATCAAGATCTTTGGCGCCGCTGCGGCTCCTGGGGGAGGCGACTGAGGATGGGCATTACGTTCAGCAAGCGGCTCAGTTGGTCGGGAGCGATCCTGCTCCTCGCCGTGTTCGCCTTGATCCCGGTGCTGTGGATCATCTCCTTGTCCCTCAAGGATCCGACGACGATCGCCGACGGCTCGTTCCTCCCTTCGAAGTGGACCACGGCCAACTACAGCGCCATCTTCACCCAGCCGATCTTCACCGACGCGCTGCGCAACTCCATCGGGATCGCAGTCATCTCGACCACGATCGCAGTGTTCATCGCCAGCTTCGCTGCCTACGCGATCGCCCGGCTGAACTTCCCGGGTAAGAACATCGTCCTCGCCGCCTCGTTGGGCATCGCGATGTTCCCGCCCATTTCGCTGGTCGGCCCGCTCTACAACATCTGGCGCAGTGTCGGCCTCTACGACACCTGGCCGGGTCTGATAATCCCCTACATGACGTTTGCGCTGCCACTCTCGATCTTTGTGCTCTCCTCGTTCTTCAGAGAGATCCCGTGGGAACTCGAGCAGGCCGCCCAGGTCGATGGTGCCACCCCGTCCCAGGCCTTCTTCAAGGTGATCGCGCCCCTGGCCGCCCCCGGCATCTTCACGACGGCGATCCTCGTCTTCCTGTTCTGCTGGAACGACTTCGTGTTCGCGTCGACGCTGACCTCAACGGGTGCCGCCCAGACCGTCCCGGCCGCGATCGCCGCGTTCCCGGGTGCGTCACAGTTCACCGAGCCGATCGGCACCATCGCCGCCGCGGCGGTCGTGGTCACGGTTCCCGTCGTCATCATCGTGCTCCTGTTCCAGCGCCGGATCGTTTCCGGCCTGACGGCGGGCGCTGTCAAGGGATAAGGAGTCAAGGAGAAAGCTATGGCCGAGATCTCTCTCGAGCACATCACCAAGCGTTACGGAGACGGCTTTGAGGCCGTCAAGGATATGAACCTGGACATCGCCGATGGCGAGTTCATGATCCTGGTCGGCCCGTCCGGGTGCGGGAAGTCGACGGCGCTGCGGATGGTCGCGGGCCTCGAGGACATCACTGGCGGGGAGCTGAAGATCGGTGGCCAGGTGGTCAATGATCGGGCGCCCAAGGACCGGGACATCGCCATGGTGTTCCAGAACTACGCCCTTTACCCGCATATGACGGTGCGCGAGAACATGGGCTTCGCCCTCAAGCTGGCCAAAACGCCCAAGGAAGAGATCGACAAGAAGGTCTCTGATGCGGCCAAGATCCTCGACCTCGAGGCGCACCTGGACCGCAAGCCGGCCAACCTGTCCGGCGGCCAGCGCCAGCGCGTGGCGATGGGACGGGCGATCGTGCGCAACCCGTCGGCGTTCCTGATGGACGAGCCCCTCTCCAACCTGGACGCGAAGCTGCGGGTGCAGATGCGCACGGAGATCAGCCGGATCCAGTCACGGCTTGAGACGACGACCATCTACGTCACCCACGATCAGACCGAGGCACTGACCCTGGGGGATCGGATCTCCGTTATGCGGGCGGGATTGCTGCAGCAGGTGGGGACCCCGGAGGACCTCTACCAGCACCCCAAGAACCTGTTCGTGGCCGGGTTCATCGGCAGCCCCTCGATGAACTTCCTGCCCGCCGAGATCGACGGCGATCAGATCAAGCTTCCCATCGGCACGATCCCGATGCCCGACTCCCTGCGGAGGGGCTTGGAGTCCGGACCCGGCGGCGGTCGCAAAGGGGTCATCGCCGGTCTGCGCCCCGAGGATTTCGAGGACGCTCAGCTGGTCGGCGACCAGCAGCACGGGATCACCTTCGACGCCAACATCGAGGTGCTCGAATCGATGGGCTCGGAGTTCTACGCCTATTTCACCGTCGAAGCCGAGAAGGTCTCCAGCCAGGAACTCGAAGAGCTGGCCCACGATGCCGGCGCCGCTGACCTGCCTCAACAGGAGGGCAACCAGGTCGTCTCTCGCCTCGACGCGGCCAGTCAGGTCCGGCAGGGCGCCCAGACCAAGCTCTGGTTCAACACCGGCCACCTGCACCTGTTCGACCCCGAGAACGGCGAGAGCCTGCTCGGACGTGACGGCTCCAGTGGATCGGCCACGGCGCCGAGCCCGCCCCCCCGCACCGACTCCGTCCCGACTTCAGAACCGCCCGCTCAGTAGACCTCATCGCCCGCGATAATGTCGAGCGTCGATGGTTGAGCGGCGCTCTACAGGAATGCCCGGTGTTGACGCGCAGCACGACTTTTTGCGCGCTCGGCGTCGCGCCACCATGGCCCGAGTGGCCGCCCGTCTGCGCGGGGAGCCCGACGATGTCCGGCAGATCCTCCCCTACGAGGAGGTCATCGAGGCACTCGGCTTCGTCAGCGAGCAGCGGGTGGGATCGGCGGTAGTCGCCCTGGACGACATCGTCGGCACCGTTGATCGCCAACGGGAGTTTGATCGCCGATTTCGCCCCACTACAGGGCGCGTTCGCTCGCGCTGGGAGCACATCGCGGCGGCCATGCGCCGCGGCGAGGCCATGCCACCGGTCGACCTCTTGCGGATTGGTGAGATCTACTTCGTTCGCGATGGCCACCACCGGGTTTCCGTCGCTCGGGCGCTGGGGCACACCGACATCACCGCGTTCGTGACCGACGTGATTACCAGGATGGGTGCCCAGCACGCCATCACCTACGCCGATCTGCCCACCAAGAGTCTCGAGCGCGAGTTCTTCGAACGGGTACCGCTGCCCGACGATGCACGGCACGAGATCCAGCTCACGGACCTGTGGGATTACGCACGCCTAGCCGAGAACGTCGAGGCGTGGGGCTTTCGCATCAGCCAGGACCGAGGCGAGTCGATAAGCCGACCCGAGGCCGCATTTCTCTGGCTTGAGACCGAGTACCGGCCCGTGATCGAGATGCTCCGGGACGCTGAACTCATCGAGGGCCAGACCGAGACCGAGGCCTACATGCGGGTTAGCGGCGAGCGCTACCGGCTGCTGCGCACCCACCGCTGGGATGAGGACGTGATCCAGCGCGTGATCGAGGGCGAGTCCGGACGCCACCGACGCCGAAACTAGGACGGGTCTACCTCCACCACGCGCCGAGCACCCGGCGCCAGTTTCCCCAAGCGAGCTCCTCAAGCTCCTGGTTGTCGAAGCCCGCTGTGCTGAGCGCCTCGAGCAACCGGGGGATCCCCGCCGCGTCGCCAAGCTCGTCGGGGATCGTCGCGCCGTCAAAATCCGAGCCGAGGGCAACGTGCCGGACGCCTATGCGCTCGGCCACATAGCAGGCGTGCTCCACGATCACCGACAGCGGCGTATCGCCCGTGTCGACGAAGTCGGGACGCAGGAAGAGCGAGGCGAAGACGATCCCCACGAGTCCGTCACTCTCAGCGATCGCATCCAGTTGCTTGTCGGTCAGGTTCCGCGAGGCTGGGCAGAGCGCGTGGGCAGCGGAATGGGAGGCGACCAGCGGCGCGAGCTCGGCTCCGGCGACGTCCCAGAAGCCAGCCTCGTTGAGATGGCTCAGGTCCACGAGAATGCCCAACTCGGCACACCGGGCGACGAGCGCACGGCCCGCTGGGGTCAGACCCGGCCCGGTATCCGGCGAACTCGGGAAGACGAACGGCACGCCGTGGGCGAAGTCGTTGGGCCGGCTCCAGACCGGACCCAGGGAGCGCAGGCCCGCCGCGTACCAGTGATCGAGCGCCTCAAGACCGGGATCGATGGCCTCCGCCCCCTCGTGGTGAAGGACGGCCACCGGAGGCGCGGTCTCGTCATCGGCGACCGCGTCGAGGTCCGTGACCGAGCGGGCGACACGAATATGGCCGGCTAGCTCCAGGGCAGCCAGTCGACCGGCTGCGCGGGCGGCAAACGCGGCCGCATCGCGGTAGCTCACCGGCGAGGCCATCTCCATCTCGATGACGCCGTCCTCACGCGGGACCGGCTCCCAGTTCTCCTCGGCCGACGGCGTGAAGACGGCAAAGATCCCCCCGCGGACTCCCCCTTCGCGCATTCGGGGAAGATCAAGGTGCCCGTCCGGGCGGCCCGTGGCGAAGCCGGCGTGATCCTCCCGGGTCAGGGCATCGTTGTGTCCGTCAAACACCGCCAGCACGAGACCAACGTACCCAAGGCGGCAGGGCGATGAACCTACAGCCCCGTAGCTCGCCGTGATAGCGTTGCCGCGCCTGATGACGCCGCGATCCCCCTCGGAGGCCGCCGCCAAGACTCGCCGACGGTATGCGCCGCGGATGGCGCCCGAGCTGCGCCGCGAGCAGCTGCTGAACGCGGCGCTCAGCGTGATCGTCGAGCAGGGCTACGAGGGCGTGTCGATCGAAGCCATCGCCCGCACCGCGGGCGTGACCCGGCCGGTGATCTACGACCACTTTCCCAACCTCGAGCGGTTGCTGCGTGCGCTCATCGAGCGTGAGGAAGAGCACGCCTTGAAGCAGTTGGCCGCGGTCGTACCCGAGGCCCCGAGCGGCGCCGGTGAGCCGGCCGAGCTGTTCGCCGCCGGCGTCCGGCGGTTCCTCGACGCGGTCCTCGCCCGCCCGGAGTCCTGGCGCATCATCCTGCTGCCCCCCGAGGGGACGCCAGCCAATGTCCGCAATCAGGTGGAGAGAAACCGTGCCGTGATCCAGGGGCAGATCGCCACGGTGGTGCGGTGGGCCATTGCGCGGTCGGGCATCCCTGAGGATCTCGATGTCGAGCTGAGCGCGCGAGCGATACGCAGTCTCAGTGAGGAAGCCGGCCGGATGGTGCTGACCGATCCGGAGGCGTTCCCCCCGGAGCGCTATGAGCGCTTCGTGCTCGCGGTCATGAAGCTCATCTGGGCCGGGTAGGCTGACCGCTGGTCGAACCGGCTCCTTAAATGCGGTGGGGACCCGCTTCCAGGGGTCCCCACCACTGAGCCTCACCGAGCCTTGCCCACGGCCGGGTTGGACGCAACCCGGGAGGTCTACGCCCCGTCAAACCCTGCCGCGGGCGAAAAGTTGCGAGAGCTCGCTTATGGGGTTACATAGAGGCGTGGGTCCGCGGCTGATAGGGAGCAACTGGTCGGGTAACTACACCTACCGCGCAGCTCGGCTGCACCGCCCGCGGACAATGGGGTCGCTGCAGGACGTGGTCCTCGGCGCCGAGCGCATCCGCGCGTTGGGCACGAGGCATTCCTTCACATCTATGGCTGACTCGGCCGAGCTCGTCTCGCTGAGCGAACTGGAGGGGGCGATCACGGTCGACCGGGAGGCGGGGACTATCTCGGTGCCGGCCGCAACCACCTACGCCGAGCTGGCCGCAGTTCTCAACGCCCAGGGACTGGCGCTTCACAACCTGGCCTCCCTCCCGCACATCTCGGTGGCCGGCGCGGTGGCCACGGCGACCCACGGCTCGGGGGACACCTACGGCAACCTGGCCACCGCCGTCGCGGGCCTCGAGTTCGTCCGCGCCGACGGTGAGGTCGTGTTCGTCGCGCGCGGCGAGGAGAACTTCGAAGGGCTCGTCGTGGGACTCGGCGCGCTGGGCATCGTCACCCAGGTGGTGTTGGAAACCGAGCCCTTCTACACGGTGCGCCAGCGCGTCTACGAGGGTCTCTCCTGGGAGGCTCTGTCCGAGCACTACGACGAGATCACTGGCCAGGGGGAAAGCGTGAGCGTCTTTCACCGCTTCGGCCCGGCGACCGAACAGCTCTGGGTCAAGAGCCGTGTGGGTGAGGAGGGCCTTAGTCACACGTCCGAGGACCTGTTCGGAGCTCGTCCGGCCGACGGGCCTCGCAACCCGGTGCCGGGGAGCGATCCGGCAAATAGCACCGAACAGCTCGACGTGCCCGGCCCGTGGTCAGAGCGCCTGCCCCACTTTCGCAGCGGCTTCACGCCCAGCGCCGGGGAGGAGATCCAGGCTGAGCTATTTGTTGCGCGCGAGCAGGCCATGCCGGCGCTGGACGCCCTGCGCCAACTGGCAGAGCAGATCAGGCCGATCCTGCTGATCTCCGAGCTGCGGACGGTGGCGGCGGACACGTTGTGGCTCAGTCCCCAGTACGGCCAGGACACCGTCGGTTTGCACTTCACCTGGAAGCGGCGCCCGGCCGAGGTCGAGCGCGTGATGGGTCTCGTGGAAGCTGCGCTGGAGCCCTTTGCCGCCCGTCCTCACTGGGGCAAGGTGTTCACAGCGCGGGCCGCCGAGCTCGCCCGCGCTTACGAGCGTTTCGACGATTTCCGCCGCCTGCGTGCCCAGCTCGACCCCCGCGGGGTATTCGTCAACGGCTGGCTGCAGGATCGCGTCCTCGACACCACCTGAACGGCGCCCGGCCTTAACCCACCCGGCTTCTTATACTGGGGAGCCCCTCAGGGGGCGTAGCTCAGTTGGTTAGAGCGCCGGCCTGTCACGCCGGAGGTCGCGGGTTCGAGTCCCGTCGCTCCCGTTCCATGTTGTGCCCGTAGCCGTTGACGATGCGGGCGTCGAACGCCGGCCGCGATCTCCGGACCGTCTGCTCGGGCAACGGTGTCGGGCAACGTTCCGATGGCTCGGTCGGTCGCTTTCGGACGTGAGGGCAGGGCTGGCTGTCGGCCGTGCTCCCCGACGTCGCTGGAACTGGTGTTGTCGGGATGTTCTGGGTGTTCAAGCGATGGGCTTGATCCGTAGATCAACCACTTGCGATTTGGTGACGGGTTCGGACGCCCGTCGCCAATCGCAAGTACCGGCAGCCGTAGCCAACGGCCTACCGCTCACTCGCGGGCAGCACCGGTGGTTCAAGGACAGCCAGGACCAGCCGGATGAGAGCAACATCCACCTCGCGGTGGATCACTTCGGCGTGGCCGTTTGCACTGGCCCCACCGTGGACGCGCCCATCACTGGAACCCGAATCGAGCCTGACCGGAGATCGACGGCGATCGATCCAGACCATCCGCATTGCCGCGTCAGCGATCTCCGCAAGTCCAACGATCCCTACGGCAACTCGATCGTGCCGTCATGAGAGTCGGCCCTGAGCAGAGCGATCGTGCGGCGAGCGGGCCGCCGGGTCTCGCTCCTGCCAGGCAACCGGTGCCCTCACCGGATTGCGAGTGCCGACGGCCACGCCGACCGGATGGTGCCCCGACCTCCTGCGCGCTGGCGCTCAGCTCACGTGTTCGGGCCAGGGTAGCGGGAACAGCTCGCGGTAAGGGCGGGCCTCCTCGACCACGCGAGCGACCGACGATCGCGTCAGTAGCCGGTCGAAGTAGGCGGCCAGCGCGGGGTGCGTGTCGCGGTCCAGCGGATGGAGGACGTCGGCGTAATGCAGGGCGGGCGCTGCGGCGCAGTCGGCCAGCGTGAAGTCGTCGCCGGCCAGCCAGCTGTCGTGGTCGCGTCCGTTGAGCTGGTGGTCCAGCGTGGCGTGGGCGAGGTCGAGGGTGGCGTGGGCCTGGGAGATGCCGTGCGGGTCCTTGGCGTCGGGGGGTCGCAGTGCGTCGCCGACGATCGTTTGCACCGGCGTGGTGACGTAGGTGTCGGCCACGCGATCCCACAGCCGCGCCTGCCGCGCCTCATCGGGGTCGGTGGGGATCAGCGGCGG
>JBDTEE010000239.1:0-14480 GCA_039922645.1 Solirubrobacteraceae bacterium | reverse complement strand
CGCTGATCGAGTTTCCCGCCGATGATCCCGAGCGCGCCCGAGCCTTCTGGTCAGAATTGCTCGGCGCCGAACTGAGGCGGCGAGAATCCGGGCAGGGTGCGGGCTGGCAGGCCGCCGCCCCGGCGGCCGGCGTGAGCATCGGCGTTCATGACCGCGGACGCGGTCCCGGGGATTCCTTCTCCCTGCCCTACTTCGAGGTCGAGGACCTCGAGGCCGCGACCTCACGAGTCAGAGAACTCGGTGGCGAGGTCATTCACCCCGGATCGCAGTGGGCGATCTGCCGGGACACCGAGGGCAGCCCCTTCGGTCTGGCCGGCCGGGGAGGTTGAGATCGTGCCGCCCTGGGACGACGACGACGACTGGGTCGGAACACCGCCCGAGGGTCACTACACGCGCGACCGGGCCAAGCCCGAGTACTGGCGAGGAGTCTGGCCGCTGGCCGGGGTCGGGCTCATCGTCGCTCTGGTCATCCTCGTCGTGGCCATCATCGTCCACTGAAGGGAGCGCCGGGCGTGTCCGAGGTGATCAGCATCATCGAGGCCGATCCCGAACTGGGTGATCTGCTGTCCGAGCCCGAACGCGAGCGGGCTCGGCGCGAGGCGCTCACCCACCTCCGTCGCGTGAGCACGGGGAAGTGGAAGGTGGCGGAGGCGATGGAGCCAGACCGTCATCACCAGGGTTTCATGGTCATCGACGGTCTGATCAGCCGAGAGGTGGACGTGCTCGGGCGGCGGTGCGTCGAGCTGATCGGGGCTGGGGACGTGTTGCGGCCGTGGAGTTGGGATGAGGAGGGATCACACGTCCAGGCCGAGGTCGGCTGGATCGTGCTCGACCCGAGCGAGTTGGCCGTCTTGGACCACGGCCTCGTCACGCGGATCAATCCCTGGCCTCAGCTTGGCCTAGAACTGTTCAGCCGAGGTACCCGCCGGGCCCACAACTTGGCCGTGTGTCTGGCCATTGCCCATCATCAGCGGGTCGACGAGCGTCTCACCCTCACCCTCTGGCACCTGGCCGAGCGCTGGGGCAAGGTGGGGCCGGACGGCATCAGCGTCTCCCTTCCCCTCTCTCACCAGCGACTGGCCGACCTGATCGGCGCGCATCGGCCCGCCGTGACCAGCGCCATCGGCGAGCTGACCCGGGCCGGGACGTTGAGCCGGCGCGCGGACCGTACCTGGCTGTTGCATGGCGCTCCGCCCACGGAGCTTCGCCACCATCGCCTCGCTCCCGCACTGACCTGAGTCGGCACCGGGGCGGCGCGACTCCCTCATCGGCCATCATGTGAGACCGTCGATGCCCTACGCCCCTGATCTTTCCGGTTGCGCCCTGGATGACCGCTACGAGCTCCACGCCGTGATCGGCGAGGGGGCTTTTGGGCGTGTGTACCGCGGTCACGACCGACGGCTCGAGCGAACGGTGGCCGTCAAGCTGATCAAGCCCTGGTGGTCGGATGATCCGGACTGGGCCCGGAGCTTCGAGCGCGAGGCTCGGTTGCTGGCACGGGTGAGTGACCCGGGCATCGTGCAGATCTTCGATGTCGGTCATGCCGAGGAGGGGCTCTTCTACGTCTCCGAGCTGGTCGAGGGCGAGAGTCTGGCCGGCCGCTTGGCCCGCGGTCTCATCGGCGTGAGCGTGGCGGCAGCGATCGCCGAGCAGCTATGCCGGGCCCTCGGGCAGGCCCACGCACGCCAGGTCGTGCACCGCGACGTCAAACCGGCCAACCTGCTCATCTCCGGTGAGAACCGGGTCAAGGTGGCTGACTTCGGCGTCGCGCGGTTGGCCGAGGGGAGCAGCGACGGAGTGGGCGTCACCATCGTTGGCACCCCGCGTTACATGGCGCCCGAGCAGGCGCGCGGGCGTGGGGTCACGCCGGCCACTGACGTCTACAGCTCGGGCATCGTCCTCTACGAGATGCTGGCTGGGCAACCGCCGTTCGCCGACGGTTCCGCGGTAGACCTCGCGCTGCGACACCTTCACGACGAGCCGCCGCCGCTGCCCCCTGGTGTGCCGCCCGCCCTGGGCGCTGTGGTCAGCCGCGCGCTGGCCAAGGATCCCCGGGAGCGCTACGCCGACGGGACCGAGATGGCCGACGCGCTGGCCGAGGCCGGGGGCGCGGCTGTGGTGAGCGGTGCGTCCACTCGTCCCCGCCTGCCCGCGAAGCGGCACGCCGACGGTCTCGACCCCACCCGTCGCGCTCGGCGGCTGCATCCACGGCGCAATCTCAACCCGTCGGCTCGCCGGCGCAGCATCGCCGCACTGACCGCCGCGTTCGCACTTCTCGGGGCGATGATCGCCGCCGCGGTGATCCTGAGCGGGAGCGGCAGCGTCAAGGTGCCACGCCTGATCTCCCTGACCCGGAGCCAGGTGCGGGGCCGGACCCGGCAGCTGGCGCTATTGCCGAATTTCCGGACCCGCTACGACTCGGCGGTGCCCGCGGGTCGGGCCATTGTCCAGACACCGGTGGCCGGCCGGCGGATCGCCCAGGGCGGGGCGGTTGGAGTGACCATGAGTCTCGGGCCGCCGCCGGTGAAGGTGCCGGACCTGGGTGGCGAGCTCGCTGCTCAGGCGCAGAGCAGGCTGCGCGCGGTCGGGTTGCGCAGCGAGTTGAGGACCACGATCGCGCCCCGGATTCCCGCCGGTGCGGTCTACAGCCAGTCCCCGGCGCCGGGGACCATGCTCAGCCCGTCGCATCCGGTCACGCTGGATATCGCCGAGGCACCCCACTGGCAGGCGGTCACCGGCCTGAGCGGCAGCGCTTCGAGCTCGAGCGGCGCGTTCCGGATCCGGGGCGGCCGTTGGCGGGTCGTCTACACGATGAACTACGTGGGTGGCTGCACGTTCATCGTCTTCTGCTCCGGTCCCTCGGCCCAGGCCGAAAACGTCGCCACCGGGGCGGCGGTCGGGTCGTTCGATCTGAGCGACGGTGGACGCCAGACTCAGGTCTTTTCGACCGGCCCCGGCACCTTCAGTCTGCGGATTGCCCCGGGCTCCGATACGGCGCGCTGGTCGGCCTGGATCGAGGACTGGTACTAGGCCGCTCAGATGCTGGCGCCGCCTTGACGCCCGCCCCCCGGGCAACGGAGAATGGCCAGCGACCCAGGCTGCGAGGAGGGCGGATGAGTTCCTATGACTACGTGATCGTCGGCGCCGGCTCGGCGGGGTGCGTGATGGCCAATCGGCTGACCGAGGACGCGGACGTAAGGGTGTGCCTGTTGGAGGCTGGCCCGGTTGACGCCGTGGACGAGATCCACCTCCCGGTCGGCCAGCTGGCGCTCGTCACGAGCAAGTACGACTGGGCGTTCGTCTCTGATCCCGAGCCCGGTTTCGGCGGACGCCAGCGCTACCTGCCCCGCGGGCGGACGCTCGGGGGCTCTTCGTCGGTCAACTCGATGATCTACATGCGTGGTAACGCGGCCGATTACAACGGGTGGGCGGCGATGGGTCACGCGGGGTGGGGCTGGGATGACGTCCTCCCCTATTTCCTGCGCGCCGAGGACAACGAGCGCGGAGCCAGCGAGCTACACGGCGCCGGCGGCCCACTCAGCGTGATCGACGGCCGCTCGCGCTACCGCACCTGTGAGGCATTCATCGAGGCCGGCCGGCAGGCCGGGCTCCCCGCCAATGACGACTTCAACGGCCGCCAGCAGGACGGCGTCGGCTGGTATCAGGTCACGCAGCGAAACGGGATGCGTTGCTCGACCGCGGTGGCCTATCTGCACCCGGTGCTCGGGCGCCCCAACCTGGACCTGATCACGGGTGCGCAGGTCACCCGGCTGCTGCTCGAGGGGACGAGCGCGACTGGAGTGGAGATCGACCGCGACGGCGAGCTGTCGGAAATCCGCGCTGAGCGCGAGGTGATCCTCAGCGCCGGGTCCTACCAGAGCCCGCAGATCCTCCTCCTCAGCGGGATCGGGCCGGCCGCCGATCTGGAGCTGGTCGGCCTGAAGACGTTGCACGAACTGCCCGTCGGGCAGGGGCTTCAGGATCATCCGGCCACCTGGCTCACCTACACGACCTCTGAGGCATCGCTGCTCAGCGCCGAGACGGAGGAGAACCTGGCTCTGCTCCAGACCGAGGGGCGGGGGCCGCTGACCTCGAACTTCGCTGAATCCGGTGGCTTCTTCCGCACCGATGACGGGCTCGAAGCGCCCGACATCCAGATCCACACGATCCCCATCCTGTTCCCCGAGGCCGGAGCCGGGGAGATCCTGGTCGACGGGTGGGCGTTCTCGCCCTGCCTACTGCGCCCGACCAGTGCCGGCTGCGTGAAGCTGCGTTCCCGGATCCCATCGGCCAAGCCGCGGATCCTGCACAACTATCTCCTCAGCCCGGAGGACCGTGTGACGATGGTCAAGGCGGTCCGGCGCTGCCTCGAAATCGCGCGCCAGCCCGCGCTGGAGGAGATAACGACCGGCGCCTACGGTGGGCCGGAGGACGACAGCGACGCCGCCATCACCGCGTTCATCGAGCGCAACACGACGACGCTCTATCACCCCGTGGGAACGTGCGGGATGGGTCGTGTGGTCGACTCTGAGCTGCGGGTGCTCGGGCTCGAAAACCTGCGCGTGGTCGACGCGTCGGTCATGCCGACCCTGATCCGCGGCAACACCAACGCGCCAACGATCATGGTCGCCGAGCGGGCTGCTGACCTCATCCGGGGTCGAGTGTCGGCCGCGCCGACGGTGGTGGCCGCCTAGCCGCGGCTAAAGCTCCTCGAGGACGAGCTCGACGCTCAGCTCGGCGCCGTCACGGAGCACCGTGGCGCTGACCCGGCGGCCGATCCGCTCGGCCACCATCAGCCGCTGCAGGGCGTTGGCATCGTCCACCACCTCGCCGTCCAGCTCGACGAGCAGATCCCCGCGGCGCAGGCCGGCGCGCTCGGCGGGGCTTGACTCGAGCACCTGGAGGATCTGCACGGCGCCGCGGCGGCCCAGGCGCTCGGCCGCCGCCGGCGGTAGCGGCCGCGGAGCGACGGCGGCGCCGATCTGAGCCCGCCGCACGCGGCCGTCACGGATCAGGGTGGAGATGATCGCTCGGGTGGCCGCGTTGATCGGCACGGCCAGTCCGAGGCCGATCCCGGCCACCGCGGTGTTGATGCCCACCACTCGGGAGGAACCGTCGGACAGCGCGCCGCCTGAGTTGCCCGGATTGAGCGCCGCGTCGGTCTGGATCACGTTCTCGACCAGACGCCGCGGGCCGCCTCGGGCCCCCACGGGTAGGGAGCGGCCCAGGCCGCTGATCACCCCGGCGGTGACCGATCCGGCGAAGCCCTGCGGATTGCCGATCGCCACCACGAGTTGCCCGACTCGCAACTGCTCGGCGTCGCCGAGGCTGGCGGGAACGAAGTCTCCGCCGTCGGCGCGCAGGACAGCCAGATCGGAGAGCGGGTCGGCGCCGATCAGCGCCACGTCGGCCTCGCGGCCGTCGCCGAAGCTGGCCACGCCGCGCCGCATGCCCTCGATGACGTGAGCGGAGGTGACGAGGAAGCCGTCCGGGGAAATAACGACGCCGCTGCCGGCGCCGACCGCGGGACCACGGCGGGTACGGCGGCGGACCTGAAGGTTGGCCACGGTGGGGGAGAGGTCCTCGGCGACGGCGATCACCGCGCGCGAATAGGCGTCGAGGGCGGCCGTTTCCGCGGCGGTCTGGGCTGCGGTCTCGAGAGCGGTCCCGGCAACGGTTTCGGTTGCCGGCGGGACGGCTGCGAGGGCGGCGATATTGCCGTTACTTGATTCCATGTCATAATCGTACACACAGAACGTTTCGACTCAAGCATTTGGAGCGCAGTATGTCTAACGATGTTGATCACACCTCTTTGGCCGACACGGCGATCAGGGTCGCCGCCCACCTCGAGTCAGAGCTCGAGGAGGCGCTGGCCGAGCACCGCCTGACCCGGCCGAGCTTCCTGGTCCTGGATGCCCTGGCGCACGCCGAGGGCGGCAGCCTGGGCCAGCGCGAGCTGGTCAACCGGGTGCGTCGGACCTCGGGGACGCTGTCGGTGCGGCTCGGGCGGCTCGAGCGCGCCCACCTGATCGAACGCGAGCCGGATCCGGACAACCGTCGCAGCGTCACCGTGCGTCTGACCGACCGGGGGAGGCGGCTGGTCGAGGCCGCGCGTCCCGCGTACGCCGAGCGGGCCGCGCGGCTTGGCGATGGTCTGCCCGCCGGGGCGGCACCGGGTCTGGCCGAGCAGCTCCACCACTGGCTGGTCTTCTTCGAGCCCGGCGAGCGCGAGGCCCCGCGGCTTGGCGTGGCCGTGGCCGGCGCCGCGGCGGCCAAGCGGATGCGCCGGGCGGTCGGGTTGCCCGACGTGCCCGGGATCATTGTTCTGCGCGTGGCCCGCGATTCGGCTGCCGACCGCTCCGGCCTGGAACGAGGCGACCTGGTCACCGGAGCAGGCCCGAACCCGGTTCGGTCGATCGGCGACCTGGACCGCGCTGTGCAGAGCGCGAACGGCTCGCTCAAGGTGAGCGTGCTGCGAGGCGCGGACCCGCATGAGTTCGAGGTGACCTTGTAGGCCTCGACTCGGGGAGCCTCCGTCCCGTATATGCGCTAGGACGCAAGTTTGGGACGGAGCCTCCACTCCGAGGAAGGCGCCTTCGGTTAGTGCAGGAGGACGCGCAGGGCGATGATGAGCAGACCGAGCAGGGCGCCGAACAGCGTCTGGGCCAGCAGCTCGCGTCTGGTCAGCTCTGCGCGCACTCCGACCACGACCTCGGTGACGACGATCATGCCGGCCGAGGTCCAGACCGCGGCGATCACGCCAGCGTTCAGGGACGCGCCGAACACCCAGCAGCCCAGCAGCACCACCAGGGGAACCGTGGCGCCGATCAGCACGGTCAGGGAGTGCGTGGCGCTGAGGAGTAGGGCACGCAGCGAGAAGCCCTCGTACTGCTCGAGGCGCTCGCCGGTGAACTGGGAATACGAGTGGGCCAGCCAGTACAGGATCAGCGTGAGGACGACCGCGGCCACGGTCCGCGTGTAGGTCTCCTGCCGGGCGCTCTCCGCCGCCAGCAGTGCGGCGACGGCGATCGTGCCGTAGATGAGTCCGGCCGGGTTGGTGGGCACGGCCGGATTGTCTTGGCGCTCCCGGACGACCGAAGACGCTGGTCGCGACGGCCCGGCTTCCCGCGACTCACCCGGGAAAACCGACCGTGGGGTCACTTTTCCCGCGCGAGTGGCTAACTCGGGCCAGCGACGGGCCCGATCACGCCAACGCCCGCGCCCGCGCCCGGGCCAGCGCCATCTTCAGGAAGTCGTGGAGCCGGCGGACCGAGGATTCGAGCGCGTTCTGCTCGTTGAAGACCGGGACGACATGTCGATTCGGCCCAGGACAGCGCGGGCGGTGCGGGCAACGGGGTGCCGAGTGGGAGACGACGCGTGGGAGTTCACGCAATGGAGCTTCGCCGCCGGGCTGAAGGCCGCGCTATGAAAGCTTCTAAGACAGTTGCTAAAACGGCCGGGGCGAGAGTCAGCGCGCGTGTACAGGGTGAAGCTTGCCGGCCATAAGTTGCTCATCGGCGCGGGCCAGGAGCTCACCTGGGGTGCTGCCGTCGGCGGGATACACGGCGCAGCCGATTGTGGCGCCGATGCTGTCCCCGGCGAACTGCACCCGGCTCAGGCGGTCACGGATCCGTGCCGCGAGCATGGCCGCACCCTCGGCGTCGGTTCCCGGGGCCAGGACGGCAAATTCGTCCCCGCCCTGGCGGGCGACGGTGTCCTGGGCGCGGACGGTCTCGGCCAGCGTGCGGCCCACGCGGCGCAAGACGTCGTCTCCGGCCGCGTGTCCCCGGCGTTCGTTGACCTGCTTGAAGCGATCGAGGTCGATGAGCAGAACGGCCAGCTGTCCCTGGTCGCGGTGGTGACGGATGAGCTCGTACTCCAGGCGTTCGTGCAGCATCCGGTAGTTGCCGACGTCGGTCAGCGGGTCGCGCGCGGCCAATTCGCGCAACTCGGCCGCGGAGCCCTCGAGCAGTTCGCGCAGGTAGGCGATCACCGCGCAGGTGGCCAGCAGGACGAAGATGGAGATCAAGGTCAACGACACCCGGCCGCTGGTGCTGTCAGAGCGCAAGGCGGGGATGGTCATGACCCCGGCGATGAACACGAGATGGCCGGCGATGACCCGCCGGCTATGGAAGGCGTATGCGGCCGCGGTGGCGACCAGCAGGTAGACGGGTTGAAGAACCGCGCCGTAACGGCCCAGAGCGAGGACCGAGATGGTGATCTCCACCGTCGCCACCACGGCGGCGCCGTTCAGCCAACGCTCGGACAGGCGATTCCAGGGGAGGACCAGGCAGCCCGCGCCGGTGAGCACGCCCATTAGCGTGAGCGCGATGGTGACCGGGAGGCTGGGGATGCCCATCACCAGGTCCGAGGGCACCGCCACCACGCTGCCGACCAGGAACAGCCATCCCGCCATTCGGCCGATGGCCTGCTGCTGACGGCGGTGCGGATCCTCCGGGCGGCGCGGGGAATCGAACGAAGCGAACTTGTCTGCCGCGGGCGGCCGTTCGGCAATCCTGCGGTCGCGCTCGTAATCGGCCCGCAGGCGGTCAAAGATCGCCTCGGAAACCTCCGGCAGCGCGAACAGGAACCCCTGGGCGTAGTCGCACCCCAATCGTTTGAGCACCTCGAGCTGGTCGATGGTCTCGACACCCTCGGCGACCACGGTCATGCCCAGGGCACGCGCCATGTCCAGCGTGGCCGCGACGATCTTCGCGGTCCGCGGGTCGAGGGCGAGCTCGGCCGTGAAGGTCCGATCGAGCTTCAGCTGGTCGAGCGGAAACTCGTTCAGGTAGCCGAGGGAGGAGTAGCCGGTGCCAAAGTCGTCGAGCACAATCGAGACGCCGAGTCTCTCCAGGGCGGAGAGCACCTTGCGGGAAGAAGCCGTGTGCTCGATCAGCAGGCTCTCGGTGATCTCCAGGGCCAGCTGGGCGGGCGGGACGCCGTTCTCCTCGAGCGCGGTGGCCACCGCGTCGACCAGGCTGGGGGAGAGCTGCCGGGCCGAGACATTGACGGAGACCGGCACGCCGAGTCCGGCCGGATGGGCCTCGCGCCAGCGACGGATCTGCGCGCAGGCCTCCTCAATCACCCAGGTCCCGATGCAGACCACGAGCTCGCTCTCCTCGGCCACGGGGATGAACTCCCCGGGTCCGAGGAGGCCCCGGGTCGGATGCTGCCACCGGATCAGTGCCTCAACGGCGGCCAGGCTGCCATCGGCCACCGAGACCACGGGCTGGTAGAGCAGCACCAGTTCCTCGCGCTCCAGTCCGGCCCGGAGGTCGCTCTCCAGGGCCACTCGGTCCAGAAGCCGAACCCGCATCGGCTCATCGAAGATCTCGTAGCGGTCGCGCCCGCGCTCCTTGGCCCGCGAAAGTGCCACGTCGGCGTCCCGGAGCAGCACATCGGCGGCGGCGCCATCCGCCCCGCGAATGCAGGCGATGCCGATGCTGGCGTTCAGTGCCACCTCCTGGCCGTCGATCAAGAACGGGGCACGCAGGGCGTCGTGAATCTGCTGCGCGATGGTCACCGCGTCGTGCTCGGTCTCGAGTTCCTCGCACAGGACGATGAACTCATCTCCGCCGGGACGGGCCAGCGTGCATCCCCGGCGGCGGTTCTCCTCCAGGGACACGAGGCTGGCCAGGCGCCGCGACACGAGAACCAGGAGCTTGTCGCCGCGGCGGTGGTCGAGCGAGTCGTTGGCCAGCTTGAAGTGATCGATGTCCACGAACAGCGTGGCCACGAAGCCCTCACCGTGACGATTGCGCTCAAGCGCGTGACCGGTCCGCTCGCGCAGGAGCCTGCGGTTGGGCAGCCCGGTGAGACCGTCGTGCAGGGCCTGGTGGGCCAGCTCGCGCTCGGCGCGCTTGCGCTGATGGGCTTCCTTCTCGCTCTGGCGACGTAGCTCGAACTCCTCCTCGGCCGCGCGGAGCGTCCGCAGCTGCAAGTCCAGCGCCCGGGCGATCCCGGTCAGTAGCGAGCGCTCGCCAACGTTGAAGGCGGCGCGGTGGCGGCGCCCCACGAGCAGCCAGCTCGCCCGGTCTTCGGTAACGCTTACCGACGCCACGTCGACCGGGCCGAGGCCCGGCAGCGAGGCGTGATGCAGACTGCGGCTCGCGGCGTCGAAGAGGATCTCCTCGGCGGCCGGGGTGATGGTCGGGCCACCGGTGCACAGAAGCCTGCCGCCGGCGAGGAGCCCAGCGAAGTCAGCCTTCAGAGCGGACAGCGCCGCATTCACGGTGAGCTCTGCCGCCTCCAGTTCACCCTGACAGTCACTCAGCTCCGTGAGTAGGTCGACGAGTGGCTGTGCGGAATCACGCGCAGCCGGAATAAGGGTCGGGGAGCTAGTGATGTTGGACAAGGCCAAGGCCGAAGAAATGGGGAGACTCGGGCGCGCGTCTGCAACGGCGATCCAATGAGGTATCGGCAGCGGAGGCTCGGCACTTCAGTCGGGGTGGGTGGCCCCCCGCACCTTCGGAGTCCGCGTCCGGTAGCGTCTCGGCGCGATGCGTGTCATCCGCCAGCTGGCCGGGCCCTTCTTCGTTTTCGCCGGGGCCATGCATTTCGTCAAGCCGCGGCTCTACAAGCGCATCATGCCGCCCTACGTTCCGGCGCCTGAGGGCATGGTCTACGCGAGCGGCGTGGCCGAGATCGCCGGTGGGGTTGGCTTGATCCTCCCCGGCCATCGTCGCCTGGCCGCCTGGTGGCTCGTGGGCACCCTGGTCGCGGTCTTTCCCGCCAACCTGCACATGGCCCTGAACCCCGAGAAGTACCGCGAAGTGCCCGGTGGCCGCCCGGCTCTGTGGGGCCGGCTTCCCTTTCAGGCGGCGTTTGTGGCCTGGGTGCTCGAGGCCGCAAAGCGTTGATCGGCCAGCGGATCCGCCGGCGCGAGGACCCGCGTTTCATAACCGGCCGGGGACGCTACGTCGATGATCTTGAGCTGCCGGGCGCGCTGCACGCCACCTTTATTCGGTCGGACCTGGCGCACGCCCGGATAATTGGGATCGACGCCAGTGCCGCGGTCGCGGCCGGGGCGCGCGTCTACATCGCGGCGGATGTCCCACTGCCCAAGCCGAGCTCGCCGTTCGCAGGAATGGTCGATGAGCGGCTCGAGCGCCCGCATCTGGCCGAGGACAAGGTGCGATTCGTGGGGGAGATCGTCGCCATGGTGCTCGCCGACTCCCCTGAGCGGGCGGTCGATGCCGCGGAGCTGGTCGAGGTCGATTATGAACCCCTGCCGGTGGTCACTGACGTGCACCGAGCCCTCGCAGGGGAGGTGCTGCTGTTTGAGGATTTCGGCAGCAACGTCTGCTTTCACCAGGCGCCGGAGCAGACCGAAGCCAGCCTCCTTGACGGCTGCGCGGTGCGGGCCGCGGGCACGGTGATCAGCCAGCGCGTCGCTGTCTGCCCGATCGAGCCCCGGGCCTGCGCGGTGCGACCCGAAGACGACGGCACACTGACCGTCTGGCTCTCCACCCAGACCCCGCATCAGGACCGGGACGGCCTGGCGGCGGCCCTCGGCACCGATCCCGACCGTGTGCATCTGCTGGCACCCGACGTGGGCGGCGGCTTCGGCGGCAAGGGTCGCCCACTCGAGGAGACCCTCGTCGCCTGGGCGGCGCGCGACACCGGCCGACCAGTGCGCTGGACGGAGACGCGCAGCGAGAACATGGTCGCCATGGGCCACGGCCGCGGCCAGGTGCTCGAGTTCGAGCTCGGTGGCGACACCGATGGACGCCTGGAGGCGCTGCGGCTACACATCCTCCAGGACTCGGGCGCCTACGCCGGCATCGGCGCGGTGCTGCCCACGCTCACCGCGCTCATGTCGAGCGGTGTCTACCGGATTCCGAAGATCGAGGTCCACGTCGATGCGGTGCTGACCAACACGACTCCCACCGGCCCCTACCGGGGAGCGGGCCGGCCCGAGGCAGCGCAGCTCATCGAACGGGCGATGGACGTGTTCGCGGCCGAGGCGAATCTCGATCCGGCTGAGGTGCGCCGGCGTAACTTCATCCCCGCCGACGCCTTTCCCTACACGACCGCTTCGGGGGCCAGCTACGACTCGGGGGATTACGGCCGCGCGCTCGAGTTGGCTCTCGAGACAGCCGGGTATGACGAGTTGCGCGCCGAGCAGGCGACGCGGCGCCGCGAGGGCGATCCGAACCTGATGGGGATCGGGATGAGCGTCTACGTGGAGATCACCAACGGCGGACCCGAGTCCGAGTTCGGCGCCGTGGAGATCACCGCCGACGGTGACGCCATCCTCAAGACCGGGTCGTTCTCTCACGGCCAGGGGCACGAGACCACCTTCGCCCAAATCGCCTCTGAGCAGCTCGGGATTCCGGTGGAGCGGATCACCGTCGTCAAGGGCGACACGCGGGCGGTGGCCCGGGGCAGCGGCACCTACGGGTCAAAATCAACCCAGATCGGCGGGGTGGCCGCCCGTGAGGCCTCGGTCGCCCTGGTGCAACGGGCCAAGGAACTGGCCGCCGAGCAGCTCGAGGCCGACCCGCGAGACATGGTCCTCGATCTTGAGAGCGGCACATTCCACGTCACCGGCGCGCCCCAGTCGGCGCTGCCCTGGAGCCAGCTGGCCAACGCGCTCGACGCCGCCGGGCGACTGGGTGAGCTCCAGGCCGAGGCGGACTTCGAGGCCCCACTGCCGACCTTCCCGTTCGGCGCCCACGTGGCCGTGGTCGAGATGGACTCCGAGACCGGGTCGGTGCGTCTGCGGCGCCACATCGCCGTCGATGACGCGGGGCGGATCATCAACCCGATGATCGCCGACGGGCAGATTCACGGTGGGGTGGCTTCGGGCATCGCCCAGGCCCTGCACGAGGAGGTCGCCTTCGATGAGGAGGGCAATCCCCTGTGCGGCAACTTCGTCAGCTACTGCATACCGTCGGCGGCGGAATTCCCGCTGTTCGAAACGGTGCGCATGGAGACCCCAACGCCGGTCAACCCGCTGGGGGCCAAGGGCATCGGTGAATCGGGCACGATCGGGTCGACGCCCGCGGTTCACAACGCGGTCATCGATGCCGTGGCCCACCTCGGAATTCGTCACTTGAACATGCCGGCCAACGGCGAGACCGTGTGGCGAGCCATCCAGGCCGTAGGCTGGGGCGTCTGACGTTCTACCCTGCGGCTTCGTGGAGTCGCTCGCGTTCAACCAACTACGTCCCATGGCTCCTGGGGGCCGATCGTTCACGCAGTCGCGCCGCCCCGGCTTCGCTGATTGCGCGCCGTCGGGGCGCATGCGCCTGGATGCGCTGGCCTGCTGGCTGCAGGACGTGGCCTACGCCGATGTGGAGGACGCCGGGCTGGCCGACACCGCGGTCTGGGTTGTACGGCGTACCCGGATGCGGGTCAATCGCTTTCCCCGCTTCGGCGAGCGCTTTCGTTGCACGACGTTCTGCAGTGGCCTCGGTCGCATGTGGGCCGAGCGCCGCACCAACGTGGTCACCGAGGACGGGACGGCGCCTGACGTGGAAGCCGTCTCGCTCTGGGTTCACCTCGACGTAGAGAACTGGCGCCCAGTGCCGCTGACCAAGGTCGAGATTGAGACCTACGGGCCGGCGGCGGTCGACTCCCGGGTCAGCGCTCGCCTGCGTCACCCCTTGCCCTCCGGCGGTCCCGATGGCCCCGAGGTGACTGAGTGGACCTTCCGGCACACCGAATGCGACCTCGCCGACCACGTCAACAACGCCGCCTACTGGCAGCCACTCGAGCAGGAGTTGCTGACCAGCCAAGATCCGGATCCCGAGCAGATCGACGCGGAGATTGAATACCGCACGCCGGCGCAGGCGGGTGCTCAACGCCTGCGCAGCGAGGGAGATTGGCGCTGGATCCTCAGTCCAGCCGGTGAGCTGCATGCGTCCATGCTCGTGCGACGTGGCTGACGCCGAGGCGATCCTCCGCGCCGCCCGGCGCCCGCTGGTCATCGGCATGGGCGGTGGTGGCGACGTCGTCGGTGCCCTGGCCAGCGCGGAGTTCAGCCGCCTCTACGACGGTGCCGAGCCGATCATCGGCGGCCTGACCTGGGAGCGGCGGCCGATCGATCCGGTGCCCGGTCCTCGCCGGGTGGAGGAGATCGTCGACGCCGAGCCGCTGGCCGATGGGGTGCTGCTGGCTGGCCCGAGCACCCGCGTGCGCGAGCGCGAGGTGTACTTCGGAGAGTCGCGGATGGCCGCCTTCCTGAAGGAGCCGACCGTGCTCGTGGCCATCGACGCCGGCCCGGCGCAGATCGCCGCGGGCCTGGCCGCCGCCGGCGAGCGTCTCGGCGCCGACCTGATCCTGTTCGTCGACGTGGGTGGGGATGTGCTGGCCCGAGGCGACGAGCCCGGGCTGCGCAGCCCGCTGTGTGACGCCGTGATGCTGGCCGCGGCCGCCCAGCTGGCCCAGGACGGGGTTTCGGTTCTGCTCGGAATCTTCGGGATTGGCTGCGACGCCGAGCTGACCAATCAGGAGGTGCTCGAGCGGATCTC
>JBDTEE010000238.1:0-16889 GCA_039922645.1 Solirubrobacteraceae bacterium | reverse complement strand
GACGCGCATTCGGTTACTCCCTCTATAAGGGTTGGGTGCTTGGCCGCTCAGCAACGCGCCGGGGCCAACGCACAGGACGATTCGGCGACTTCTAACCGCTCACTCTGCTTAAGCGCTGGTTGGGCGGATTCGTGACCGATCCGCGGTTGACCGGCCGCCGTGACGCTCGTTAGGTCCGGGCCTGGAGGTGATGGAGAACTGTTTGGCTTATCGCAGTCGTCGCGGAGATCTGCATGACCAGCCAACCGGTGCTCCCGACACGCTCGGCGATGAGCTGACCGCCAGGGGTGAACCCGAAGCCAAGGTTCTCGGCTCCGGGGCCGGCCACTACCCCTCGACGGCCTGGCAGGGGATGGGTATTTGGAAGGTCGGCGGGTAGGCGCCCGGGACTACGCCCGTCGAGCAGGAGCGCCGCGACGCCCGGTCGTCCGTGAAGCGTGAAGGTGACCGAATAGCAGCTCAGAAAAGCCGGCTCGGCCGTAGCGAGCGTTGCGGGCGCGACACCGCGAAGCGCCCATGCCCGACCCAGGCGAATCCCAGGCGCCGCGCGAACGTCGATTGCGCAGCCCTGGGACGGCGGCCGCAGAGGACTTACCCCGCGCACCCGCAGTCGCGTCGCCTCGACAGGCTCCGGCGCGGCCGAGCGCAATCGCGTCCCCGAACCGCTCAGCGGTGTGAGAGCCACGATCCCGGAGCCGGCTTGTGGTCTGGGGTGCGCTTGGATTGTCACAGCCGCCGTCCAGGCGTCGGGAAGCCGTTGGCTATGAATCGGGATGATTCGGCGGCCGTCGGGCGCTCGCAGCGCGGCCACACGCCGATCGACGATCGCATACAGAAGCAAGCCAGTCAGCCCGCCGGTGCTCGCCGAGACCGCAGCGAGGCCTCCCCGTGCGATCACCGCACCCTGCGGGGTGCCACAGCTGCCGGGTCCCAACGATGGTTGATCGCCCGATCCGAGCGCACGCAGAGTAGTGCACCACGCGACCTGTCCGGCCATCAGATCCGGACCCACCTCCAGGGCATAGCGGGTACCCAACAGCTCAGGCGGCAGACGCCCGCTCAGCGGCGCTGAGCGCTGCGTCTGTACAACGATCGCAGCTGCAGCTGAAATCGACGCGATGACCGCCACGCCGACAAGGAACGCCAGACGCCAACGACCGCGGGCAACCCGAGCCGAGCGCTCCGGAGCGATCCCCGGAGGCGGCACATCGCGACGGCCGCGGCCAGAGGGGTCCTCCTTCAGGCCGTCATGGGCGTCAAGGAGCTGGTCGAGCAGCTCGCCTAGCGGGTCATCGCTCATCGATCTACCCCCAGCTGGCGGCGCAACGCCGCCAGCCCCCGGCTGACCCGCTTGCGCACGACCTGCTCGCTGCATCGCATCTGGGCGGCGATCTCCCCGTAATCACGGTCCTCGAGAAAGCGAGCGGTCACAGCGTCGCGCTGCTCCTCGGGCAGACTCTTCAAAAGCTCCAGCGCCGGCTGCCCTGCCACGTTGGTCAGAACCCGTTCGATCATCGCCTCGCCGTCGTCGCTAAGCACGATCGCGTCCATGCCAAGCTGGTCGCGTGCGCGAGCTTCCGCCTGTCCGCGCCGCACAGAATCGATCAGACGGTTATGCGCGATCGCGTACAGCCAAGACCGACCCGGTGCCGCCGTCACTCGATAACCCGGCAGCGCGAGCAAGGCAGCGGCGAATGTCTCAGCAGTGAGATCAAACGCGAGGTCAGACCGCCCCACCGCGCGAAAGAAGTACGCCAGCACTCCGCCGACATGACGCCGATAGAGCTCAGCGAACGCATCCCGGTCTGCGTTTGCAGCCACCAGCAGCTCACGATCATCGAGATCGCTGAAATCGGTCTGCATGATCCAAACAGTGCCGGATCACCAGGCGGCGCGTCAAACGGGCTTCACCTTCGGTCAAGGCCATGGACGGAACGGTATGCGACGCGGTCGTCACTTCCTACCCATTGCTGCCTATTTCTCTTGTCTTGCCACCAGCGCCCTCCCGCCGTGGTGCGCCGCCCTGAGATTCGCCACTTGCGCAACCGGCCCCAGCAACGGCGACCCACCGGCGTGCGCGGTCGGTGCGAGAGTCCTGCTGTTCCGCGATTGCGAGAGCCGGAACGACCACGAGTGCGTGATCGCTGCCGGCCGCCGATTTGTGCGGTTGGTACAACCGGCGGGCGTCGGCCGCGCGCCCGCGCGCGTCGGACGGTGCTGCCGGTTTGGACGACCAGCGAGAGCGCTGCGGTCTGGGCTCCGCGCTTCCGGATCGCGGCAACCCGATAGTCCTGTAGTCCCACTTCCTTGACGCATGAGGAGAGGATGGCTGTCCCACCCGGCAGACCCGCTATCTGGGTTTGGAGAGCTTAGTAGCGGCTACGCGCACTGCTCCCCAGCTGCCGTGCTGACGCACCAACGCGTGAGCGGTGGGCCAATCGCGCTCGGCCGCAAGCTGCTGCCATTGCGCTCGGGTGGGGAGCTGGTCGAACTCGCAGATCGCCTCGCGGAGTGCGACGCGGAGCGCGCTTGAGTTCCTGCGTGGTGGCTGTGGCCAGCTGAGCTGTCGGGCGGCTGCGCGCCAGCTACCGAACGCGCGTGCGACGGCCTTCGCGGTTGGGTAACCAGGGCCTGGTGCCGTGTTGAGCTCGGGGGAGGTGGGCGGTCGCCCGAGTTCCTGCTCGAGTCTGCGCAGCGCCTCGAGGATCCCCTCCTTGGTCCAGCAGCCGTACCGGTGGTCGACGGGCAGTTCGGCGGCTTGCAGTGCCGCGTTCCAGGAGCCGAAGATCCGCGCGACGGTGCCGGGCGTGGGTCGGTCGTTGATCGAGTGCTTCCAGTCCGAGGCGCGCGGCGGTGTGCCGTTGGCGGCCAAGTCGGCTCGCAGCCGGTCGATGATTGCTTCAGCGCTCCAGCGGCCGGGAACGGGATTGGGAGCAATCCCAGCGGCGGCGAGCGCCTGGCGCCAGCTGCCAAAGATGGCCGCGACCTGCTGCGCTGAGGGGTGCTCGGCGGTTGTGCGCGACCAGTCGGCACGCTGTGGCGCACGTCCCGTGTGTTTGGCGTCCGCGCGGAGTACGGCGATGATCTCGGTTTTGCGCCAACCGTGCGGGGCGGCCTGCCGGATGCTGGCCGGTGAGCGCAAGCCTGCGGCCTTTAGCGCGGCCGGCCAGGAGCCGAACCGACGATAGATCGCCTTTACGCCGGGTGTCAGCCGCGCGTTGCGCCAAGCGGTCGAGCTCGGCGGCTTTCCGTGTGCGCACGCGTACGCGCGCAGGGCGCTGACGATCTCCTCGCGGCTGGGGCCGCGCGGTACGCGCTCTGCCGGCTTGATCCCAGCGAGCGCGAGCGCCTGCGCCCATGAGCCGCAGTGGCGGATGATCGTCTCGGCGTGTGGGCGCATCGCTGCGCGCTTCCACGCGGTCGTGGTCGGCGAGCGGCGATGTTCGCGCTGGTAGCCCCTCAGGACGCGCACGATCTCGCGGTCGGTCACCGGTGGACGATTGCCGGGCTCAAGCCCGGCCTTGCCCAGCGCCGCGCTCCAAGAGCCGAACCGCGTCACTGCCAGCGCCGGCGACGGGTATTCCGACAGCGACCCGACCCGGTCCGTCGATCGCGGCGGGCGGCCGTGATCGGCGGCAAAGCGCTGCAGCCCGTCGAGGATCTCCTGATCGCTCCAGCCGGTACGCACTCGGCGCGGCGCCAGCCCGGCGGCGGTCAGCGCCGCGTTCCATGATCCGAACCGGCCTGAGATCGTGATGGTGTTCGGGGCCAGCCCGAGTCGCTGCCACTCCGAGGTCGTCGGCGAAATTGCGTGCTGGCGATGGTAGGCGCGCAACGCCTCGAGGATCTGCTCGTCACTGACCGCTGGTGGTCGTGGTCGGTCAAACCCGGCCGCTTGCAGCCCTGCGTTCCAGGAACCAAACCGCCGGATCACTTGGTTTGCCGGAGGCCAGCGGGGGCACTCGCGCTCCCATCGTGGATCGCCTCCCTTGTCGGTCGGATGCCAGTTAACCTGTGCCGGCGCTCGCCCCTCAAGTCGCCGCCAGGCGCGGATCGCCGCGACGATCTCTCGCTCGCTGAACGGCTGCCCCCACCGCGAGCGGTTCGCGCTCGAGCACCGCCGACACCGCAGCACGCCAGTAGCGAGGATCGGCTCGCCACAGCGCTCGCAGTCGTGTACGTAGACGTAGTGCCTGGCGGTATCGGGCGAGATCCCCAGCAGCTCGCCGATCTCGCGCCACCGCAGCCCGTCGGTGCGCAGCCTCAACGCCTCCCGAACGCGTTCGGCGAACGGCAACTCGATCATCGGCAGCGCCGGGAACCCCGCCAGCCACAAAAGCTCGCGCCAGCCGCGCAGATACCGGTACACGACCGCGGTGCTCGGCCAAGAGGGATGCTCGCGCTCCCATTTGCGCGCCAGCGATGAGGAGCTCCCCGCCGCTCGGGCGCGCGCGACCGAACCCCAGTCGTAGTAGGTGGGTGGCGCGCTGGTCTGCCGGGCCCACTCCTGACAGCGCTCGATCACCCGCTCCCGATCCCACGTGCCCGAATGCACGAACCACCGCTGCCGCGGAGGCGCCGAGGGGCGCCCTGCCGCTATCCGGCCGGGTCGGCCTGACCACCCCTCAGGATCGACCGGGCTATCACTCACAGCGCCACCCGCCGATCCTCGCATCGCGCGTACATTTTCACGCCTGACGTCGGCGGACCGCGACATCGGGCCCCAGCACTACGCGATCACCGCATCCAGACGCAAACGCGCCGGCTCGACCCCCAACACGTCGAGACGATCCAACGACCCGCTCCCCCGGCACGGCTGGACGGTTCAGGTTGCCCGAGCCCGCAGCACGAGCATCGCGGAGTACTCGAAGAAGAGTTCCGTCCACGGTCGCGGTGTCTGCAGCAGCTTGTGCCCGGCGTGCTCTTGCGAGCTGTTCTGCATCGAGCTAAACGCGACGTGCAGCTCATCGCCGGTGTCGAGGTGCTCGCCAAGGATCACAGCGATCCGGTCGATCAGCTCCTGCATCGATGGTGCGCTGACCGAGAACACGCGCACCCCCAGGTGCTCAGAGCCGACCGTCCCGTCGGGTAGTTGTGAGGGCTCGCTCAAGGTCTTGGTGCAGTGAGCTCGTGGAGCAGGATGTGACGCGCGTCGGGCACCAGCGGGCTCGCGGTCCGCTCGACACCCTGCGCCAGGTGAGCAACAGACGGTTGGCCCCGACCAGTTGCGCGAGGCGCAGCACGGAACGCGGGCGTGAGCGCCAGCGCGGCGAATCCGAACAGCAGCAGCGGGAACAGCATCCGCAGCAGCCGCCACGCGAGGAGGAGCCGCAGCACGGCGGGTCCGCTTTCCTCAGCTCGCCTTCCGGCGAGCGGCCGGTTGTGAGTAGACCAGCTCGATTTCGCCGGCAAGTTCGCGTGCGATTTCGGAGAGCTCTGCGAATGCGCGGGAGATCGCACTGAGCGCGACGCCTTCAAGTGCGGAGCCGAGGGTCTCGACCGCGGCGTCAAAGCGCTCCCACAGCTCGCTGGGGCCGGGCCGGTTGCCACCGCGGCGCAGCTCGTAGGAGAGCTGCATCGTGCGCGCGTTCTGACGCGAGCGCCAGCCGAGGCTGAGCGAGTCGGCGTACCGGAAAGCGGCTGCTTCCTGCTCGCTGGCATCGGCGATGTCGAGCACGCGCGCGGGAAACTCTTCGTTGGGGAGCGCTTCGGCGCTCGCTTGCAGTGCCGCCTCCCACCGGCCATCGGCGGTGCGCAGCTGCTCGATCGCGACCTGGGCGTCCTCGCTCACTTCAGTCCTCGCGTTGAGCGGCAACCGTGGCGATGACGTCGCTCGCGAGGTCAGTGGCCGGCGGGACGTAGGGATCGAGCGCCGCTTGGTGTGGCGGGGGCGCGGGGGACGGCTCGTTGCCGAATGAGGAGTCGGATCGCAGCAGCCGGTCGACCTCGGAGCGACGAACCCGGAGCCGGCGGGGTCCCGGGCGGGAGGCGGTCAGGCGCTTGGTTGCGATCCAGGTTCGGACTGTTGCCTCGTGAACGCCCAGCTCCTTGCTGACCTGCTGGACAGTCAGCCACGGATCCTGATCCGATTCGGGTACACCGGTTTCAGCCATTTGCGAGCCCTCGAACCTCGATCTTCCCTATTAGCGTGTGTAGCGGCACGTAGTGTTATGCTACACGATGGGGATGTCGCCGCCAACGTCAACCGACGACCGAGAGGGCACCGTCATCGACGGCAAGCTCCGCAGCGCGGAGTGGCGCAGGAAGCAGCTCGAGGGTCAGAACACCGGGGCGGGCAGCGATGTCCCGGGGGGAGACTTTGACTCGGCGGCGGCGAAGGATTTCGTGTCATCGCTGATGATTCCCGTAAGCAGCCTCGACGCCGGCACTCGAGCGCAACCGCCGGTGCCCGACGCTTCCGGCCTGGACGCGGTCCTCGCCGAATCTTCCGATCTGGACCCAAGCTCGGAGCTCGACGATGCGGCGAGTGAGAGCTCGGCGCCGAGCGACGAGCTCGACCGCTGGTTTGAGGAGCAGGCCACCTCGGCTCCGTGCGCACCGGCTGCTCAGAAGCTACCCCGCGGCAGCGCGAGTTTGGAGATCGGGACCGTGACTGCGGGCGCCAAGGGCACTCAGCGACTTCGGGTGCTCGATTGGCGTCGCGTGCGCACCCGTGAGAGCGACGAGCAATGTCACCGGCCATCACTGCAGCAGCGCCTGCGAAGCAGGTTGCGCGCCATGCGGGCGTGGATCCTGGCCGGGGTGACGCTCGTGATCGTGTCCGTCGGCGCGGTCGCGATCGCCGCTGGCGGCTCGTCACCCCACAGCACGCGGGCCAGCTCGACACGTGCGTCGATCTCAACGACGCTCCCCGGTTTGCGTGACGCGTCGATATCAAAGGCGGCCCTACTTGCAGCCCGTCGCAGTCCTGGTGTGCGTGTCCAGCGGCATCGCGGTCCATCGCATCGGACTCACCATGCGGCGCGGCGACGTCCGATCACGCACCACGCCACGTCGACCGTCGCGTCGACCAACTCCTACACCGCTCAACACACCAGCTCCGCAGGCGGTTCGTCCTCGCTGGCCGCCAACACCTCGGCGAGCACGGGCAGCGGCGGAGCGAGCAGCCCGCCGGCGAGCACGAGCAGCGGCGGCGGGAGCAGCCCATCATCCGGCGGCTCGCAGCAACCGCGCACGGGCCCCAGCGGTCCGATATCGCTGATCGGCGCTGGGACTACCCCAAGCGGATGACCGAGCCCAAACCAAACACCGGCAGGAAGGTGGGGACGTTGAACAAACTGATTCAGATCATGCGCTCAAATGCGATCGCCCTGTTGTCGCTGTTCATCGCGCTCGGCGGAACCTCGTATGCGGCTCTGAGCCTTCCGGTCGGCAGCGTCGGCACGCGCCAGCTGCGCAACGGCTCGGTCACGCCGGCCAAGCTCAACGCGCATACGATCGGCGGTGCGGTCCGCAACTGGGCGTTCGTAAACCAGGACGGCACCATCCTCGGCGGCAGCCACGGGGTTCACGTGTCCGAGGGGGCCGGTGGGGCGCCTTATTACGTGAGCTGGGGAGACCGGTTCGCGCACTCGTGCGCTGTCCTCGCAAACTCACCGGGCACTGAGGGGTTCGCGCCGATCGCTGACACCGTCGGCATTCATGTCAATGAACCGGGCTCGCGGCACGGAGCGACCGTGGTGTGGGTGTATCCCTATAACAACGGGGCGTTCGTGAACGCCCGGTTCTACATCGCCGTCGTCTGCTGAGCGCGACTCGGAGCTCGACGCCCAGGTAGATCGCATGAGGAGCACGCGACTTAGACCTCGGAGGATGTACACGGCGATCGGTGGGCTGGCCGTGATAGCCGGAATCTTGAAGTTCGCCGCTGTGGCCGGCGCGGCGGGCATGATCTGGATCCACTTGTGCGGCAGTTGGACCCCGGGCAGCGGTGGGACGGGCGGCGCGCTGGGCGTCGCCCAGTCGGGCGCCTCGACGGGAGGCGTCAGTACCCCCTACCAGTGTCCTGGACCTGGGCAAGCAGCGAACGGGATGGAGGTCTTTGGGGGCGGCAACGGCGTGCCGGCGGGTGGCCGCGCCTACTGGCAGGTCAATGCGCCGCAGGGACTGGCCATCGTCGGGGTGCACACCGAGGGCTCGGGCATGATCAGCTACGGCGTCAATCAGAACATGGGGTGGGGCGGTGGCTTCTACTGGCAGGGCGGTGGAGCGCAGGTGCATCCAAGCGAGATCGCCTACAGCTCACCGCCGTTGCTGTCGTCCTACTTCGGGTGGCAGATCATCTGCGGCTGGAGCACATGCAATGGCAACAGCAAGCCGGGGGAGATCAGCTTGCTGGGGCTCGAGATCGAGGCCGCCGAGGGCTCGGGCCCGTCGGTTTCGACCGCGACCGGCAGCCTGGGGGCGGCCATCGGATGGGTCAGATCTTCCTGGCCGATCGCGTTTTCCGCCGACGGACCGAGCGGCGCCTGTCAGCTCGCGGCAAGCCTCGGTGGCGTGAGCGTCTCACAGCCGGTCAACGAGCCACAGAGCCAGACGACCTGGCATCAGTGCCCGGCGGGATCGTTCGCTCAGTCGTTCAACACCGCGTCGGTCGCGTCGGGATCCTCGGTGCCGCTGGTGATGTGGGCGCGCGACGCCGCGTATGACTACGGCGCTGGGGCGTACCTGGCGTCGGCGGTGACGAGGTACGTCAACATCGATAACGATCCGGTGGCGGTGACGATGTCGGGTCCAACAGATGCGCCGAGCACGGCTGGCGTGCAGTACGTCACGGCGACCGGCTCGGCCGGACCATCGGGCGTGGCCGGCCTGTCGTGCTCGCTGGATGGTGCGCCCGCGCAGTGGTATCCGGGCTCGAGCGCGCGCGTGGCGGTGGCGAACCTCGGACCGAATTCTGTCACCTGTTCGGCGGCGAACAATGCGCGGGATGCGGCCGGTAGCCCAGCGTGGTCAGCCGCGGCGTCGTGGAATCTCAGCATCCGCCAACCCACCACCGCCGCGCTGTCGTTCGGCTCGCGGATCCGCGATGCGCTTCGGTGCCGGCGCGCCAGCGAGCGGGTGAAGGTCCCGGCGCGGTGGGTGAAGGTCCGCCGGCACGGCAGGCCCGTAGAGGTCAAGCGCAGGGCGCACACCAAGGTCGTACGGGTCGTGCGCTGCCATCCTCGTGTTGTTAGAGTCCGGGTTCGCGTCAAGGTCAAGGGGCGTTGGCGGTGGCGCTACGAGCGGCACGTTCGACTTCCGCACACGGTCCAGTTGAGCACGTGGCGGGCGCGCCACGGCCATAATGCGAAGGTCGTTGGCTGGCTGGGCACCACGAGTGGGGTTGCGCTGGGCGGCCAGACCGTCGGGATCTTGACGGCGCCCAACAACGGCCTGGACCGCTTCCGACTGGCGGCGGTGGCGACAACCGGCTCGGACGGGCTCTGGCGCGCGACGCTGCGTCGCGGGCCCTCTCGCCTGGTTGAGGCGGTGTACGGCGGCGCGAGCACGGTCGAGCCGGCGATCTCGGGGCAAGTGCGACTGATCGTGCCGGCGCTCGTCAAGCTGAGGATCAGACCGCAGCTGACGCATTGGTGGCGCTCGCCGCGCGATGCGGGAACGATCCAGATCTCCGGCCGTGTGCTGGGCGGCTACATCCCAGGTGCCGATCAGCAGCTCTTGCGGTTGCGGATCGGCGTGGTCGGGATTCGCGGGGTGCAAAGCACGATCGGGATCCCCGACATCCGACCCGACGGTCGCTTTCACACCACCTGGACGCCGGCGCCGGGGAATGGCACGGTGCGTTTTTGGTTTTCGGTCTCAACCCTTCACGAGGCGGATTTTCCATTTTCGCCGGCGAGCTCGCGGCGTGTGGACGTGACCGTCCAGTAGCCGGTCGGCGGCGTGCGGCGGCGGGTACGCGCACGCCGTGGTGCGCAGCGAGGAGCGGCCGAGCTCGCCGCGAGGGTCCAGCAGCCGGATCTCACGGGTTGGCGCTGTGCAGCCGATTGTGGAGGTGGAGGTGTGCTCTGCCGGCCATTACGCGGCCTGGCGCAAGGCTCGCGAGCGCGCCTGGAGAGCCGATGGCGGCACGGGAAGCACTCGCCACTGCCCCGACAAGCCTGTGCCGGGCGAACTTGCGGCTGTTCTCCTGTCCCACCCCACGGCGGCCATCACCGCGGGCAGCCGGCGGAGACCGCGACTCCCATGTTCTGCCCATGAAGGGCGGCGATGCGGAGGAGCTCGACGATCCGCTGGTGCTGGGACCGCTCGCCGGTCCGATACGGCTCGCTCTCAACGATGCCGGACGCGCGCACGGTGCGCTGCTGGCCCCTCCCGCTACTGGACTGATCGGCCGGTCGCCGAGACCGCGCATTGCGCACGAGCTCGGGATCCAGTGGCCGCAGCGTCCAAGCGAACCGCACGTCCATCGTGCGCGTCGCCGCTGATCTGAGCGCGACCGACCGCACGATCAGGGCTCTCAAGAGGGGCCCCGCTGACTGCGCGCTTCTCTAGTTAGCGCGTGTAACACTGGTAGCCTTGCGTAACAGTATCTAGCGTGATAGTTTGTGAGCGTAAGATGATGTAGGCATACCTGAGGGAGTTGCTCCATGGTCACGCGTTTTGCCCGTCCAGTCGTTCTGCTGTCGACGATCCTGTTGTCGCTGGCGGTGACCGCACAGCTTGCCGCGCTGCGGGCGGCCGGCCTAAACGGCACGCCGCCGCCGCACGCCGCCCAATTCAAGGCGCTGATCAGCACGCTGACCGACAACTGGACCTGGCTCGTGGCGACCGGCATCGGCCTGGTACTGGTGCTGCTGGCGGGGATGATGGTGTTCGGCGACATCCGCGCTCCGGAGAAGCTCTTCCGCGTCGCCGGCGGGATCATCGTGATCCTCGTCCTGATCCCGGCCGTCCTGGCCTGAGCCCGCGACCGCAAGCGCTCTGTGATCGTGCGCGCGATCGCGATCATCGGCCGCTCGAGCCTGCTCGCCGCGGGCGTGCTGCTGCTCGTCGCAGCGCCCGCTTATGCCGCCGGCGGGCACGGCGGCCCGCCGTTGGTGTTCGCGGACTTCCTCGGGATCGGCCACTTGGTCGGGAGCGTGTTCGGGACGATCGGCCACGCGGTGCTGGGCGCGTTCTCGTGGACTTTTCAGTTGGCGGCGAACTTCATCCTGACCACGATCGGCGCGATCGTGAAGTTGTTGATTCCGCGCTCTTGGGCGACGGAGGGCGTGCAGATCATGAAGTGGATAGTCGCGATCCCGGACTACGCCGGGACGATCACCGGCCCGACCGGCCAGCACTCCTACGGGTTTGGCGGGATCAACGCGCTGCGGGGCGTGTTCACCTGGATCGGCGCAGGACTGCTCCCGTTGACCTTGGTGTATGCGACAAGCCGCGCGATGGTCGGTCACGGCGATCACGTCGCGATCCCGCTCGTGCGCGTCCTCGGCCTGGCTGCCCTGTTGATTTCCTACCCGTACTGGTGGGAGCAGGCGGCGGCGCTGATCAACCAGATGACGAACATGGTGCTGTCGCTCGCCCCCGTGGTCAGCGGCCTGCACAAGCTGATGCTGTACGCCGTCGACGGAGTCGCATTGGGCGGCTGGCAGCTGATCGACCTCGCGCTGATGGCCGCGATCGCGATCGAGCTGCTCGCGCTGATCTTCCTCAAGGTCGCGATCATCCTGCTCGGCGCGCTCTTGTACGCGACGGGGCCGATCACGATTGGCCTCGTTCCGATCGACAGCGGCGCGACCATCACCCGCGCTTGGGTCAGCGCCGTGGGAATGCTGCTGATGCTGCCGGTCGCGTGGGCTGCGGTGTTCGCGGTTGGCGCGCTGCTGATCAACGACGCGGGCACGGCTGGACCGCTGATCGCGGGCAACAGCGATGTCGGCACCCTGTTCGGCGGAGTGCTGCTCGCGATCGCCGGCCTCGCGAGCCTGTGGCTCTGCCTACGCGCCGCGCGCGAAGCGAGCGGCCTCCTGCGCGTGCAGCTCGGCGGGATGCTCGCCCTGAGCCGTGCGCCACGCGGGACGACAGGGACGAGCAAGTCGGCCGGCGGCGATAGCGGCACGCAGTCCCTGCGCGGCTTCGCGCGGCGGGTCTCAGAGGCTGGCGGTGCGGCGGCCGGGGCCATGGCCTCAAGCGGCAAGCCAGGCGCGCGGCTCGCGCACGCGGGAAGCATCGCCGCCGGTGTCGGGCGCCGCGGTGTGCTGGGAACGGCCGGCGCCGGCGTGCGCGCGGGAGCTGGCTACACGGCTCCCGGCGCGGCGATGCTGATCGGGCGCTCGCGCGCAGGAGCGGTCGCGGTACAAATGGCCCGCGCCGGCACAGCGAGCTGGCAGAACAACGCGCAGCGCACAACCAAAGCCACGGGCAGCGGGGCGAGCGGGGCCGAAAACGCCTCTGCCCGCGCCGGCTCGAACGCCACGCCGACCGCGGGTCCCAGCCCGGCGCCGGGTGGACCGAACCCCGCCGCCGCGGCGTCCGCCCGCCCCAGGGGTGGCTCCGGCGCCGGCCCAGTCTCGACACCGGCCCGTCCCGCGGCGGCCGGCGAGCCCGGCTGCGCGCAGGAGCCACGCACTCCTGCCGACGCTCGCGCGAGCGCGCCCCGGGCCGGCTCCCCGACCCCGCCATCCAGCGCACCTGGCAAGCCGTCTCGCGGCGCGCCGCCGCGCAACGGCCCACGGAAGAAGAGCTGAACCGGTGCACACGTTCAGACGTCTCAATGACCCCGAGCGCTATTACGGCCTTTCCTGGCGCGGGTGGCTCGCCGCCGGCGCCGGCGGCGGCCTGCTCTATCTCGCGGTTAGGCTCAGCCCGTTCGGGTTGCGGCCGACGATCACGATCGTTGTGCTCGCGCTCGCGTTCGTCGGCGTGATCCTGCACGGGCTGTCCGGTCAGGCGATCGGCCCGGAGCGCTATCTCGCCGTGATGGTGCGCTATCGGCTGGCGTCAAAGACGCTGACCGTCCCCGAGCGACCCGACAAGCTCGGGCTTGTGCTCGACGCAGCTCCCGAACCGAGCGCCGAGCCGGACACGAGCCAGCCGAAATGGCTGGCCGCGGTCGAGGAGCTCCAGCCATGAGCCGGCAGGCGCGCACAGGGTCGCTCGGCGAGCTGTTGCCGCTCGCGGCCGTCGAGCCCGACGGGCTGCTCGTCACCACCGCCGGGCAGTACGTGCGGCTGATCCAGTGCCAGCGCGTTCCGAACACGATCACCGCCGACGAGAGCCGTCTGCAGATTCTTGAGCGCGCGTTTCGCGAGCTGTGCCGCGCGATCCCCGACCGCCAGTCGCTCGTGATCTACGCGCAAACCGACCCAATACCGATCGACGACGCGCTCGCCGAGGACCGCGCCCGCGTGCAGGTCGCCTGCGAGCAGGACACCGCCGCCGGCAACAGCGAGCTCGCCGCGACGCGCCGGCGGTTTTTGGCCGGACTGACGCAGACCGTTTTCGGCGCCGCTGGCTCAGACCAGCCCGCCATTACCGCCCGCTGGTGGGTCGCGGTCCCCTACCAGCCCCCCGTTCCTGAAACCCCCCGCGCGCAGCTTCGGAACGCGGCGGTCCGTGCCCGGGGGAAGACCAGCTGGGCAGCGCACCACGCCGCGGCGGTCGGGAGCATGCAGCTGACCGGGCAGATCCAGGCGGCGCTCGCCGGCGCTGGGATCGAGACCTATCTCCTCGGCGGCGTGCCAACGCTCGCGCTCTTGTGGGAGCGCGTTCACCCCGCCGCCGAGCCCCCCGACCTCGACCTGCTCGCCGACGCCGTCAGTGTCGCGGCAGCGACCAGCACCGACGCGGCCGCCGAGCAGCGCCACCACGTGCTGCGCGCGGTGTGCGACGGCGCGGCCGCCGGGATCGACGCCGGGGAGAACCCCGGGTTTTTGCGCCACGCCGACGGGACGCTTGAGGAGATCCTGCACCTCGGGACCCCGCCGCTGCAGACCAGCCCGTGGTGGCTGGCGCACCTGCTGTCCTGCCCGCTGCCGACGACGGTCGCGGTGCACATCACCGTCGGGCACCGCGGCCGCGAGCAGGGCCGCCAGCGCCGGCGGTGGAAACGGCTCCGCGCAGCCGTTATGTATAAGCAGTGGCGCGGGCAGCTCGTCGGCTCAGACGAAGAAGAGGCACTCGACGAGGCCCAAGCCGTCGACGCCGAGCTCGCCGGCGAAATCGGCGCGACCGTCTACAGCGTCGGGATCTACTGCGCGATCCGCGACCCTCGCGGCGACCAACGCGAGTTCCAGCGCCTCGTCGCCGACACCGCCCGCGAATTTCACGCGCTCACCAACGCCCGCGTCGTCCGCGGCCGCCGCCTGTGCCTGCCCGGGCTCACCGCGACCTTGCCGCTCGGCGTCGACGCACTCAAAGCGACGCGCAGCTACGCGCAGCGGAACATCGCGCACTGCGTGCCCTTGACCTCGACGAGCTGCGGCTCGCCGAGCGGGCTGATCCTTGGGTTCTCAGACCCTGGCGGGACGGTCGAGCGGATCGACCCGTTCGACGCGCTCTACCCACGCCGTGTGACATTGGTCCTCGGCCCCTCCGGCGGCGGGAAGACGGTGCTGATGAACGTGCTGCTGATGCGCGCGATCTCACAGGGGATGCGGGGCTGGATCGTCGACCGCTCATCCACCCCGGACCGCGATGGTCAGACCGCCGGCTCAGGGCACTACGACACGCTGCTGTCGCTGGTGCCCGGCTCCCGGCGGGTGCAGGTCGGCTCAAGCGCCGGCGACGTGATCTGCCCGTGGGACGTCCAGGACCCCTCCCGTGTACCGAGCGAGAAATCGGAGTTCCTGCTCGCGATGCACGCGCTTCTGATCGGCCACGCCCACGGCGAGAACGCCCGCCAGCGGACGCTCACCGCCGTCGAGGAGGGACTGCTCTCAACCGCGATCGACGCCGCCTACGCCCGCTGCGCCAGAACCGGCGAGCGGCCCCGCGAAACGCTGCTGCTGCAACAGCTCGCCGCGCGCGCCCGCGAGGGTGAGCTCACCGGGTCAAACGCCGACGCGCTGCAATCGCTGATCCTGCGCTTGGAGCCCTACTGCGAGGGCGGGACGCTCGCACACATCGCCGATCAGCCAACCACCGTCCCCGACGACGCGCCGCTGACGCTGTTTGACCTGACCGGCCTGCCCGAGCGGCTGACCCCGGCGATGATGCTCGTGCTCGTCTCACACATCGAAGGGCGCGTGCAGCACACCCGCCGCGCCCGGGTCGCGGGTGAGCTGGAGGACAGCGGGGCGTGGGCGGGAAAGCTGTTCCTCGTCGTCGAGGAAGGCTGGGCGCTTACGGCCTCGCCGGCTGCGGGTGCGTGGCTGAACGAGTACGCGCGCCGCTCCCGCCACTACGCGCTGTGGCTGATCTTCATCAGCCAGCACTTCAAGGACCTCGCCAACGAGCAGGGGCGCGCGCTGCTGGGCAACAGCGTGCTGCGGTTGTGCCTGCAGAACGACCGCGATGACCTCGAGTTTGGCCGCGACACGATCGGCCTGACCGGAACCGACATCGAGCAGATCACGACGCTCCCCAAGCAGGAGGGCGTGTACTCGACGGTTTACGTGGTCTCGCGCCGCGGCCGCGGCGCGGTGCGGATCTCGCTCGCCGATCTCGAGTATTGGGTCTGCTCATCAGACCCCGAGCACGACCAGCCCCGCCGTGTCCGAGCGCTCAAGGATGCAGACGGGGACCCGTGGAAGGCACAGCGGCTGCTCTGCACCCCCGAATGGCACGAGACATACCGCGACCGGTCCCGCGCCGAGTGATGCAACAGCTCGTCATCACCCGTCGCGCTACAACGTCGCTGCCGTTGGTCGCGCCCGGCGGACCACCGCAACGGAAGCGCTCAAAGCTCCCGTGGCTCGCCGGTCTGGGCGGCTTCACGCTGAGCGCCCTCCCGGTGGTGCTGCTCGCCGGCGCGGGGAACCCGCCGTGCGCGACGCCCGGGACGGAGAACACCCCAGCGGGCGGCGGCCCCGTGGCGGCCGGGATGTACGCCCAGCCGCTGCGTCTCGAGCCTGCCCGGTGGTATCGGGTCGGAGCGACCATGTACGGGGGGCCGACCGATCCCACGAGCGGGAATTACGGGTCGATCGGCATGCCCGGCCAGTCCTACCTCCCCGCGCACCCCGACAGCTTCGCCGAGCTGTCGGTCCTCGACCACAACCCAGCCAACGGCGGCAGCTTCACCTTCGCCGACGCCAACGCGCTCTCAAACCTGCCCTATCTGACCGGGCTGCGCGTCGCGAACGGGTCCCGCCAGATGGTGCTCTACAAGCGCGACGTCGGCTACGGCCAAGGCCCCGGGCAACTGATCGCCAACGGCCAGCCGTACCGCCTCGACGTCTGGTGGCCATCAGCCGGTCAGCTCGGCGTGTCAAAGAACCCGGTCGACATCGAGCTCGCCCCGCCGACCGGCGCCGGCGCGACGCTCGGGCAGCTCCCCGGGAGCACACAGGCGCCCGGCGCGAGCACGATCGATCCCGGATGCACAGCCGCGATCAGCGGCAGCGGGATCCCGCTGCCGCTCGTCCCCGGCACCCAAACGAAGAACCTGCCGTCGGGGCTCGCCGCGGCCGGACAGTCCGCGCCGGCCGCTGTCAAGGCGATGGTCGCCGCCGGGAACCGCCTGTTCGGTAAGCCGTACGTCTACGGCGGCGCTCACTGCTGCTCGCTGAACACCCTGCAGCCCGGCTATGACTGCTCGAGTGCCGTCTCCTACGTGCTGCACGCCGGCGGTGTGCTCGGCCCGAACGCGCTCGTGTCAGGCGAGCTGGCGAACTGGGGGCTGCCGGGTCCCGGACGGTACGTGACCGTCTACGCGAACGCGGGGCATGTGTTCATGTACGTCGCCGGGCTGAGGTTCGACA
>JBDTEE010000237.1:0-9017 GCA_039922645.1 Solirubrobacteraceae bacterium | reverse complement strand
TGGCGTCGGAAATACGCGATCGAGGAGGCGCAACTCTCGGATTCGACCGCGCAGGCCGTCTCGGACGGCTGCACCGACGCGGCCTGCGGCGCCGGTGATCAACACACTGTGGACATCAGTCATCAGGGCGCACGCGGATCAGGGTTGGCGGGGCGCTCGGGCGAATCTCGTGAGTATGGCCTGCGACGCCGTTGGGATGCCCTCACCGCAATGCTCAAATGAGAGCCTGCTCGACCTCTTCCCAGGCGACCAGGAGCCTATGCGCCTGCCAACCCCGGCTTGATGTCAGGGGGGGCATGCACCCTTCTCATAAAGTCATGATGTGAGCGACGACAAGGTGCCAGCGCGCGGTGAGACCGCGCAAGTCCGTGCCCCATGCCGTCATGGAGTGTGTTCTGCGCCCTACCGTTTGGCCGTGGGCGAGGCACCAGAGTTGTCCCCTCCTGTGTCGACCGTTACTGCACGAGGCCGCCCGGTCACGGCCAGGACATTCGATGGGCGTGCGGTGGACCAACCTGGGTCAGGCATAATGGACAGTGATGGGTTTGGGGGGGTCGACTGGATCGCGGCAGTTGAGTTCGACGGGTGACGGCCGGCTTGGTCAAGACATCGTCGCCGCGCGTGCTGAGGTCAGGGGCCAGGCGATCGGGAACAGCGAGGCGCCGGTTGTAGACATGGGCCGACCAGGCGTTAGCGCAACACCGCCGGGTCGGCGGCGCGGTGGGGTGATCGTGATAGCCGGGCCCGACGGAGCCGGCAAGACGACGCTCAGTGGTTCGTTACCTGCCGCAGCGTTTGGGGGGGCGCCGGTGCTGCTCCTACACCACCGCTTTCGGGTTCTCCCACACCGGAAAAACATCAACGTCGACGTCACTCGACCCCAAGAGCAGAACCCATACCCGCAGTGGCTATCTTGGGCGAAGTCGGTCTACCTGTTCCTTGACTATCAACTGGGCTGGCAAGTGCGCGTGCGGCCGTTCCTTAGGCGCGGCGGCTGGGTGATTCTGGAGAGAGGCTGGTGGGATGTCGCAATCGACCAGCGCCGCTACCGACTTCGCTCAAGCGGCTGGCTGCTCAGGGCTTTGGGCCGCCTCCTCCCTAGACCCAACCTAGTGATCGTCTTGAGGGCACCGGCGCACGTCCTCTTTTCGCGAAAGCCCGAGCTCTCACGGGAGGAGTTCGAACGCCAGTTGACGGGGTGGAACACCGTGCTGCCTGACAACGTGCCGCGGGCCTTCGTCGACGCGAGCCGGTCACCCGCCGACGTGGTGATTTGCGCCGCCGACGCCGTGCGACGCATGGCGCTCAGCCGCCGTGAGTAGTCGTTGGTAGGTAATATCTGCTCCGCTGGGACGACCCTTCGCCCGTCTCACGTTGTTGGATGCGTGTCGGTCCATTCGTGTGAGCGGCGGCGGCCAAACACTATCTTTGAGCGAGCCGCAGATTGGAGGCCAGCATCTGAGAGAGAACTGTTACGTTCGGCTCCAGTACCATCGACAGGTGATCGCCGAGAGTGTCGTGTACACGCAGGGGTCCTTTGTGGATCTCGTCCCAGCCAAGCGAGCGGGATTGGCAATTCGCCACACCGTCCGCTGTCACGAAAAGGTCCATCGGCGCGTCATTGCCTGTACAAACGTAGCGGGAGGTCAATTTGAGGGCGCCGCGCCAGTCGAAGTCGTCTCCGAGGCGCGAACGGCGTAGGTGCAGGCGAACCAACGCCGCGGTCATCTCACGTTTGACGACCAGCCGCGTATGTCGTACGGAGCCTGCAAGGCCGCGTTCGCGTTGACGCGCCAAGCGCTGCCGCACGGAGAGCCGCCGGCGCATCGCCCGACGGCTGAAGGCGGGCGGGGCAGCGTCCAACAGCGCTAGCCACGCCACCTCTTCTCCGCCAGCTCGCAGCTGATTGGCGATCTCATACGCCAAAAGCCCTCCCATTGAGAAGCCAACGAGACAGTACGGACCGGTGGGTTGCGTCTGGCGGATACTGCGGAGAATCCCCGTGGCGAGAACTTCGATGGACCTGGATTGATCGAACCGGGCGCCGTGGCGGTAGGGAGGGAGGAGCCCCACGACCCTCTGATCGGACCCGAGAGCCCGAGTAAAGTGGCGCATGGTGAGCATGGCCTCTTCACCGGGCTGGACGAAGAACAAGACCGGCTTTCCATCCGTTGACTGCTCGGGCGCTGTGGGCTGGCGCTCGTACGCACTCTCGGCAGCGGACTCAATGGCCGAGGCAATGCGGGCAACGGTCGCACTCCCCTCGACGAGAGTGGCCAGGGGCACGGCGACTCCGAACTCCGCCTCGACCCTGACAAGCAAACGGACAGCCAGCAGGGAGTGGCCGCCAAGTTCAAAGAAGTCGTCGTCGACACCGACTCGGTCGAGCCCCAGAGTTCTCGCCCAGACGCGGACGAGCTGCGCTTCCAGGGCTGAACGAGCCGGCGTAAATGTGCGTTCGGGGTCGCGGCCGCGCTCAGGTGCTGGTAGCGCCGTACGATCGAGCTTTCCATTGCTTGTCAGCGGAAGGCGCTCGAGAGCGACGACGGTAGCGGGTACCATGTACTCCGGCAAACTCTGGCGACAGAGATCGCGCAATTCGGCAGCCGGCGGCATCGCGTCGCGCGGAACGATGTAGGCAACCAGCAGCCGGCTGCCGGGCGAATCCTCGCGCGCTACGACCACTGCGGCGGCGACGCCAAAGTGAGACAGCAGCACCGCTTCGACCTCGCCCGGCTCGATGCGGAAGCCGCGAATCTTGACCTGGTGGTCGAGGCGTCCAAGGAACTCGATGTTGCCGTCAGCCCGATACCGGGCCCGATCTCCCGTCCTGTACATGCGACCGCCAGCGACAAACGGATCGGACACGAAGCGCTCCGCACTCAGCTCTGGGCGGTTGAGGTAGCCGAACGCGACCCCATCGCCGCCGATGAACATCTCCCCGGCCACACCTATTGGAACCGGCCGGGCGCGTTGGTCCAGTAGGTAGACCCGGGTGTTGGCAATCGGACGTCCCACCGTGATCGGGTCGCCTCGCTTGATACCGGCCAGTGTCGACCACACCGTGGTCTCGGTCGGACCGTAGGCGTTCCACAGAACGGCGCAGCGGTCGAGAAGCCGGTCCGCAAGGGTGGCGTTGAGGGCCTCACCCCCGCTCAACGCAATCAGCGCGGGGCTGCCGCTCCAGCCACTGTCAATCAGCATCTGCCAGGTCGCCGGCGTCGCCTGCATGAATGTGACCCCGGATTCGGCGATGAGATGGCCGAGCCGGCGGCCGTCGACCACCACCTCTGTTGGGGCGATTACCATTCGCGCTCCGCTGACCAGCGCCAGCCAGAGCTCGGGCACCGACATGTCGAAGGATGTGGTGGTGATCGCCAGGACTGCATCGGTGCGCTCGATGCCTGGTTCACGGGCCATCGACGTCAGCAGGTTCACCACCGACCGGTGACGGATCGCCACTCCCTTGGGCCTGCCGGTCGAGCCAGAGGTGTACAGGACGTACGCTATGTCATCCGCGCTGATCGTTGTCGTCGCCGGCATGTCGGGTTGGCTCCCCAGCGCATCCGCCACGTCCTCCAGGCAGATGCAGTCGGCGTCTCGTGCGGGGAGGTTGGTCACCAAGCTCCTCTGTGTGAGGATCAATCCCGTACCAGAATCCTCGAGGATGAACGCCAGCCGGTCCATTGGATATCTCGGATCGAGGGGAAGGTACGCGGCCCCTGACTTGAGAATGCCCAGCATCCCCGCGACCATGTCCGATGTGCGATCGAGGCAGATGCCCACGAGACCGCCAGTGCCGGCGCCAGCCGCTTGGAGGGCATGTGCAATCTGAGTGGCCCGCCGGTCCAGCTCAAGATACGTAAGCCGGCTCGCAGCGCAGTCAATGGCGATAGCCTCTGGGTGGGCCATGACCTGCGCCGCGACGAGCTCGTGAATACACGAATCGCGCGGGAACTCTGCGGTGGTGGCATTCCAGTCCACGAGCTGCAGTTGCTGCTCATGGTCAGACAGCAGCGGAAGCTCGGAGATGTGAAGGTGCGGTTGCTCGGCGATCCCGTCGAGTAGCGTCTGCCAGTGATCGGCCATGCGGCGCGCTGTTGCTGGCTCGAACAGGTCGGTGTTGTACAGCAGGCGCCCGCTGAAGTCCCCTCCTGGGTGCTCGTCGAGTTCGAGGTCGAGGTCGAGCTTGGTGCGACCGAGCACATTGCCCACCGCCACATCCATCCCCTGGAGGCTCCAGAGTGGATCGGATGCAACGGACGAGGGCTCGACCACGATCATCGCCTGGTACACCGGATTGGTACCGGGATCGCGTTTCACATGCAACTCTCGAAGCAGCCGCTCGAACGGCACCGAGTTGGACAGCGCGGCATCCAGGTCGGTGCTGACCTTGGTCAAAAGCTCGACGAACGTCGGATCCGCGCTGAGGTCGGTGCGCAGAACCAGCGGGGTCGAGCAATAGCCGACCATTGACTGGAGCTCCGGCCGTTGGCGCTGATTCGCGACGGTGGCAAACACAATGTCGTCCTGTCCGGAATAGCGATGCAGGAGTACAGCGAAGGCGCTTGCCAAGAGCTGGAGAACATTGGTTCCCGTTTGGTGGCACAGGGTGCGAAGGCGGTCTGCCACGTCCGCCTCAATGCGGATCGGGTACATTGCGCCGCTGAAGCGCTGGTGGCTGGGGCGCGGGTGGTCCAGTGGCAGCTCGAGCGTCGGGGCATCACCGAGGCGATGTTTCCAGTACTCCATCCTGTTTGGGCCGCCAGTGTGGTCGCCATCCGCCCTCTCGCCGATTGCGTAGTCCGCATACTGGATCGGCGTGTCAGGTAGTGGCGACCGCTCGCCGGCTAGTGTTGCGCCGTACAGGGCGACCAATTCTGGAAAGACCACATGTCGCAGGGAGAAGCCGTCGAACACTAGGTGGTGCATTGCCAGGCAGAGGCGATGGTCATCGTCCGCGAAACGCACGATGCGCGGCCTGATCATCGGTCCGCGCTCGAGATCGTACGGGCGCCGCGCGTCCTCACCGAGGATCGTGGCGGCCTCCCTCTCTGCGTCAGGTCGGGACATCCTGCTGAGGTCCAGCAGCGGCAGTTCGATCGACTCAGCTTGGTGCACGACCTGCACCGCGTCCCCATCGACCCCCTCGAAGGTGGAGCGCAGGATCTCATGGCGGCGAACGAGCTCGTTGAACGCTTGGCGACAGGCGTCGACGTCGAAGTGGCCGTCTTTACGAATCGTGACCGCTTCGTTGTAAACGGGGTTGTCAGGGGCCAGCCGACTGAAATACCAGAGCGGCTCCTGCGCGCTCGAGAGCGGTGCAGCCCGAGACGTCGGCCGAGTCGTGATAAGCGCTCCGCCGGTCCCGCCGGCCGTGACCGCCTCTCCGATGGATTCGGGTCTCGAGGTAAGTCCGATTGGGGGCTGCGGTCGGCCTGCGGCGGTTCGGCTCAGAACCCGAAGCAACGCCTTGCGGTACTCCCAGCTGTCCTTGGTGTGCTCCCAGGTGCGTTCCACGTAATCACGCAGCAGGGCCGGAGCAGTGGAGGGATCGATGTCTAACGCAGTCAAGTGCCGCCATCCCGGCGACCCAGGGGACGTTAGAAGCGCTACGGCGTGCTCTGGAATGTCGTGGCGCAGCAATGCGCCACGCATGACCACGAAGTGCGCGAGGTCGTACAGCGGCTCGCGGGCCGTCCGGCCTCCCTCCCAGTCGATGAGGGCCAGGCCACTGGGGGTCCGGAGCAGGTTCCATGGAGAGAGGTCGCCATGGACCATAGGTCCGACCTTGGCGGACCCAAGGCTAAGAGAGGTGGCCGTGCAGGCTGCGTCGCCGACGCTGACCGCCCTCTGGTTATCTGCCAGCTCAAGGGCATCCATGGCCAAGACGTAGCGCTCGCGCCACGCACCGGCCCAACGCACCCGCGGCACGATGACCGATCCAGCAGTCCCGTCCAGCTCGCCGAGCAGCGCCGCTTCCCTGGACAGTCCCGCGTCCAAACGGGTTCCGACCTTGGCCACCACGCACGCGCGGTCGCCGATGATGCAGAGGACGAGCCGATCAGCAACTCTGATCGGATAGCCTCGGGAGTGAATCGCCGCGGCGCCGACCGGGATGACACCCAGCAGAGCACACAACTCATCGAGTCCGTCAAGCGGCGAGGCGCAGCGACGCCCTAGCCGGTGTGACAGCGCGACCGATCTCCCCCAGGTCGCCGAGGACGCGAGCGTCCGGTAGCGACGCTGCTGGTACAGGAGGCGGGCGGCTTGCGCTCCAGCCGGGCCGGCTGTGGCGCGCAGCCGCAACCGGTCCGGGACCAGCAGGCCTTCGGTCCAGTACATCCCGTCCCGCTCTCCCACGTCCGGCACGAGCCCATGCTACCAGCGCCGCCGATCGCTCACCCTTCCGTGTGCGAATGTAACCAGTACCGTGGTCTCTCCAATTCGCAATCGGCGGTGGTATATAGTCGGGTGAGAGGTGAAGCCGGAGGTCGACCGCGAAGCAACGTGGCTCGATCTGCTGCGGAGTCTCACGGCGTTGTCGCCCGCGTGGATGGTGTGGAAGAACGTTGATTCAGCGCTCCACGGGTTCGGCGACGTCGATTCTGTAGCGCCGCGCAGAGACTGGCCGCTCCTCGAACGTGAGTTTCGTAGCTGGGCGTTCAGGCATGGACTCGGTCCGGTCATCGCCTGCCCGCATGCTCCGAACCTGCTCCATCTGGTTGCCCTGCACCGAAGCGAGCCCTTCTTCGAGCTCGACCTCAGTGCACGAAAGGTGTTCCTAGGATCCACACTCTTTGTGGCCGAAGACCTGTCACGCCTGGCGATCACCGACGGGCGCGGCTTCCGCCGGATTCGTCCCGGAGCGGAGGGGCTGCTCAAGCTGGTCAACAACGGCGGACAACGCGACGGGCGGCCGAACCTCGATGGCCTCAAGCGCAAGCGCATCCCTGAGCTGCTTTCCTCCGATCCGAGCGGTACGCGTGCTGCGGCGTTCCTCTTCGGACCGGCCAGGCGGTCTATCGTCGCTTTGGCGTCCGCGGTCGTGGGAGGGGGATGGAACCGCAGGGCGATGCTGTCGGTTGAGGCCTGGTTCCTGGGCAGAGCGGTGCTCGAACCGACGTCGGTCCTGGCCCGTATACGGTTCCGGCGCAATCGCGCCTGGTGCCCTGTGCTGCGTGCTGTTTTCGCCGGCAGGCTAGTCCCGGGCGATTCTGTCGAATGGCTGCATGCGGTTGAGCGCCATCACACAGTTCACCACGACCCCCGGGCAGAGCGTGGGCCCTAAGCTGGGGCCGCGGAGACTTGGCGCCGCGAATCGCCTTCTACTACCTGCGGGACGTTGAGCGGTGAGTGGGCTGACCCGCGCCTTGCTTCGCCACTGGAGAATTGTGAGCGATGTGGGTGGCGAGGCGTGCGTGATCTGCGTCGAGGGAGCCGACGCACAACTTTATTGCCCGAGCGCCTGATCAATGCCTTTCAGCCACTGCAGCGCCACCACACTCCAACTGAAAGACTCCGCCATCACTTGGCGGGCCCTCGCTCCGATCGCCGATGAGCCGGGCGACATGACGGTGACGAGTCCCGCCGCCAGCCCCGCGGCACTCGGCTCCACCATAACCGCGGCGCGCTGCGAGGCAAGGAACCGAGCCAGGGGGTAGGGGGTGACGAGCGCAGGTACGCCAACCGCGGCAGCCTCAGCCAGGGAGTTGCCAAAACCTTCCCAGCGAGACGGGTACACGAAGGCGGCGGCGCGCGCTATCAACTCCAGCTTTTCGCGCCCATAGATTGGCGCCGACACACTGACCCATTGATCAAGGCCGAATCGCGCAACCAGCTCCAGGACCGTGCCCTTCTTGCCTCTCCAGTCGGGTCCGCAGAGCCGCAACTGCGGCCGCCTGCCGGCCGGGATTCGGTGCATAGCTCCGAGGAGCAGGTCGAGCCCTTTGTGCTCCGGGTCGAAGCGGCCCAGCCAGATAACCGTTCCGTTGCTTCCGCCATCCCAGCAAACGTCGGTAGGGATGTCAATTCCGTTGGGCGCAACGATGATATTGCCGCGATAGCCCAACCGTTCGAGATGAGAGCGCTCCGTGTCAAAGAAGATGTGCACAGCAAGACTTCGGGCGAGCAGACGGCGCTCCGCTGCCAGCCACCAGAGGTCCTTCGCGAGGCGATGACGTTTGCGAATTTGCGGGTCGTATGCGCCGCGGGGCGCGAGCACGTAGGCGACACCGACTCGTCGCGCGATCCTGGCCGCGGCAATGTTGTGCACCGCCCAGGCAGAGTTGAGGATCACGACGTCGGAGCCCCTCAGCGCCAACGCGAGCTGATTAGAGTCTGGAAATGTGCGACCGGCGATTCGATGGTGCCCAATGCGCCGCCAGCACACTCCGTCGTCTGTGGGCGTCGGTTGCGGGCCTGCATCGCAAATGATCGTGGTGTCCGCGCCAGCCGCGCGCAGGCTCTGCGAGAGACGGTAGATCGCACCGGTCATGCCGCCATCGCCGCTCAGCGCTCTGGGGTAGTACTGCGCGATGCGGATCGTCAACTGATTTTCCCGGCAGGGATTTGATGAACCGTCAACTCAAGGCGGCGCTGCTCCGGTCCGGCCGGTCCCGCGGTCGCTCGCATCTGCAACCTCCCGAGCGACAACAGCCCTTTGGTCCAGCGCATTCTGGCCCACTCCTCACCGTCGGCAAACGAGACCATACGAGCAGCGCTCCGACGCGACGCCCTCGCGAGACCGAATGGCGTAAGTCAGCTCGTCTGCCGATGGCTATAAGTTGATCACACGCCAAGCGTTACTCTCAGTTGTCCGCCGCGGCGACGGATTGAGCTCTTCCAGCCGGATTGGCGAGACGCGATACGACGCCGCCCAAACACCTCTCGGATGCGCTCTTCGAAGTGCTCCAGGGGGAACGTCTCGTACGCCGGGTCAAACGACGCCTGATCCCACTCGTCGGAGAACCGCTCGGCCAGCCGATGCCACGGCTTGCGCCGGAAGCGGCGGCGCG
>JBDTEE010000236.1:0-7019 GCA_039922645.1 Solirubrobacteraceae bacterium | reverse complement strand
GCCGGCGAGCATGCGCAACAGGGTGGTCTTGCCCGTCCCGTTGCGTCCGGACAGCGTCATCCGGTCGCGGCGCTCGAGCTTGAACGATAGGCCGCGCAGGAGGGGCTCTCCAGCGATGTCTTTACCCAGATCGGATGCGATGACCACGGCCATGGGGTTGATGGTAGGTCCCCCGGGTGCGACTACCGGTAGCCGATGCGTGGGTAGCATGCGGTGGATGCGTACGCGAACGTACCCGCCGGTTCCCCCGCATGACATGCCGCCGGCGCACACGGTCGTGGTGCCCGGCCGGGGCGAGTTCTTCCTCCGCGACAGCGGTGAAACCGATCCCGCCCGCCCGGCCGTCATGCTTCTGCACGGCTGGACGGTCACCGCCGACCTCAACTGGCACGCGGCCTACGGGGCACTGGAGGAGGCCGGTTATCGCGTGCTGGCCATCGATCACCGCGGCCACGGACGAGGGCTGCGGGCCATGACGCCGTTCTCACTGGCCGACTGCGCGGCCGATGCGGCCGCCGTCGTAACTCAACTCGGGGTGGCGCCAGCCATCTTCGTGGGCTACTCGATGGGTGGCACGATCGCCCAGCTCATCGCCCGGGACCATCGTGAGGTGGTGCGCGGCCTGGTCCTCAGTGGCACCGCCCAGCACTTCCAGGATCCGGAGACGGTCAAGGTATGGAGGTGGATGGGTGCGGTCGGGTTTGCTCTCTCCGTGGCGCCCCGGGCCGCTTGGCGCGCCGGCTTCAAGCAGGCCGAGATTCCGTACTCCTCGCCCCGGACCGCCTGGTGGCTCTCCGAGCTCATGCGCCACTCGGCCACCGATCTGGCCGAGGCCGGCCGCGAGCTGGGCCGGTTCGACTCCCGGCCGTGGTTGGCCGGTGTGCAGGTTCCGGCGGCCGCGGTCATCACCACCGAGGACACCAGCGTCGATCCGCGCCGCCAGCATGAGCTGGCTCAGGCCATCGGGGCCGAGGTCTTCGAGGTGCCGATCGACCACCTCGCAGTGACGGTCAGCGCCGATCTTTACAACCCGGCTCTGCTCGAGGCCGTCGCCGCCGTGGCCACGGCCGATCAACCCGAGCCCGCCGGCGCAATCAGTTAAGCTTCCCGGTGATGCGCCGGACCCGCTTCACGATCGCACTGACCCTCTTCGTTGGTGCCCTGCTGACCTTTGCACCCTCCGCCCTGGCCCAGGCCGACGGCGGTCAGGGTTGGTACGGCGAGACAACCGATAAGGGCATCACCAACGTGATGTTCCTCACCATCGCCTTCTTCCCGACGGTGATCCTGATCTTCTCGCTCATCCAATGGCGTCTGGACAAACGCAAGCACGCCCGGATGGACGCCGCCACTGCCCGCTCGGATAGCGCCGACTGGCGCGGCGGCTGGTAACCCGGTCCCCCGGTCCCCCGAGGGTCCCGGCCCCGGTCCCGGCCCACTGCGACCCCGCGCACCCGGCGCCCAACCGGCATCGCACATCCGGGGGGGGCACCTCCGCGTCACGCTCGCTGAGCGCGTAGTCGGTGACCACACTCGGCACCACCCCGCGGCGGAACAGCAATCTAGACAGCCGCAGCGCGATGTTGAGCACGATCTGAATATGGACCCAGCTGTGGTCGGACATGCCCAGCCTCCGGGTGGCGTTGACGGCCGAGACGTGCCACCAGGCCTTGAGCTGCTCATCGGCGTTGGCCGCTTCCAGTAGGCGCTCAAGGCGACGGTTGCCGCGAGTCGGAGCCCGCACGCGGACATCGGCTAGAGCTTCGCGCGGGGGAATCGGAGGTTCGATGGCCACGGTTGCAGTCAGGCTTCTAGCAGCACGCCCTCGCGAACGCCACCGCGTCCCACGCGAAGAGGCACGCCAAAGGCCTCAGCTGCCGCCCCGAGGATCAACAGGCCGGCCGGCAGCAGCCGGGCACGCTCGGGGTCGATGCCGAAGCGAGCCGCCGCCTGGGCGGCCGGAGCCACGGTGACGAAGGCCAGTGCCCGTCGCAGGGTGGCCCGGTCAAGGACCGGTCCGACCAGGCGACCCAGAGATGTCGCACTGCCGCCGGCGGCCACCGCAGTGGCGGGACGAGGGACGTCGAGGTGACTGAGCGCGGCGGCAATTCGTGCGCGTAGGCGGTCAAGCTCCTTCGGGGTGGGCGGATCAGCGCAGTCCCCCGGTCCGGAGAGGATCGCCGAGCCGACCGGCAGTGAGGCCCACCAGCGGACCCGATCGGGAATCGTTCCCACGGCCAGTTCGGAGGAGCCGCCGCCCACGTCGACCACGCCAAATTCACCGTCAGGGGGCGGCTCGAGGGTTCCGGCGACCCCGACGAAGGCCAGGCGTGCTTCCTCCCGATCAGACAGGACCGTGACGGGCAGGCCGGTGGCCGCTCGGATCGCCGCCACCAGTTCCTCGCCGTTGGCGGCACTGCGAATGGACGCCGTGGCCACCAACTGCACATCGGCCACGCCATGCTCCTGGGCACTGCGCAATTGCCCCCGGACCACTTCGACCACCTCGGCCACCTTTTCGGCTCCGAGCCGGCCATCGGCTAGGAACTCGCGGGCGATCCGCGTGAAGGCCCGTTCCTGGTGGACCCAACTCAGCCGCCCTCCGGCGCGGTCAGCGACGAGCAGCCGCGTCGTATTCGAGCCGATGTCGATGCAGCCGAGACGCTCGGACGGTTGCACTAGTGGCTCGATTCACAGATTCGGTGACAGTCTCGCGGCACTAGGCAAGGGTCTCATGGCTCCCCACGCCGATGGGGACAATCTTGCCGTTGGCGTCTGCGGCATCCGGAGGTTCAACAGCCCTGGCCGGCTCGGGTGGATCGCCCAGCCGGGATGGGCGGAGCACTATCGACGCGGCCACTGCGTAGAGCAGCGATCCAGCGGAGGCGACGACCAGGGCCACGCGAGGATCACCCAGGACAGTCAGGGCACCACCGAGGAGGATGCCGATGCCGGGGGCGACCTGAGAAATCGACTCGTTGAGAGTGGTGACCATGGCCATCCAGCGCTGGGGCGTGTACTCGGCCAGCAGGGTCTTGGCCGCCATCAGCCCGCCGCCATTGCCGCTCCCGCCGAGGACGGCGCCGATCACCGCCAGCACGATCGAGGGCGCACCGGCCATGAGCGCGAAGCCGAAGCTCATGGCCACCGCGCTGACCACCATCAGCAGCCAACCGGGCCGCCGGCGCCACCGGGCATAGGCCGAACTACCGACAACCGCTCCGGCGCCCCAACCTGACAGCAACGCCCCATATCCGCCAGGGCCGGCATGCAGCGTGTGCGAGGCCAGAACGACTTCCACAGGAACGGAGATCGTGAAGGCGATGAGGCCACCGGTTTGGAGAATCAGCATCCAGCGCACGGCCGGGTCACCGCGCACATAGGCCAGTGCCGAACGCACCCGGCGTTTCGTAGGCTCCGGCTCGGCAACGGCCTGGGGTAGGCCGCGGGCGGTGGCCAGCACCAGGGCGATGCCAGCGAACAGCCCGCAGTTGGCGAGCAGGGCGGCCACCGTGCCTCCAGTAGCCACCACGACACCTCCGATGGCGGGTCCGGCCATGAAGCAAACCGAGAAGACCAGGTTGGTCAGCGCGTTGCCCTCGGGAAGCAGATCCATGGGCCGCAGGATCTCCGTCGTCGCGGTCCGCGTCAGGGCCCGGGCGACAATGGCGACGCTGCCATCGACGATGACGAGAATCAACACGGCGACCAGCGAAAACCGTGAGGTCAACCAGGCCAGTACGGCAAACAACACCGCTTCAAGCAGGTAGAGGAGTGGGAGGATCCGTCGCGGTGCGCGCTGGTCGACTCTGGAGACGACCACCGGCGAGAAGATCGCTGGCACCACCTGCGAGCAGATGAAGAACGCGGTGGCGCCCAGCGCACTCCCGGTGCGGCGGTAGACCAGGATGGACAGGGCCAGCGTGCCGACCGACCAGGTCAGCTCGTTGAGGCTGTAGGCCAGCAGCAGGCGTCGGTAGCCGGGAATATGGAGAACGCGCTTCATATGCAGTGCCTGTACGGCCCCCGCGAGCTTCGGTCGCCCACCCGATCACACGTCCGGTCGGAGAGTTCCCACCGCTCAACAGTCCAAAACTGCGGCGATCGGCTCTCGGGCCGGCACGGGTCATCATTGCACCGCAGGAAAGCCCGCCTCCACACGGAGACGGATCGTACACGCCGACCGAGTCGACACTTCCTCGTGCCACCGTTGTCGCCGGCCCCATTCCCAAACGGTTTGATCCCCGCGGTCGGTGGCTGTCATCCTCTGCAGACCATGTCGCTTCGGGCCAGCACCTGGCTGTCCAGCCACAGCTTCCACCACGCCGAGTTCCCAGCGGCGCGGCTGGCCGCCACGCGCGACGCAACGGTCTCGGTGTGCCTGCCCGCTCGCAACGAGGCGGCCACCATCGGCCCGATCGTCAGCGCCCTGCTGGCCGTTCGCGAGCAGGGCGTGCTCGACCAGGTGGTCGTGGTCGACAATTCGACCGACGAGACCGCCGAGATCGCCCGTCGTCTGGGCGCTGAGGTCCATGATCAGGAGAGTCTGCTACCCGAGCTGGGCCCGGTTCTGGGCAAGGGCGACGCCATGTGGCGCGCTCTGTCCGTCCTCACCGGTGAGGTGATCTGCTTTCTCGACGCCGACACCGAGGAGTTCGGAGCGCACTTCGCCTGCGGGCTGCTCGGGCCGCTGTTCAGCCGTCCCGGCATCGCCTTCGTCAAGGGGTTCTATCGCCGCCCCTTCCGCATCGGTGAGCACACGCTGCCCGACGGCGGCGGCCGGGTCACGGAGCTCAGCGCCCGCCCGCTCCTGAACCTCTTCTATCCAGAGCTGGCCGCCGTGCGCCAGCCTCTGGCCGGGGAGATCGCCGCCCGGCGCGACCTGCTGGAACGGTTGCCCTTCGTCACCGGCTACGGCGTCGACATCGCCCTCCTGCTCGACACTCATCGCGAGGCTGGATTGGATGCCCTGGCCCAGGTCGATCTGGACGTGCGCCAGAACGCCCATCAGCCGTTGCATGACCTCGGGCCGATGGCCTTCGCGGTCCTGCACGCGGTTGCCTCCCGGCTCCAGGACGAGGGAAGGCTCGAGGGCCCGCTACCCAGCAGCTTTCTCATTCCGGGCAACGGGGAGCTGCGCTCCGGCGGCGCCGAGCCGGTGGAGCGCCCGCCGCTGGCCAAGTTGCGTGCTGCAGCCTGAAACGTGCTGAACTAGCCCACGATGCTCCGGCGTGTCCCGATCACCGTGGTGATGGTGATCATCGTTCTCACCCTGGCCGGCTGCGGTTCGAGCACGACCAACGGGTCGCGCGGCTCGGCAGCTGGCGGCACTGGCGGTGGGGGGACGGTCACCGTGCCCCATGCCCATCCGCAGGCGATCCAACCGACCGTCGGTGAACAGGCTGCGGTCTCGGCGGCCGCCACGGCTCCGATCGGCGACCCCAATGCCCACCCAGTGTCGCTGGCTGAAGTGCGGCGGGAGCTCAAGGTGGTCCAGGAACTGAACGCGCTCGGCTCCGGCCAGGGTTTCGTGTTCCCGATCCAGCCCGCGTCAGTGGCCGCGCCGCCCAGTACGTGGTCCCCGGACCAGGGGGTCGACATCTCGACCGTCGGCGCCGCCTGCGGCCCGGCCGCGATCGAGGTGGCCGTGACCAACGGGGTGATCGTCCAGGAGGGAATCTCCGGCTTCGGGCCATCCGCGCCCGTGCTCCGGGTCAGCGGCGGTCCCCTCTCCGGTCGGTTCATCTACTACGGCCACGCCAAGCCGGCGCTGGTCCCGGTGGGCACTGTGGTCCAGGCGGGCCAGCCGATCGCCGAGGTGGGCTGCGGGATCGTCGGCATCTCCACGGGCCCGCACATCGAGATCGGTATCAGCACCCACAACGGCCCCACCTGCTGCCCGGGCAACCAGGTCACCTCGCCCGCCATGCTCCGACTGCTCGAGCGGGTCTACTCCGGCGGGTAGGCAGCCGGGCCTGCGGAGCCCCGGCCTCCGGCGGAGGGCCTCCAGCCGGGAGGCCTCAGGCCGGTGCGCTCTGGTTTCGGCCTGGGTAGCCTCGAAGTCATGAGCATCAAGACCGAGAACTTCTCGCTGGGTCGCGAAGGCGGGGACGACGGATCCTTCCGGCGCCAGGACAGCGTCTTTCGCCAGTGGGTGACCGCCGACGGCTCGAGCGGCTTCCCGCCCGCCGCGGGCCGCTATCACCTCTATGTGGCGCGAGCGTGTCCCTGGGCGCACCGGACGCTGATCGGCCGCAGTCTGATGGGCCTCAAGGAGGCGATCGGGGTTTCCTACGTGGACCCACTGCGCGACTCGCGCGGGTGGAAGTTCAGCGGCGGCGGCTACCACGACTCGGTCAACGGCTTCGAGTTCCTCAGTGAGGCCTACGCGGCGGCCGACCCGGATTACACCGCCCGGGTCAGCGTGCCGGTCCTGTGGGACAAGGAACAGGGCACGATCGTCTCCAACGAGTCGGCCGACATCCTGCGCATGCTCTCGACAGTCTTCGCGCCGCTAGCTGCCCATCCCGTGGATCTCTACGTGGCCCCCCACCGCGCGGAGATCGATCAGCTCAACGCGCTCATCTACGACAACGTCAATAACGCGGTCTATAAGGCAGGCTTCGCCAAGCGCCAGGAGATCTACGAGCGCGAGGTCCAAGCGCTCTTCCAGACCCTGGACCAGCTCGACCTCCGTCTGGCCGAGCAGCGCTTCCTGTTCGGCGCCCAGCCGCTGGAGACGGATTGGCGCCTGTTCACCACCCTGCTGCGCTTCGATGCCGTCTACCAGATCCACTTCAAGTGCTCGATCCGCAAGCTGGTCGAGTACGAGCACCTGTGGCCCTACACCCGCGACCTCTATCAGTGGCCGGGGGTGGCCGACACGGTCTCCTTCGACGAGATCCGGTCCCACTACTACCGAACGCACCCGATGATCAACCCGTCGGGCATCGTGGCCATGCGCCCGGCGGCCAGCTTCGAGGCGCCGGCCGGGCGCGAGCACCTGGGCTGAGCGCTAC
>JBDTEE010000235.1:0-6999 GCA_039922645.1 Solirubrobacteraceae bacterium | reverse complement strand
GTTTCGACCGAGGATCCCAGTTCCCTGATATCAGGACTAGTGAAGTTGATCATCATTGGGATAAGATCTGCTAATGCTGAGCCTAGGCCGACTCCAGGTGCTCTGCGAGGTGGTGAGCCGCGGCTCGTTCTCCGCCGCTGCCGAGTCTCTCTCCTACACGCAGTCGGCCATCTCGCAGTCGGTAGCTCGGCTTGAGGCCGAAACCGGTGCCACCCTGGTCGTCCGGGATCGGCGCGGCATTCGCCCGACCGCTGCCGGCGCCACTTTGGTCGCGCACGCGGAGTCGATCTTCGCCCAGGTGGAGGCGGCCGAGACCGACCTGGCGGCGGTCCTGGGCGTGCGGACGGGGCGCCTACGCGTGGCCTCGTTCCCCTCGGCCGGGGCGACGCTTATGCCGCTGGCCGTGGCCCGGTTCCGCCAGGAACATCCCGACGTGGCCCTGACTCTCGCCGAGGGTGAGCCCGAGCAGATCGGGCCGCGCCTGCGGGCGGGGGAGTTCGACCTCGCGCTGCTGTTCCACTTCCCCGGGGTGCGTGAGCGCCCGGGCGCGGGCCTGCGCAACGTGACCCTGCTGGAGGATCCGATGCACGTCGCACTACCCGTCGAGCATCCTCTGGTCGAGAAGCCCGCCCTCTCGCTGGCCGATCTGCGCGACCAGCACTGGGTGCAGACCTCGGCCTCAAGCCCCTGCGCTCGTCATGTGGTGCGCTCATGCCTCGCCGCCGGCTTCGAGCCCTACGTTGCTTTCGAGAGCGATGACTACGACACCGTTCAGGGGCTGGTCGCCGCGGGCGTGGGCGTGGCCCTGATTCCCCGCCTGGCTCTCACCCGGGTGCACTCGGGGATCGTTGTGCGCGCGCTGGCGCCGGCCAGTCCGGCGCGCAAGGTGACAGCCGCGACCATGAGCAATCCGGGCGTTAACCCGGCTGCGCGCGCCATGATCGGCGTCCTACGGGAGGTGGCTCGCCACCACACCGCGGCGCCGCCCGCTTAGCGCCGGCTGCGGTCTACAGACAGCGGCTCGCCGCCGCCTAGCGCCCCTCAGCCAGAGCTTGAGCGAGCTCATCGGCCTGATGTCCCATGACCAGCGGCTTGATCGCTTTCTCGAGGGGGCGGGCCAGGAAGCCGATCGCTCCGGGGTCAATGCCAAGCGAGTAGGTGGCTCGGGTCCGGCGCGGCCCCAGCGCCTCGAGCTCCCAGCCACCCTCCATGTTGTCGAGATCGTCTGACTGCACCTGGATGAAGCGCATCCGCTCGGGCGGCTCGTATTCGACGCGCACGCGGACCCTGACCTTGCGCAGCTTGGCGTCGTTGACCGTGTCGCAAATGACCGGCCGTCCCTGCTCATCGCGCTCGAGCACATCCACCGACTCGAGCGTGCGCTGCCAGGCCGGCGCATGTTCGATGTCGGCCACCAGTGCCCAGCAGCGCTCGATGGGATAGTCGAGCTCGCCCGTGCAGGATCCGCGGATCATGCTCATCGATTCCCGACCTTAGCTTGCAGGAAGCTGCTGGACCTGTCGCTGGCCACGGCCGTCACCCGCATCCGATCGACACGTGGGCCGCGACCGCGGGCCTGGGCGATCGCCCGTGGGCCAAGTGTCACCCGCACGCGCATGTATCCGCGGTGCAGGGTGATGATGAGCAGACCGTGGTCGATGTGGGCCGCGAAGCCGACCCGCCCGCCGGAGGCATTCACGGCGATCGACCGGGTGGAGCGCAGCCGGAGCTCACCGGGCAGCGAGACGGCCAGGCGGCGCAGGCTCGGGGCCCCTTGCCCGGCCGCCACGGTGAAGCGTAGGACAGGGCGGCCCTGGGCCAGCCCGACCACAGATGGAGCCACCAGGTGCGTGGCTCCGGCGATCGTCCAGACGAACCGCTGCCGCGCCCGCGCGCCGTCCGCGTCGGTCGCCGTCACGGTGACGGCATAGCGCCCCAGGCGGCGTGGATTTCCGCCGATCCGGCCGGTGACCGCCCGGAAGCGCAGCCCGGAAGGCAGGCCCCGGACGCGCACGGTAGAGCTGGCGCGTGGAACGTCAGACAAGGGGAGACGAAAACCGGCGAGCCGGGCCAGGCGGGCCGAGTGCTGGGCGGGCACCGGACGCAGCAAGAGAGCCGAGGTGCACAGCTGGGGCACCAGCGCTGAGGCGTTCGGCGTGCCCAATCCGCTGGCCTCGTCGTAGCCCGGGCCGGCGGTGAACTGTCCCCCGTTCATGCTCGTGAAGTCGTTATTGCCGGTTCGCACGTCGTTGAAGTCCCCGGAGTAATTGGCCCCCGCCGCTCGGTACAGGGCAGGCAAAGCCATACCCACCGACCCTCCCGCGCACGTCCTGTTGGCGTCGGCCAGCGCCATCACCCCGGCCCATAGGGGTGCGGCGGCGCTGGTCCCGCCAATGGCCTGCCAACCGCGGGTCGCGCCAGGGACGTCGCCGGAGCCGTTCCAGTAGATCTCGTAACCGGTCGCGGGGTCGGCGTTGGCGGAGACGTCGGGCACCTCGCGGCAGTAGCCCCCGGGATGTCCGCAGTGCGCACCGTTGGCGCCCGCTCCATGCACGTTCAGCCAGCTGGCGGCGTTCTGCTGGGTGAGGGGCATGCCCCACAGCGTGGAGACACCCCCGCCCGCGGCACCGGGGGAGAGCAAGGCCGCCGGGGTGCCGCCGCTGTTCCAGACCTTCTCGGCCGGTCTCGGCCCGAGGAGTTCAAGCGTGGTCCCCCCAACCCCGGTGACAAAGGGCTGGCTGGCCGGATCGTCAACGGCCAGCTGGGGTTGGGGAACAGAGCTGCTGGCCTCGCAGTCCTCCGAACCGCTGTCGCCAGCCGCGGCCACGACGGTCTGGCCCTGCACGGCGGCCTGCTCGAAGAGGGCGTTCTCCGCCGCGGCGCTGGCGGGGCCAAGCGCCGCTTCGCACTCGCCCCACGAAACGCTGACCACCTGGGCTCGATCCTGGTTGACGATCGCGCTGAACGTGTCGTAGGGACCCGAGCCGGGCGCACCGGAGTTGGAGTTCGGCCCCTGATAGACGAGCAGACGGGCCTGCGGCGCGTAGCTCGTGGCGTTCTCGATGTCGAGCGCCGCCTCGCCGCTACCCACGCCTGAGCCCGAGCCGCCGTCCACGTGTACGAAGTTGATCGGCGCCGTGATCCCGTAGCAGGACTGGTACGCGGCCAGGTCGGAGAGGGCCACGGGCTCGAGCTCGTAAACGGCGATGGTGACACCAGCGCCGAGGTTGTGGCCGCCGTAGATCCCGGAGAAGCCGTAGGCCGAGGCGATCTGATCGGCTGTGTGCGCGCCCTCCGCGGCGGCGGCGTTACGGGCGGCCCCACAGGGCTTGGGCCCACCGGTATTCGGGTGGGCCTGCGCCGTCGTTGCGAGCGGAGTCGATCGACGGGTGGGGCGAACCGATAGCGGCCGGGGACCCGGTGTGTTGCCGAGGCCCTCCATGGTCTGGATTGCGCCGCCCCGTTCGTGGAGAACCCCGCGTGCGAGTACTGCTAGGGACGCTGGCGTGCCACGATCAGAGGCCGACGCCGTAATCGAGAGGCGGTTGACGCTGAGCGCTCCGGGGCTAAACCCGCGGACCAGGAGAGCTCGCCGCGCGGCCCGAACCGCAGTCGGGCTGGCGCCGAAGCGACGCCCGAACTGCGCCGGGGTGAGGAAGCGGTGAAAGGAGGTCGAGGCCGGGTCAGAGACGGCCCGCGCGTAGGCGGCCAACGCCGCCGAATCACGCGGGCGCAGGACGGCGGTCAGATGCTTGGGAATAGCAGCCCCAGCGCTGGATGGGACCGCAAGCGCCGCCACCAGCACGGCCGTGATGCGGCGCGTGATCTGCGATCCCCTCAGCATCTGGCTGAGGCTAATCGAGCTCCAGCGCCTGAAGCGCCGTCAGGAAGGCCTCGGAGTAGGAGGGGAACTGCGGCACTGTGTCGATCAGCACGTCATAACTCACGTTGGCCCGGATGGCCAGTACGGCCCGGTGGATCCACTCGCTGGCGAGGGGCGAGACCGCCCAGGCACCGACCAGAACACGTCGGCGGCGGTCAACGATGAGGCTGAGTTCGCCCCGAGGGTCCTGCTCGTAGGTGTAGGGCCGCGCGATCGACTCGGCCAGCTTGATCGTGGTGATGGCGACCTCAAGGTCCTGGTCCTCGGCCTGCTTGGCCGTCAGGCCGACCGCGGCAACCTCGGGGTCGGTGAAGATGACCCGCGGGATCGCCCGGTAGTCGGCCGGCACGGGGGCGCCGCGCATATCGGCCATCCCCACCCGGGCCTGGTACTTGGCCAGGTGGGTGAAGAGCATGACGCCTGTGCAGTCGCCCGCCGCCCAGACGCCGTCGGCGACCCGACAGTGGCCGTCGATGGGGATGCCGTGCTCGCCCCCTTGCACTCCGATCGTCTCCAGGCCAATGCTCTGGCTGCGCGGACGTCGTCCGGTGGCCACGATCACCTGCTCACCGCGAAGGTCGCGGCCGTCATCGAGGCGGACCACGCGCTCATCGCCATCGCGGCGGACGGCTTGCGCATGGGCATCGATGTGGACCTCGATCCCGGCCTCGCGCACGGCGTCGGTCAGCAGCTCGCAGACGCGCTCGTCCTCACGGGGGATCAGGCGTGCGGCCCCTTGGATCAGCGAGACCCTGGTCCCGAAGCGGTTGAGAAACTGAGCCAGCTCGACGCCGACCGGACCGCCGCCGATGACCACCGCGCTGGCGGGAAGCTTGTGTAGCGCCGTGGCCTCGCGATTGGTCCAGTACCCCGCCTCCTCGAGTCCCGCGAGTGGCGGGATGACAGGGTCTGACCCGGTGCTGATGAGAATCTGCTCGGCGCTGAAGGATCTGCCGGCGACCTCGAGCTGTCCCGGGCCGGCCAGCTTGCCGTCCCCTTTGACCACGGTCACTCCGAGCTTCTCGTAGCCCTTGACGCGACTCGAGTCATCCCCGGCCGAAGTCATGTAGTCGCGATAGCGATCCAGCTCGGGCCAGTCCAGCGCCGCGGGCCCGGTACCCGCTGCGCGCTCGGATTCGCCCCGCACCTCGGTGGGGCGGAGCAGGGTCTTGGTGGGAATGCAGGCCCAGTTCGAGCATTCGCCGCCGATCAGCTCGCGCTCGATCAGGAGAACGCGGCGCCCGGCTCGGGCCAGTGCGTTGGCAGCGTGTTCTCCGGCCGGCCCGGCCCCGAGGATCGCCACGTCGAAGTGGTCGGCCATTGCGGCAGCCTAGCGGTCCATGTGCTCGGCCACGCGATGCTCCAGGCGCCCACGCAGCGCCGGCCACTCATCGTCGATGACCGAGAAGTAGGCCGAGTCCCTGGGTCCTCCGTCGCGCACGACCATGTGCTTACGCAGGATGCCCTCGAAGCTCGCGCCCAGAGCCAGCAGGGCCCCCCGGGAGCGCTCGTTGCGAGCGTCGGTCTTGAACTCCACCCGGCGCAGGCCGGCCTGATCGAAGGCCTGACTCAGCAGCAGCAGCTTGGTCTCTACGTTGATCCCGGTTGACCACGAGGAGCGCCGCACCCAGGTCCAGCCGATCTCGGCCCGAAGATGCTCGAAGCGCAGTTCGAGGAATCGGGTTGAACCGACCACCTCGCCGGTGCGGGCGTCGCGGATGGCGAAGGGAACCTCGCGGTCGGCCTCAGCGGACGTCAGCGTCGTGCTGAGCCAGGCCCGGAGGGCCTCCGGCGAGGTCATGTCCACCGGCATCCAAGCGAACATCCCTGCGTCCTCGGCGGCGGCCAGCAGGCCCGGCTCATGCTCGGCGCCCAGCGGCTCGACGACGGCGAGGCGCCCGACCAGGGAGGCGCGGAGATCCGCCGCGGCGGGTGTGGGCAAGTTGGCGCTCACGGCGGCGACGATAACCCCCGCCGCCGCCGAATGCCGGATGAGTTCTAGGCTGCCGCCTTGCACTCGGCCGGCGACATCTCAAGGGTGCCCTCCGCGGCGCGCTGCGAGGTCCGCTCCGGACGCAGCAGCGCGAGCGTGACGACAATGCCCAGAACGACCAGCCCCGCACCCACGGCGAAGGCCAGCTGGTAGCCGCCGGTCAGGGCGGCCGGCAGCCCGCTCCCGCCCGCCCGGAGATCGGAGGTCCTCGATGCGGCCAGGGTGGCCAGTACGGCCAGGCCGAGGGCACCACCGATCTGCACCGTCGTGTTGACCAGACCCGAGGCCAGCCCGGCGTCCTCCGGTGTCGCTCCGGACATGGCCAGCGTCATCAGCGACGGGAACGAGATGCCGATGCCGGTACCGAGCAGCACCAGGGTCGGAAGCATGTCGAGCGCGTAGCTGCCATGCGCGGGCACTCGGGCCAGCAGTCCGAGGGCAACGGCGATGAGCACGAGACCGGGTACCAGCGTGGCCCGCGGGCCGAAGCGCATCATCAGCTTCTCGGAGTAGCGGAGCGAGAGCGTGCCCATGATCAGCGTGGTGGGGAGAAACGCCAGGCCGATCTGCAGCGCGTCAAAGCCGAGTACGCGCTGGAGATAGAGCGAGCCGAGGAAGAACATCGAGAACATGCCCGCCACCACCAGGGCCTGGACCAGGTTCGCCCCGACGACCGTGCGCGAGCGGAACACCCGCAGCGGAATCAAGGGGTGGGCGGCGCGGGCCTCGCGCAGTACGAACCCGGCCAGCAGACCTAGGGCCAGCGCGGCCCAGCCGAGCGTCGTCGGGTCGCCCCAGCCGTGCTGGGCAGCGGGACTGACGATCGTGTAGACGGCCAGCATGAGGGCGCCGGTGATGAGCAGTGCTCCGCTGACGTCAGCCCCCGCGGCCAGGCCCGCTCCATGGTCGGAGGACAGCAGCCGACGCGCCATGCCCGCCGTGACGATCCCGATCGGGAGGTTGACGAAGAAGATCCAGTGCCAGTCGATGGCCTGGGTCAGCGCTCCGCCGACCAGCAGTCCGATCGTCCCGCCGCCCGAGGCCACGAAGCCGTAGACGCCGATCGCCTTGGCCTGCTCCCGCGGCTCGGGGAACATGGTCACGATCATCCCGAGCGTGACGG
>JBDTEE010000234.1:0-34197 GCA_039922645.1 Solirubrobacteraceae bacterium | reverse complement strand
GCGGCTGGGTGGTCCTGATGAAGGATGCTCGCATCCGGCGTCGCCCCGCCGAACTGGAAGTCCTCATTGCACACCAGGTCCGCGCTTTCTGCCTGACCAACGCCAACCTCCGCGGCGCAGACCAAGCGCAACGCCTCGTCGAAAACCTCAACCGCATCCTTCGCGTCGTCGAGACCCCCGGGCCGTACATCTACGGCGTCTACGCCGGATCGGTCGAGCGGCTCTGGCCGCGCTGACGCAGAATCGTTCTCTGCGGCAAACGTTTGCGGCTACTGGAGGCCGCCCCCGACCGCACTTTCCAAAGCTTGGAGCACGCGCAGAAGCCTCTGGCGCAACTGGCGCTTGCGTCGCAAAGTCATCTTCAGAAGTGATGCCTCGGTACCGCGAAAGCAGGCATACGTGACGGCCGGTGGGCGCTCGGGACCTAGCTCACCAGCTGTGTCTCGGCCCCTAGGGCTCGATGAGAAGGCCGCACGGGATCACGTTCTTGCTGGAGTCGATGTCCCAGGCGAACAGCGCCTTATCGACAACGAGTCGCCCTCGACCTCCTCGCCGTCAGCATTCACCCGAGACATCGTCAAGACCGGCTCACCGTCACCTTTGATGACCTGCGTGTTCAGGACGCCTCGCACCTCCTCGTCGTAGGTGAAGCCGATGATCTCGACACGGCCTCCGGTGAGCTACACCCATCGCGGCTCGGGAACCGTGACGTCCCGCGCGTAGGTCCCCAGCGGAACATCCATCCCGCTCAGCTGGAGCAACTCGAGGACGGTCTCTGCCTCTTCGCCGTCGGGTGTCTTCACACGGGTGCTCGTCGTCAACTCGATGGCGACCTCTTCTGGCTCGCCCTCGAGTCGGCCGATTTGCGGCGTGACGCTGGAGATGTCGTTGGGTAGGCGGGCGATCAAGGTGAGGTTGATCTGCATGACGAACTTGCTGGGATCGATGTCTTCGTTGAAGGGGCGGAGCGCAATCATCTCGATACCCTCGTCGGTGCAGACATCTCTTGCCCCTTTGGTGAACGGCACGGTCGAGACAATCGCGCCAGCCGCCTAGCCCAGTTGCGTTAACACCCCGACAAGAGTGTCTGCGATCCCTTTGCCGACGACTCGGTCCCGCTTGCCTTTTGGGTGCTCATGTCCTTGCACTCCACGACTAGGCGACGCTCGACGCCTGAAGGGTTGAGCGCGACGACATCGAGTCGGCGCTTGGCTCGGCGTCCCTTGCGGGCCTGTCGGAGATCGTGCACGACGCCCTCCCAGCCCAGCCAAGCCAGCACGAGAGCAGTCAACCGCTCATAGGCCGTCCCGTGCTTCGCAGGAACGAAGTTGAAGAGCTTCTCGTGGAGGGCTTCAATCGGATCGGTCATCGTCGACTCCCGCCGTGTTCGCCGGCACGTTGCAGGCGAGCCTAACGGCGCGCGTCGGAGATGTGCCTCCAGCCGTGTCGCGAACTGAGGAGCACCCAGCGCGGCTCACTTGAACCGACTGACGGTGACGCCTGCCTTCGTTCACGCTCGCAGCCGTCCGCATCTGGTCGCGCGGCGCTGGCCGGGCCGGACGCTTCCTTTCGCGCCTCAATCGCGTGCTCCCTTTCAACGGAAAGCACGCGTCCCCACAGCACGCCCCTAACGCCTCCTTCGGCGACAGCACACGCACCGCATCGGCGGAACCGCCGCCAACTAATTGACGAGCCCGTCCGGCACACGAACTAACCCGGGACCCGGATCCGCACCTGAAGCTCGCACGAGGCTCTCGAGGCGGCACAGCGACTGAGGCCCGCACCGCATGTCGCGCGCGGAGATTCTGCCGGGCATCCGTGCCCGGCACGGAGCATCGCGCGCGGCGAGCGTTGGGAGTCCGGATGGTCAGGGTGCGACGAAACGTCAGGTTGATGCGCGCGGACACAAACGCAACGACCAAGCCTCCGTGCTTGGTGAGTGTCCCGCGCGCGGACACCGTGCTGCTCTCACGTCCACGGTGAGGTACCGACTCTGATCCACCGACCGCTCGTACCGGGTCGTGAGCCGACAGGCGCATCCATCTCGACCGCGTCGGCGCCCGGATCCGGTCCGGCGTTCCTAGCGACTGCCTGGACCACCGAGGACCCGCCGCCGATCAGCCCAACGCACCTGGCGCTCAAAACGCCCCCACCGGCAGGCATACACTCCACGCACTTCCTGTGCTGAAGATGTCCGAAGACGTCCTGGACTCCGACAAAAGCCCGCCGTTATAGGCGATTCGCCGGTTCCGCTCGCTTCGGAAGCCGCCCTGGCAGCGGGGCACCTGGACATCTTTAGGACATCTTGGGACGTCTCCCTGCAAATCGGCGGTTTTAAGACGTCCGGGCATCAGCCGGTACGGACCGTGTCGTCAGCTGGCTTCGGCACCGCGAACGCCTGCGCAACGAGGGCGGCGTCCTCGGCGCGGGGCGCGTAGTGCAGGTAGCGCATCGTCGTCTGGATGTCCGCGTGGCCCATCCACTCCTGGACGCGGCGGATGTCTGCCTTGGCGATCATCCGGGTCCCGAAGGTGTGGCGCAGATCGTGGAAGCGCAGCGGTCGGAGAGAGGCTCGGGCCAGGGCATCCTTGTAGCGGCGACGAAGTGCCGAGCCGTCCAGATGGTCACCGGCAACACCGGCGAAGACCAGATCATCATCGCCGAGCCAGTTCTCCCGCCGGCCGAGCTGGGCGAACGCGCTCGCCACATCCGGGGCCATCGGCACCGCTCGCACCTTGCCGGACTTCGGAGTGGTCAGCTGGCCGAGGTAGTAGCTGGCGCGCACGCGGATCGTCTGGCCAGCGAAGTCGACGTCGCGCCACCGGAGCGCCAGGAGCTCGCCCATGCGCAGGCCGGTGAACGCGGCCGTCAGAAACATGGCGCCGTCCTGCTCAGACGAAGCCGTGCGCACCAGGGCCCAGACCTCCTCGGGAGCGAACACCTGAATCTCACCGCTGCTTCGCCGCGCGAACTTCTCCACCTCGGCGGCCGCGTTGACCCGGAGGCCGTAGACCTTCTTGGCGCGGCCGAGGATCCCGTGCAGCTGGATAAGGAGCTTGTTCCGAGTCGCGGCCGATCCATCGAAGCCAGCCAACCAGCGCTCGATCGCCTCGGTGGTCACGTCCTCCACGGCCATCTCCCCAAAGGCCGGCAGCAAGTGCGCCTCGATCGCCGACCGGTAGCCGCGCAGCGTTGACGGCTTGCGACCCCGGTCCTCTCGGACGTAGCGCAGATACTCAGCGGCCGCGTCGGCGAATGTCGCGCCGGTCCTGACCATCCCGGGCAGCGTCCCGCGCCTGGCCTCGTCGAGAACCTCGCGCAGCCAGCCCTCGGCCTGGCGCTTGGTGAAGTAGCCGGCCGGCGGCCGTCCCCGCTCGGTCCAGGCCGGCCCGAGCTTCTTCTGGACCTGGCGGCCTTCCGGCAGCCGGTACTTCGCGTACCAGACGAGACCCCGCGCCCGCTGCACCCGGAAGACGTGTCCGGTGGGAATCCGAGGCGCCACGGCGGCCATCAAACAACCGTACGCCCTTCTCGGGACATATTGGGGACATTTTTACATTTGCCCGATCCCGAGAAAAGGAAAACCCCGCCGTAGCGGGATTCTGGAGTGGGCCGTGGAGGAATCGAACCTCCAACCTTGGGATTAAGAGTCCCCTGCTCTGCCAATTGAGCTAACGGCCCCGTGGGCAGCGTTCGATGTTATCCAGAGTCCTGTGGGCGGCGGCGCCTGGCGCGGGTCCTAGCGAGCCGCTAACCCGTAGCCGACATGCCGCGAATCAGGCAGACGTGCGTTGGTTCGGCCAGTCCCCGGAAAAAGTGACCGGCGCGGGCGGAAAGTCCGGGTGAGTCGCGGGCCCGGGCGGCACAGTCGCGGGGCCCGGGGGCGGCACAGCCGCGACCGCGACACCGGCACGCGCTCACGCTGCCTCCCCGCGGACCCGCGGGGACTCAGCAGGCCTGGGCGATCGACGGGGTCGTCTTGGCCGCCTGCACCTGGGACTTCAGGGTTGACTGGCTCAGCTTCGGGACCAGGGTCAGGGCCTTGGCCAGGGCCAGGTCACCCTTGCGGGTCTGCTGGGCGGCGTAGGCGGAGACGGCCAGACACTCGTAGCCCTTGGCCGAGGTGGGGTTGGCTGCGGAGACGATCTCCCACGCGTTGGCCGAGGCGGGGTACTCGGCCAGGTGGGCGTAGGCGCGGGCGGCCAGGGTGGCCAGGTCGGAGTTCGGGTTCTTGGTCAGCTGGGTGTAGCGCGCCCACGCGGTCGTGGTGGCGGCGAGTTCCTTCTTGCCCGAGGTGGTGAAGTTGCCGGTCGTCGAGTTGTAGTTGCTGCCCCCGGTGGCGTTCTCCCACCGGGCGGCGATCAGGGAGGCCCAGGCCGCGGAGCTGTTTGGGTCGCGCTGGGTGGCCTTCACGGCCGTCTTTTCCGCCTGGCTGAGCACGGAGCCCTGAGAGTTGCCCGAGCCGTTGCCGGTGAAGGCGTTGAGCAGGCCGCCGTTACCGTTGCCCGCCCCGACCCCGAACAGGACCAAACCGCCGCCCATGAGGACGGCGAGGCCGAGGTAGACGAACTGCACGGTGCGGCGGCGGCCGCGGCTGCGGAGGTCAAACAGCACGGCGTTCAGCTCTCCCCGTCAAGTTCGGTGAGATTGGCCAGCGCTCGCTTGGCGTCACGTCTATCGGCGATCTTGAGCATCACGATACTGGCCAGGAAGAGGATCACCAGGGGCGCAGTCTCCAGCGCGGTGGTCACTGGATCTGCCCCTGGCATTGCCGCCGCGATGACGGCGATGATGACCGTAGCGTAGCGCCAGTTTCGGGTCAGGGTGCTGCCGTTGATAATGCCGGCGCGGTGTAGACCGAGAAGCCCGATGGGCATCTGAAAGGCCAATCCGATCGCCCCCATGGTCAGCACCTCGAACGAGTACAGGGGCTTGGCCTGGACGAGCGAGTTGAACTCACTCTGGTTGTAGCCCTGGAGGAACTTGACCGCGGCGGGGAGGACGATCAGATAGGTGAACACCACCCCGGCTGCGAACAGCACCGGGGCGGCGAGCATGATCGGGAGGATCAGCCGTCGCTCCTGCGAGCTCAGAGCGGGGATGATGAACGCGTAGGCCTCGTAGAGCAGCACAGGCAAGGAGAGCAGCAGCGCGGCGTAGAAGCTCACGGTCACCGTCGTCGTGAACGGCTCACCCACTCCGATCGTGATCGGCACGTTGCGGGGCGTCGACTGAGGCAGGGCGTGGGCGGCAAGCCCGAGCTTGTGGGCAATCGCGGACAGCAACGCTCGGTCGGAGGCGGCGAGATGGCTGGAAAGCGAAAGCTGATGCATCAGCCCGCCGGCCTGCGCGAAGTCACGTGCGGCGCGGACCGAATCCGTGGTCAGGCCGCTTAGGTGGTTGGCCTGCTGATGGGACAGAGACGGCAGCGGGCGGTTGAGCAGGTTCAGCAGCGTGTGGTTGGCGATGAAGCAGATCGCAAAGGCGACGAGCAGCGCGGCGGCGCAGATGATGAGCCGCGAGCGGAGCTCGTCGAGGTGGTCTACGACGCTCAGCCGATCCTCGTGGCCGACCGGACGAATAATGCGCGGCATCGTTTAGTGGGTCTCCCCAGAACGTTTCGCCGGGAAGGGCGAGCGCCAGGGGCCGAGCGCTCGCGCGCCGCGGGGCGGCGGGGCTGGTCCGCTCTGGGCAGGCACTGCTAGTGCTGGCGCTCTGAGCCGACCTCGGCCGAGCCACGCTCCTGACCAGGAGCCTCCTCGGTCGGGGAGCCGGTGCCCGCCGCGGGCGGCGTCGAGGAGATCGCCGGGCGGTCCTCGTCCTTGGATTCGCCCGTGATGCCTTCCTTGAACTCCCGCATCCCGCGGCCGAGGCCCTTGCCCAATTCAGGCAGACGCTTCGGCCCGAGGATGAGCAGCGCGATCACCAGAATGACTATTGCGTCGACTACGGGACTACGGAACATTGCTTGCGCCTCCGGGACGGGGCTACCAAGCGTAGCGGGCGATGCGTCCAGCTGGGGTGGACTGCTCCTCAAGGTCATGTTCACAAGCGCCGATATCTGCCGCGAGGAAACAATGAGTCAGCGACGCGACAGCCACTCCATTCGACGGATCGTTCTGCCCAGCGGCCGAGCGATTGAAGTCGTCCGTTTCTCGGTCGACGAGAAGGTCGGTCCTGGCCTACACGCTTGCCCGCAGTGTCAGTCCGAGCTCGTCCAGCCGGTGCAGTGGGGCGAGACGGCCGGTGGCTTCTGGGAGCTGACCCTGCACTGCCCGAACTGCGACTGGCTGACCGAAGGCGTCTTCGATCAAGGGCAGGTCGACGAGTTCGAGGAGCGTCTGGACGAAGGTCTGGCCGAGATGCTCGCCGACCTACGCCGGCTGACGCAGGCCAACATGGCTGAAGAGATCGATCGCTTCACCTCTGCGCTGCAGAGCGATCTGATTCTTCCCGAAGATTTCTAGGCGCCCGAGCCGCGCCGCTCAGGCGTAGCGGGCGACCACGCCCTCGGCCACGAGCTCGAGCGCGATCCGCTGACGCTCGGGCAAGCCCGGCAACAGCGCCTTGGCAGCGGCGATCAGCCGCAGAGCCCGTTCGCGGACAGCATCCAGGGCGCCGGTGCCGGCAATCCGGTCGCACACCTCCTCAGCCGCCTCGGGTCCATCGATCGTCCTCGGATCGAGGGCGGCCAGGTCGGGGTCACGCTCGCGAGCAATGAGCAGCGGAAGCGTGACGGTCCCGTCCAGGAGATCGGTCCCGCGGGGTTTGCCTGTGCGCTCCGGCGGGCCCGACACATCAAGGACGTCGTCGAGCAATTGGAAGGCGATCCCGATCTGCTCACCGAACGCACCAACCGCTTCAACCGATCCTCCGCCCTCCAGCGCGCCCAGCTCACAGGCGGCGCGGAAGAGGACGGCGGTCTTCAGCCGGCAGCGCTCTAGGTAGCGCTCCTCCGGTACCGCCCGATAGGCGTCCTCACGTTGCATGAGCTCGCCGGCGGCCAAACCTGTGCTGGCCCGGGAGAGCGAGCGGACCATCGCCTCAGACCCCGTGGCGGCCAGCTCGGCGAATGCGCGGGAGAAGAGCAGATCCCCGGTCGCGGTGGCCAGGTGTCGCCCGGCGGCGGCGACCACGGTGGGGCGCCCACGGCGCAGGGCCGCAGCATCCAGGACATCGTCGTGAACCAAGGTGGCGCTATGAACCAGTTCGACGGCCACCGCGGCGCTGAGCAGAGCGTCGGTCTCAGGCGGCGGCGTGCCCGCGGCCAGGAAGACCAGCAGCGGGCGCAGACGCTTTCCGCCCGCGGCCAGGGTGTCGCCGCCCAGGCGGCCCAGCTGGGGTCCGTAGGCGCCGGCCAGCCCGGCCATGCGCTCCTCAAGACGGTCCATGAGCCGTGAGGCAGGGGCGCCCCCGGCCTGAACCACGGCCTCGACGGCGCTCACCGGGGCACCTCGCCAACATGTAGGGCGATGATCCCGCCGGCCGTGAGTACGTAGCTGATGTCGCGCAATCCGCTGTCCCACATGATCGCGGCCAGAGCGTCCGGGGGCGGAAAGCGCCGCACCGAGTTGGGCAGGTAACTGTAGGCGTCCGAGTCCCCGGCCAGCTTCCCCAGCGCCGGAACCAGATGGTCAAACCAGACCTCGAGAAAGGTCGAGAGCGGCGCCCTTGTCGGGGTGGTGATCTCAAGCACCACGACCCGCCCTCCCGGCCGCACGACCCGGGCCATCTCGGCCAGCCCCTGACGCAGGTCGGAGAAGTTGCGCGCGCCAAAGCCAACGGTGGCGGCGGCAAACTCGTCATCGGCGTAGGGCAGGGCCAGCGCGTTGGCGGTCTCAAAATGCACCTGCACACCGGCCGGGACCTCAGCGTGCGGAAGCTTGGCTCGGGCCAGCTTGAGCATCCCCTCCGAGAAGTCGCCCGCCACGACCGATCCGCCGGGAGCAACCCGGCGAGCCAGCTCGAAGGCCAGGTCACCGGTTCCGGTGGCCACGTCCAGAGCGCGGTCGCCGGCGGCCAGCCCGGCCAGGTCGGCTGCGCGTCGACGCCAGTGGTGGTGCAGGCCCGCGGTCATGACCGCGTTCATGCGGTCATAAACCCCCGCGATGCGGTCGAACATGGCCCGGACCTGGGGTTCGGCCAGCGTCCCCGGGGTGCCCGGGGCGGGAGTGCTCGCCGTCACGACCCCGCGGCCTACTGGAGCTCGGACAGGAAGTTGACCAGATTCTGGAACTTCTGCGGGTACTGCTTGGCCAGACCGGCAAACGAGGGCATCGGTGCCGTCGGGTTGCGCAGCGTCGAAGCGATGGCCGCCGGGCGCCGGACCGACCCGACGTGGGTCAGCGGCGGTCCGGGACCGTTGTTGCCGTTCTCACCGATCACGTGGCAGGCCAGGCAGCCCGACTGCCCGACCACCACCTCACCAGCCCTGAACGTGGCCTTCTGGGACGCGGTCAGGCTGGCCGGCGGCTTCATGTCGACCGAGTTCGGCGACCCGGTGGTCGCGCCCGAGTAGGTCAGGTAGGCCATCGTGAAGATGGTGGCCAGTCCGGCCACCAGAGCGACCGGCCGGCGCTCGATCCGGCGCTCCGGGCTGCGGTCGTAGAAGGGCAGCAGAAAGAGCAGGATCATGCAGATCGTCGGCACGCCAATCGTCGCCATGTCGGTGAACTTGGGGACGTTCTTCATGACCCGCAGGACCTCGAAGAGGAAGTAGAAGTACCAGTCCGGGCGCGGGACGTAGGTGGTCGTGGTCGGATCTGCCTTGGGCTCGAGCTCGGCGCCGAACATCGCGGCCAGGAAGATGATCACGATCATCACGATCACGGCCATGACGGAGTCCTTGGCCACGGCGTAGGGGAAGAACGGCTTCCCCTCGTTCTTCAGGATCGAGTATTCGCGGAGGTAGGCCTCCTTCTCAGCCTGGTTCATACGCGGGACTCACGCATCTCGATCTCCTCCTCGGCCTTGATCCACGGCGGCGCGGCAATGCCGAGCTTGGTGATGAGGTAGAGGTGGGCGCCGATCAGAGCGGCGATCAGACCCGGGATCAACAGCATGTGGATGGCGTAGAACCTCGACAGCGTGGTGGCCCCGAACTCGGGTCCGGCGCGAAGGAAGTCAGACAGGTAGGGACCGATGAACGGCCCCGTGCCGTTGATGTTCACGCCGACGATCGTGGCCCAGTAGGAGCGCTGGTCGAAGGGCAACAGGTAGCCCGTGAAGCCCATGGCCATGGTCAGGATCAGCAGCGTGACGCCGATGACCCAGGTCAGCTCGCGCGGGTACTTGTAGGCGCCGAAGAAGAAGACGCGGGCCATGTGCAGGAAGATCAGGATGATCATCACCGAGGCGCCCCACTTGTGCATGGCCCGGACAAGCTGGCCCAGGAACGCGTCGTCGGTGATGTAGCGGACCGATTCATAGGCTCCGCCGGTGGCGTCCGGGCGGTAGAACATGGCCAGAAAGACGCCGGTCACCGCCTGGTTGAGGAAGGCGAACATGGTCGCCGAGCCCAGCGTGTAGAACCAGTTGATCCCTCGGGGGACCTTGCGGAACAGCAACCAGCGAATGCCGGGCGAGAGCGAGGTGCGCTCGTCGATCCAGTCAACGACGGTGATCCCGGCCTCGAGGCCGGTTTCCGCCGGAGTCATCGCGCCGTTGCCGTCGCCGTTCTGACCGGGGCGCTTGGGCCGGGGCTGGAGAATCTTGGGAAGCGGAGGAGCGGGAAGCTTGGGCATCAGAGTCTCGTCATCTTCACTTGCCGGGGAGCACGGAGGTGTCGAACCGCGCCGGGTACAGATATTGCCCGATGCCATCCAGCGGCTGACCCGGGTCCCGCGGCGAGAAACGCTGTAGCTCGGAGTTGACCGAGTAGCGCGGGCCAATCTCGACCAGGCCAGTGGTCTGGTTCAGGCGGGTGTAGAAGCGATCGAGGGGCCGGACCGGTGGGCCACCGGCGACCATGCCACGGAAGTCGTAGACGCCACCGTGGCATGGACAGATGAACCGCGCGGCCGCAGGCACGAAGCGGACCGGGCAACCGAGATGCATGCACCTCGAGGAGAGGGCGACGAAGTGGTTGTACTGATCCAGGGGCTCGGTGTCGATCGCCGGGTTGCGTGTCCGGACATAGGCGATCGACTTGCCGACCTCGCCGACCCCCGGGACGATGGTGATCACCCGGACGGTGTAGGTGTCGGCGGGGAAATCCGAGGGCGGCCCGATCGGCTGCCACTGGAAGGGCACGCGACTGAAGATCGGACCGAGCGCGAACCCCAGCGAGGGAAGCGCGAACGCTGCAGCGGCGACAGCGCCGGCGCCGTTCGTCACCCCACCCATGAAACGCCGCCGCGTGATCGTCTCGCCTTCAAAGGCGCCCGGCATGCGGCGGTCGGTCGTGTACTTCGATTTGCCTGCTTTGTGTCTGTCTTCCACTGGTGCGCCTCGGTTAAGAACAGCTAATCCCGAGGCATCGTACCGATCGTCGGCGCTCGGCCGTCATGCGCCCACCACGTCCGCTGCGCGGAGGAGGGCCTCCCGGGCCGAAGGGTCCTCGGAGCGAGCCAGCGCCTTGGCCGCTTCGTGTTCGGGACCCCCACCCCAGCCGATCGCCCGAGCCCCAGCCACCCAGACCGCGGCGGCCAGCTCCGGATCCCGGCGGGCCTGAGCCTGAGCCTGCAGGGAGATCAGGTCGGCCAGTTCAGCCACCGCCACGAGGTCACCTATCTCGGCCAACCGGGCCAGCCCGGCGGCGTAGAGGCGGTCGCCCAGCAGCAGCCGCAGATCGGCGTCATCGGTGGCGAACACGCGCGGGTGGCCGTAATGCAGGCGAGTGCCTTCGTGGATCATCTCCAGGAGCAGCTCGTAATCGGCCTCATGCCCGGCAGCACGCGGGCCCGTGGCGGCATGTTGCGCAGGCCCGGGGGCGTTCTCCTCGGCTTGGTCCGGCGAGGGTTCGCACAGCGCGGCGGTCACGCTGCGGGCCTCGGCCTCCAGCCCCGTGTACAGAGCACGCTGCCCATCGGCCGCGCTCCTCAACGTTCCGCCACCACGGTGAAGGCCTCGCGCGCGGCGCTCACGGTGTGGGCCACCTGCTCAGCGGTATGGGCGAGAGAGGGGAACCAGGCCTCGAACTGCGAGGCCGGTGGGTAGACGCCCCGGGCCAGGAGCTCCCGGCACCAGGCCGCGTAGGCGTCGAGGTCACAGCCGGCGGCTCCGTGGTAGTCATGCACCGAGCCGGAGGTGAAGAAGACGGTCATCAGGCCGGGAAGGCTCTTGATCTGTACGGGCATGCCCGTCTCGTCGGCGACCTCGCGGATGCCGCCGGCCAGCTCCTCGGTGACGGCGGCCAAACGCAGATAGGCGGACAGGTCGAGCTGTTCCAGAGTGGCCAGCGCCGCGGCCACAGCCAGGGGATTACCCGACAGCGTGCCGGCCTGGTAGACGTCGCCCGCAGGGGAGATGCGCTCCATAAGCTCGCGCGGCCCGCCGTAGGCCGCCGCGGGGAGGCCTCCGCCGACGATCTTGCCCAGGATCGAGAGGTCCGGTATGACCCCGTAGAGCTCCTGCGCCCCGCCGCGGGAGACGCGGAAGCCGCTGATCACCTCATCGAAGATGAGCAGCGCACCCGTGGCGGTCGCCACCTCGCGCAGCAGCTCGAGGAACCCATCCTCCGGCGGCACGACGCCCATGTTGGCCGGCACCGGTTCGGCCAGAATGGCGGCCAGCGGCCGCTGCCCGGCCGCGGTGCGCAGGGCATCCGGGTCGTTCCAGGGGACGATCACCGTGGCGGCCGCGACGGCCGCCGGTACCCCGGGGCTGGCGGGAATGCCCTGAGTGGCCAGTCCGGAGCCCGCCTCGGCCAGGAGACCATCCACGTGACCGTGGTAGGCGCCCGCGAACTTCAGCACCGGCTCGCGCCCGGTCACCGCTCGGGCGAGACGGATCGCGCTCATGGTCGCCTCGGTCCCCGAAGAGGTCATCCGCAGCATCTCGACCGAGGGGATGCGCTCGGCCACGGCCGCCGCCAGTTGCACTTCACCGGCCGTGGGTGCACCGTAGGTGGTGCCTCGCTCAGTCGCCTCGCCAATCGCGTTCAGGACCGCGGGCTCAGCGTGACCCAGGATCAGCGGCCCCCAGGAGCACACCCAATCCACGTACTCGTTGCCGTCGACATCGGTGAGCATCGCGCCCTTCGCCGAAGCAATGAAGATCGGGTCGCGGGCGATCGCGCGCATCGCGCGCACGGGAGAATTAACGCCCCCGGGCAGGAGCGTGAGCGCTCGGGCGTAGAGCTCAGCCGAGCGAGTGGTATCGAGCGCGACGGCGCTCACACCCCGGCGTGCTCGCGTTCCCAGGCGCGGTAGTCGCCGGTGAAGTAGAGCAGTCGGATCTTCTTGAACTCGGTGGAGGAGTAGAGCGTGGACCGGTCCTCGATACCGGTGTCGGCCGCAATCGAGTCGAGGATCGCGTCGCACTCCTCCTTGGAGCGGCCGTGGGCCATCGTGAACACCGAATAGGGCCAGTCGGCATAGGTGGGGCGCTGGTAGCAGTGCGAGATGCCCCGGAAGGAGGCCATGCGCTTGCCCAACTCGAGGATCTGATCGTCCGGGACCTTCCAGACGCCCATGCCGTTAGCGCTGAATCCCGCCCGACGGTGGAAGAGGATCGCCGCCACCCGGCGCAGAAGCCGGCGCTCCTGCATGCCGCGCAGGTGCTCGAGCAGGCGCTCCTGCGACAGGCCGAGCTCGTCCGCCGCCGGGGCGTAGGGCTCAGAGACGACGGGCATGTCGCCCTGGGTGGCCCGGATCACGGCCCGGTCGAACTCGTCGTAGGGCTGAGCCTCAGTCTCGGCCGGCTCGGTCGCCTCGGCCGCCTTGGCCAGCGCCTCAGTCCCGGCCTCCATCTCCAGGTCCATGCGGATCTTGAACAGCTTCAGCGTGGGCAGCTGGCGGACCGATTCCGCCCCGGCCAGCTCGGCCAGCACCTTGAGCGTGCTCTCGAGGCCCAGCGGCGAATCAGGCTCCGTGGCGATGGTGAACCAGATGTTGAACTCGTGGTTGCGCAGGTAATTGTGCGAGACGCCGGGGTGGGCGTTGATCACGTTGGCCGCCCGCCACGGGTTCTCCGGATCGACCTTGGCCGCGACCAACATCGAGGAGTAGCCGAGGGCGCGCGTGTCGAAGATCGGCGTGACCTGACGGATGATCCGCTCGTCGAGCAGGCGCTGGACCCGGGACATGACCTCGCTCTCGCTGATGCCGGCCTCGCTGGCCACGGCCTCGTAGGGCCGCAGGGCGATGGGGAACCGGCCCTGCATCAGGTTGAGCAGGCGCTTGTCGAGATCGTCAAGCGCGATCGCAGCACCCTGCGTGCGGGTGCGCAGCTTCGGCCCGTGCTGGCTGCGCGGCGCGGGGACGGTCCCAGATGGGTCTAGCTGAGCCATAGCGCAGCCTCCTTCGCGAAGTAGGTGATGACCATGTCGGCCCCGGCGCGACGGATCGAAGTCAGCGCCTCAAGCACCGCCGTCCGTTCGTCGAGATAGCCGGCGGCGACGGCCGCCTTGAGCATTGAGTACTCGCCGCTGACGCTGTAGGCAGCAACCGGCATGGCGGTCTCGTCCTTGATGCGGCGAATCACGTCGAGGTAAGGGAGCGCGGGCTTGACCATCACGATGTCGGCACCCTCCTCGACGTCGAGCAGGGTCTCGCGGACCGCCTCCTGCCCATTGGCCGGATCCATCTGGTAGCTGCGCCGGTCACCGAACGCGGGAGGCGAGTCGACCGCCTCGCGGAACGGACCGTAGAAGGCCGAGGCGAACTTCGCCGAGTAGGCCATGATCGGCGTGTCACTGAAGCCCTCGTCATCCAGCGCGCCACGGATGGCGCCCACGCGGCCGTCCATCATGTCGCTGGGGGCGATCAGGTCGGCTCCGGCCCGAGCCTGAGAGACCGCGGTGCGCGAGAGCAGCTCGAGTGTCACGTCGTTGTCGACCACGTCTTCACGCGAGGCTCCCGCACGCGGAGACGAATCCGGCCGGCGCAGCACCCCGCAGTGGCCGTGGCTGGTGTACTCGCACAGACAGAGATCGGTGATGACGAGCAGATCTGGGTGGGACTCCTTGATGGCCCGCGTGGCCAGTTGGACGACGCCCTCGTCGTCCCAGGCCCCGGAGCCCTCCGCGTCCTTGGTGGCGGGCAGCCCGAAGAGGAGCACGGCGGGAATACCGAGGGCGTGAGCCTCGCCGGCCTCGGCCACGGCGTGGGCGATCGACAGACGGTCGATGCCGGGCATCGCCTCGATCGGCTCGCGGCGATCGAGGCCATGGGCGACGAACATCGGGTAGACGAAGTCCGCCGGATCAAGGCGCGTCTCCCGGACCAGGCCGCGAAGCGCGCGGGTGGCCCGGAGCCGGCGCAGGCGGGTCTGCGGGAAGGGCATAACGGTCATTCGAGCATACCGGCCTAAGACGGCCGGTATGCCTCGATGTCTGACCCTTGGTGGCTAGTCGCTCACACCAGGTTCCAGCGCTCGACTCGCCAGGAGGTGATCAGCCCGGCGTGCTGGTAGGGGTCGGCAGCCACGAACGCCTCGACGTGCTCGCGATCCACGCCCCGGAAGATGAACGCCCCGCCCGTGGGGGGATCAAACGCCCCCGCCGAGACCAGGTGACCAGCCGCCCGCTCAGCGGTGATCCGCTCCAGATGGGCCTTCCGATGGGGGCCGCGGCGCTCGGCCATGTCCGGAACGTAGCCGTAGATCAGCAGGTGGTGGGGCACAGGATCGGACACGCCACAACCGTACCGGGGCGCCACTCGGTAGGCTTGCCGGACGATGAGCAACCTGGACCGACGTCGCGGGTACACACCGCGCCGAGCCCGTGAGCAGCGGGCCTACCGTCTGGTGCAGGTCGGCGGCGCGGCAGGAGCGGTTGGAGTTGTGAGCCTCGTGTTCGCGATCGTCGGCGTGATCGGTCTCACGCTGCCGGTGGTGGCGCTGATCGTGGCGGCCATCTGCTTCGTGCTCTTCCAGCGCAGCACCGGCCAGCGCTAACACGAAAACCACCTTGGCGAAGAAGGCCCTGACCGAGGGTTGCGGTAGACAGACGCGCATGAGGGGAGTGGGCAGGTCACGGGGGTGGATCGTCATCGGTCTCAGCACGCTGTTGGCCGGACTGGGCGCACCGTTCGCGGCCAGCGCCAAATCAAGCCCCCGGGCGGCCAAGCCGTCCGCGGCGCCGATCACCTTCGGGCCGAAGGTCAAGGTCGTCCAGACCAGTGCCAATCTCCACCAGGCGCTCGCGACGCGACCGGGTCTGCGTTTCTCGAGCCATGCGCCTGGTCCAGGCCCCGTCATCACGGTCCACAACCGGACTCGCTATCAGCGCTTCCAAGGAGCGGGCGGGGCCATGACCGACTCCTCGGCGTGGCTGATCGGCACCCAGATGCGTCCGGGAACTCGGGCGTGGCTCTTGCGCCACCTGTTCGGACCCACCGGGATCAACCTGAACCTGATTCGCGTGCCCATGGGCGCCTCCGACTTCACCGCCGGGCGTCTCCCGTACTCCTACGACGACCTGCACGGCGGTCAGACCGACCCCACGCTGAGCCAGTTCTCGATCGCTCACGATCTCCCCTACATCATCCCCGTCCTGCGCCAGGCCATCAGCCTGGCCGTGCGACCTTTCGTGCAGGCCACTCCCTGGAGCCCACCGGGCTGGATGAAGACCAACGACGCACTCGGCAACTGGGGCAACAGCGGTCGTCTGCTGCCCCAGGCGTACGCCCCCCTGGCCCAGTACTTCGTGCGCTTCCTGCAGGCCTACGCCCAGCAGGGCGTCCCCGTCGCGGCCATAACGCCGCAGAACGAGCCCGGCCAGCAGACAACCTACCCGGGTATGGCGTTGACCGCCGACCAGGAGGCCGGGTTCATCAACTCCTACCTGACCCCGGCGCTAAGCGCCGTGCATCTGCACACGCGAATCTTCGCCGACGACGGCATCTGGATCGGGGCGGACCGCTTCGGCGGCACGGTGCTACGCAGTCCGGCCGCAGCCGACCTCTCAGGTATCGCCACCCATTGTTACTACGGCTCTCCCACGGTCATGGCCGACCTGCACCGGATCAATCCCAAGCTGGAGCAGATCGAATCCGAGTGCGCCCCCGGGTCGCTCAACTTCCCCGTCCCTGAGCTCGAGATCGCCAGCCTGCGCAACTGGGCGGCCGGGGTTGAGCTCTGGAACCTTGCCCTCGATCCCCGGGGGGGTCCGGTCGAGGCCCCCAACAAAGGCTGCCATGCCTGCCGGGGAATCGTGACCATCGACCCAGCCACCGACAAGGTGAGCTTCGGGCCCGACTACTACGACCTGGGCCAGCTCTCGAAATTCGTGCAGCCCGGCGCGGTCCGCATCGCCTCCAACAACTTCGTCTCCTACGCCTACCCCTTCGTGGGGGCAGACATCGCCAGCCGGGGCCTCGACGACGTGGCCTTCCGCAACCCGGACGGCAGCGAGGTGCTGGTCGCCTACAACGGCGGGCCCAAGACGGTCAGCTTCAGTGTCCGGGAGGGCCATCGCTACTTCCCCGCAAAGCTGGCCGCGGGGGCGATGGCCACCTTCACCTGGGCTCCGTGACCCAGTAGGGGCTCGCCTGCGCAGCGAGGCCCGATCGGGAAACGCCGCTCAGCCTGGACTGTGCGCGGGCGCCTCGAGAGACGTGCCGCAGCATCGGCAGAAGGCGTCGCCCTCGGCCGATGGCTGGCCACAGTCCGGACATCGATCCGGGCCGGAGCCGAGGACCCCGACGCCGGCTCCGACCCCAAGCACCGCCCACGGCTCGAACACGAGGTGACGGCGCAGGTAGATCACCGTCTGACGGATCACCGAGATCACCGGCAGCGCGACGAGGCTGCCGACGATGCCATACAGCTGGTAGCCGATCAGCAGGGCGAGGATGATCAGAATCGGGTTGATCCGCAGCGAGATGCGGAACACCTGAGGAGCGACCACGTGGCCCTCGAGCTGCTGGAGGGCGACGAACAGCAGGATCACCCACACCGCGCTGATCGGGTCCTGAAACAGGGCCAAGAGCACTGCCGGCACGGGGCCGATGATCGGGCCGATGTAGGGAATGAACTCCATCAGGCCGTAGAAGACGCCGAGGAAGACCGCATAGTGCTCGCCGTCGGGGAAGATGCCCAGCAGGCCAAAGACGGTCAGCGCCAGCGCAGCGCTGGCCCCCATGATCAGGCTGAACAGCAGCTGGCCCCGGACATAACCGGAAACCGCCTGCTGGACCAGCAGCGGGTAGTCGTCCCCCGGAGTGCCATCACCGGGGGGCATGATCGAGCGAACCAGCCTGCCGATCTGCCGCCCGTAAATGAGCAGGTAGATGGAGAGCACGAGGATCAGGACCAGGTCGAATCCGATCGTCACGAGCCCTGAGAGCAGGTCCCGGGAGAAGCTGATGATCGTGCTCGAGCGCTTGGCCACGTCGGTCTGCAGCGTGTCCAAGGCGGTCTGACCCTGATGCTGGATGTGGATGTTGATCCCGTGCTGGTTCAGCCAGCGCTGGATGTCGGCGAGATCCCGGTTGGCCCCGGCGATGATGCTGGGCAGGTTGTGCTTGAAGTTCGTCACCTGGCTGCTGACCGGGCTGGCCAGCAGGTAGCCGATCACCGCCAGGACAAGCAGACCGCCCAGATAGACGGCCAGGATGGCCAGCCCACGGGGCATGTGCCGCGCCAGGAGCCGAACCAGCGGGTTCAGGATCAGGGCGATCATGCTGGCCACGATGAAGATCAGGACCACCGACCCGGCGGCACGGGCCAGCGCCCACAACCCGAGCAGGGCGATCGGCAGCATGACCATCTGGACCCATCGCGGCACGACCATGGGGGAGATCGGGGTCGGGACCGCCTGCATCTCGATCTCGCCGGGCGCGCTGGAGGTTGTCCTCGGCCCGTGACCTGCTGAGGCGCTATACGCCCCAGTCTCCGTGGCGGTGCCCGGCTCCTCTGGCTTTGACTCGGCCTGGGGGCGCCGGTCCGGGAGGTGCCTACGTACCCGGAAACGCATCAGTGGGTTCTGGTTTGGGCCACAAGCTGGAAGTATGCGCTGCCTGACCCACGGAACAACAGATAAGTCGGCCCGCATCCTGTTCATCGGCGACGTCGTTGGCGGACTGGGCAAACGCACCCTGCTTACGCTGCTGCCCGGCTTGCGTGAGCGACTGGCGCCTGACTTCGTGGTCGTCAATGGCGAGAACGCGGCCGGCGGAGTGGGGATCACACCCAAGATCGCCGATCAGATCTTTCGCGCTGGAGTCGATGTGATCACGCTGGGCAATCACACCTACCGCCAGCGGGAGATCTTCACCTACCTGGATGAGCAGGAGCGGATCCTGCGCCCCGCCAACTTCCTGCGTACCCAGCCCGGGCACGGCTGGTGCATCGTCTCGCAGGGTGACGTACGCCTGGGGGTTCTCAATCTCTCTGGCAACCTCTTCATGGACGCTGGCCGTCCCGCGTTCCTGGAGGCCGACGCGGTGCTCGAGGCGCTGGAGGGACGGGTGGACCACCTGCTGGTCGACATGCACGCCGAGGCGACCAGCGAGAAGGTGGGGATGGGCTGGCATCTGGACGGGCGGGCGACGGCGGTGGTCGGTACCCACACCCACGTGCCTACCGCCGACGCCCGGATTCTGCCCGGGGGCACGGCGTACATAACCGATGTGGGTATGACCGGACCCCGAGGCGGAGTGATCGGGGTGCGTCGCGACCTGGCCGTGGCGGCGATGCGAACCAAGATGCCGGTCCGCTTCGAGACCTCCGACGAGGATCCCTGGCTGCAAGGTGTCTTGATAACCACCGCCGCCGCGCCGATGCGAGCCGCGGCGATCGAACAAGTGCTGGAGGCTGCCCCGGACCTGGGGAGCTCCCGGTGAGCGTCCGGTTGGAAGCCGTGCTGTTTGACTTCGCCGGCACGCTGTTCATGCCCGCCCCGCCGCGGGACATGATGGCGGCGGCTCTGCGTGAGCTCGGGCTGCGCCTCGACCAGGCAGAAATCGAGCGCCTGGCCGCGGACTACGCCCGGGTTGGCATTGCCGGCGGGCCCTACCCCAGCCGGGTTCCCGATGCCCTGGCTCGGCTCTACGCCGAACGAGACCTCTCGGCGGGGAATCATCGCCGGGCCTATATCGGGCTCCTCGCGGAGGTGGCCGGCCCCGACGCGCGGCTGCCGGAGACCTTCTATGACCAACTGCTGCGCCCTGAGAGCTGGGTCCCCTACGCCGAGGCGGCGGAGGTGGTCGCCACGCTCGAGGACCGCGGCGTGGTGACCGGCCTGATTTCCAACGTCGGCTTCGACCTGCGGCCGATCCTGCGTGCGCACGGGTTCGCGTCGCTGGCCGAGTGCCTGACCATGTCCTACGAGGTGAGCGCCGCCAAGCCCAGCCCCGAGATCTTCCGTGCTGCCCTGGCCACGCTAGCCACCAAACCCGAGCAGACACTGATGGTCGGCGACAACGCCGAGGCCGACGATGGCGGACTCGCCCTCGGGATGCCCACGCTGCTGTTGCCCATGACTGCGCCGGGGACGCGCCACGGCCTGGAGCTGGTGCTCAGGCTGGCCGGAACCCCGGCGCACGGTTGACCGCCGACTCAGGCCGGTTCGGCAACGGGCGCGATCGCCGGGAGCGCCTCGGGCCCGGGGACTACGCCCCGACAAGACCCCAGCCGACCCTCGGGATGCCCGGCGAATAGGGCCACCATTACGAGCGGGAAGAACCAGAGGATGTAGGGATAGAGCCAGTAGTTGGCCGTCAGCTGCAGCGCGATCAGAACCGCGGCCGCCAGCGCCGCCACCTCCACGGGTCCGCGGCGCTCAGGAACGAAGGCCAGCAGGCCCGCCAGGCCGACCACCGCGGCCTCGAGCAGAGCGTGGACGAGCCCGAGCCCGCCCCACAGACCCCAGATCGAGAACGGGGTCACCCGGCTGGCCTGGTAGACGACCGAGTCATGCCAGAAGTAGTCGAGGTCGCCGTTCAGAAGCACCGGCTGAAGCGCAGCGAACACCACCAGCCCGAACACAACGATGTAGATCGCCGCGGCGCGTTCCGTCGGCCGACGTCCAGTCCCGCGCAGGAACAGCGGGACCAGGGCGAAGGGGGCGAACTTGGTCAATCCGGCTAGGGCGGCCGCCGCCCCCCGGCCGGGCGCTGAGCTCACGACGAGCAGCGCCAGGACCACCATGGCCGAGACCAGGGCATCGTTGGCATTCGAGCTCAGCGTGAAGAGCGTGAACGGGTAGGCCACCCAGGCGTACATGAGCAGGACGCCGAGTTGGTTGCCGCGCAGGCGCCGGCCTAGCAGGTAGAGCTCGCCCACGGTGAGCAGATCGAAGGCGATGGCGGCGGCGTGGGCGGCGGGCAAGGCGTCCCAGAGCCCGCTCCAGCCGAAGATGAGCCGGAAGGGAACGTAGGCGAAGTAGGTGAAGGGCGCGTAGGTGTCCCCGTAGGCGTTGTCGTGCGGCCAAAGCCCGTAGAGGAGATGGCCGTGAATCAGCTTGTCGGCGCCGATCACGCCCGCGTAGCCCACGTCGACGACATTGGAGTTCATGACGTTGAGTCCGATCCGCAGCCCGATCAGGAAGACCACGGCCGTGAACAGCCAGCTGGTCGGCACGTGGACCCTGAGCGGCTCCCGAGGCACACCGCGGCCGAAGGCGAGCAGCAGCATCCGGACGAGCAGGTAGATGAGGAACGGGTAGACGAACGGAACCGAGAGGCCGATGTCGGCGTTGTTGAACAGAGCCAGGGAGACCGAGAACCCGAGCAGCATCAGCAGATCGAGGTGCAGCAGGGTGAGCCGGACCCGCCCGCGCCCGCGGCCCCACCCGCGCAGCGGCAAAAACGGGGCGATGAACAGCAGGCAGAGCGGGAGCCACACATAGAGGGCGTTCGAGCGTCGGCCAAAGGCGCCGGGATACCCGCGGGCCATCGTCCAGGCGACCTGAAACCCGGTCCACACCTGGGTTACGGACGCCGTACGATCGTCGACGTAGACCTGGATCAGCTCACGCTGCTTGCGCCCGGCCGAGAACCAGCTCACCTGCCACACGGGAATGCCCTTGGTGTACTCGTAGGCCAACGCGCCGGGGTACTTGCGCAGTTGCACCCGGACGCGGGGATCGGCCGAGGCGGTGGCCAGCACGCGAGCCGCGGTGAGCCGGAAGCCCTTGGGCGAGCGGTTCACCGAGGTGACCAGGACCGGGTTCCCGGCCGGAGCCGCGGTGGTCAGCGGAACGACGGTGTCAGCGCCGGCCCGAGATGCAACAGCGAGCCCGGCGAGGAGGGTGAGACAGAGGACGGCCAGGGCCAGAGCCAGCCGGCCGGTGAAGCGAGAGAGACGGACCGGTCTGGGCGCCGGAAGCGCTACGTGGCGAAGCTCCACAGCTTCTGACCGATGAACGAGAGCGGCGTGGCGGCGGCGATTGACAGCGCCTGCGCCACCACCTTGGCCATCCCCGCGCCATCCACCAGCGAGACCAGGATCACGTAGCTGAACCCGAACGTCACGAGGGATACGGCGAAGAAGCGCAGACCCTGCGCTACCGGATGCGTGGCCGCCTTAGCGCTCATGAACGTCCAGTGGCGGTTCCACCAGAAGTTGTTGATCACCGAGACGACGAACGAAATAACCGCGGCCAGCTTGTAGTTGACCGCCAGCAGGTGCACGCAGGCCGCGAACACGGCCAGGTTGACCACGTAACCGCTCGCCCCGACGGCGACGAAGCATCCCAGCTGCAGCCAGTTGTGCGGCTTGCGGACACCGAGTCGAAGGCGGTGGTGGAACGGAAGCGCGACGGCGCTGGTCAGCTCATCGGACATCTCGGTCAATGTATCGGCGGTTTCTTGTCGGCTCGTTAGTGCGGCGGTTCGCCTAACGGGTTTCTAATCGGCTGAGATCTTCCCTAAACCGAAATGGTCACGCACCATCGGCGTCACGTCGCGCAGCGACCACTGGTCCTTCGCGCTCTTCGCGCTCGGCCCTGTACCACACCACAAAAGCGCGCCGAGCGAGTCAGACCGGTGCAGACTCCCGTGGGAACCACCGCCGACGTGATCGGAACCGCCCCAGTCCACGAACTCATAGCCGGGAGCGGCGGAGAGGAGTACTTCTCCGGCGTTGGGGCAATGCAGCGCCGACCAGATGCGGGTCAGCGCGTCCGGATACTCGGTGGAAAGGAAGCGCCCGTCCTGGACCTCGGCCCGCAGCACGGAGAGCTCGCCCTCCACATGCCAGCGCTCACCGCGCAGGTCACCGAGTTCACCGCCCGGCGCAAAGCGAAGCTCTCCCCGGCGCCCGCGCACAACCGCCTCGCTGCCGCGGAGGGTCATGATCAGATCGACGCCCTCGAGATCGCTGACCGCGTCTATCGAACGCTTGACCAGGGAGTCGGAGTGTTCGCGGTCCAGGGCATAGATCATGGCCGAGCGCTGGGCGGGACTGAGGGCGACCTCCGCCCCGATCGAGCGCGACGCGCTCGGGGTGGCGACATCGAAGTCGGCGAAGGCCAGGTCGAGCTGGATCCGCCGTTCGACGGGCGCCTGCGAATGGTCTGAGCAGACGACCACGGCGTGGCTCTCGAGGAACTCGTCGGGACCCCCAGCGGCGTGCATCAGGCGTTCAATCTGGCGGTCAGCGGCGGCGATCGAGGTGACCTGGGCGTGGGGCCCGTTGCGGTGCGAGTAGGCGTCGTTGTCGGGTAGCGAGAAGAGCATGAAGTCGTACAGGTCATGCTCTTCGAGATATGCCCCGACACAGCCGGTGTGCTGGTCCCGGGCCCCGGGTAGCCCGAGTTGGCCCCGGCAGCCGGTCTTGCGGGAGGCGTAGAGGTCGGCGTAGAAGAGCTCGCGTGGGCCGTCGATGGTGCGCCGGAACAGCGTCGAGGTGACGATCCGGGCCAGTGCGGACTCGTTGGCCACCTCGTGGGGATGGCGGCCCCGGTAGATGAGGTAGGTGGTGCCGGCGGTCCGGACGTCGATGTCGTCGAGCGACTCGAACACCGTCTCGACGTCCCGAGACAGGTGTTCGTCGTTCATCCGGTAGACGGTGTCGGTCATCGAGCGCACCACCCCGAACTGGCGGCTGGCCGAGAAGCTCGAGCCGTACTCGATGTAACGAGCCTCCTCGCGGTGGTACCAGTTCATGCTCGGAATCAGGTGCCGGTCGGGCCCGACTCCGGTGGTGATGGTGGCCGCGCAGACCGGCGTCACCGACGGAAACGCAGCCACGCAGTCGCCGACGTAGACCCCCTCCTGGCGGATACGGGCCAGCGCGGGGGCTCGGCCCCCGGCGATGGCACGCTCGAGCATGGCTGGCTTCATCGCGTCGACCACGACCAGGACCAGCTTCTTGGGCTGGGCGCTGTTCATGCGCGGAGCACCCTCAGCGCAGGATGCGCAGGCCGGCGTACTTCTGCTCGCCGCGTCCGCGGCCGGCGATCAGCAGCCAGAGCAGGAGCAGAAGAACGATGAGGCCGACCGGTGGGAGGAGCACCGACAGCCCAGCGGCGATCACCGCTGCTGCCTCCGTGAACAGAGGCAGCGCGGCGGCCGATTCGGCGTCGAGCCGGTCCCGCACCCGGCGCAGCAGAGGCTGCGTGGCGGCGAGGCCGACGAGCGCGCAGATGACTCCACCGATCAGGCCCGGCCAGAAGGCATAGCCGCCTCGGGCCAGCGCTCCGGCGAAGAACAGGGCGCCCAGCGCCACCCCAACACCGGCGAGGATCAGCGCGGCCGGGCCGGCGGACAGGCGCTCGCGGCCGAGCCGGCGCTCGGCGAAGACCAGCGCGGCCGTCCCGAGCACCATGACGAGCAGGAAAGGGACGCTCTGCAGGAAAGAGAAGTCACTGTGCGCGAAGTCGATCTGGGCATCTTCGGAGGCCAGCACTCCGACCACGAGCCCAGGCAAAAAGGGCCGAATACCTACCGCAGCGGCGATACCGATCCCCTGGAAGATGTCGAAGACGAGATGCACCGTGCTGTACCGTGACGAGGCGTGACGATAGACGAGAGGGCAGCGTGAGCTCGGGTCCGAGCGACGCCGGCCCTGGAGTGCCGCTCCCATCCACCCCCGGGACGCGGCGGCCCCGGTCCACGGCACGCGACATCGAGCGCTACGCGGCATTGTTCGCGGAGCGCACCAAAGTCATGCGCTCTTCGGCGATGCGCGACCTGATGGCCCTGACCGAGCGCGACGACGTGATCTCGCTGGCCGGTGGCCTGCCCGATACAACAACCTTCCCGCCTGAGTCCTATGCCGCCCTGATGGGCAAGGTGGCCAGCGAATCCTGCGCACGAGCCCTGCAGTACGGGCCCACGGAGGGCTTCTCGCTGGTCAAGCAGTGCATCGCCACCGTGATGGGCGCCGAGGCGATGCACGTCGACCCCGACGAGGTACTGGTCACCACCGGCGCTCAGCAGGTGATCGACTTGGTCTGCAAGACCCTGCTCGACCCCGGGGACGTTGTCGTGGCCGAAGCTCCCACCTACCCGGGTGCGATTCCCACCTTCTCCAGCTACCAGGCCCACGTCGTCCAGGTGACGATGGACCGCGATGGCATGCGCACCGACGAGCTCGAGGCCACCCTGGACGCACTCGAAGCCGACGGGCGGCGGCCGAAGTTCATCTACACGGTGCCCAACTTCCACAACCCCGCTGGCGTGACCCTGTCGCTGCAGCGCCGGCGCGAGCTCGTCCGCATCGCCGCCGAGCGCGAGCTGCTGATCCTGGAGGACAACCCCTACGGACTGCTCCGCTATGAAGGCGAGCCGCTGCCCACGCTCTACTCGCTGGACAGCGAGTTCGTGATCTACGCCGGCACGTTCTCCAAGATCCTCTCTCCGGGCATGCGCCTGGGCTGGACGGTGGCGCCGGCACCGATCGCCGCCAAGATGCTGATCGGCAAGCAGGCCTCCGACCTGTGCTCGTCCTCGGTGTCTCAGTACTTCGTCAACGCCTACTTCGAGTCCGGGCCATGGGAGCAGTACGTGCGCTCGCTGGTCGAGATCTACCGGCGGCGGCGGGATGTGATGCTCGACGCGATGGCCGAGCACTTCCCCCGCGAGGCGACCTGGACCCATCCCCAGGGCGGCCTGTTCATCTGGGCCACGATGCCCGAGTACATCGACACCACCGACCTGTTGGCCCGTGCGCTGCGCGAGCAGGTGGCCTTCGTGCCCGGCCGCTCCGCCTACGTGGATGGCCGCGGTGCCGCCTCGATGCGGCTGAACTTCTCCGGCGTCGATGAGTCGGCGATCCGTGAGGGGATCCGCCGGATTGGCGAGGTCGTACGCGAGCAGGTGGCCATGTACAGCACGCTGACCGGGCGCAGCCCGGCCCCCGGGCGGACGCGGCCCGCCAGCGCTGAGCGACCGGGCGAGTACGACCTGGCCGAGGTCCTGCGGCTGCCCGCCATGCGCGGACGTGCGGGCTAGTGGGCCACCAGTGAGCCGGATCGCCGTCCTGAAGGGCGGTCGCTCGCTTGAACGTCAGGTCTCGCTGCGCTCGGGCGGCCGGGTGCAGGACGCTCTGGAGCGCCTCGGACACGAGGTCCTCCCAGTGGACGTCGGCCCCGATCTGGTGCCCGCCCTGACCGCGCAAAGCCCGGACATCGCCTTCATCGCTCTGCATGGTCGCGACGGTGAGGACGGCACCGTCCAAGAGTTGCTCGAGGTGATGGGCATCCCCTACACGGGCTCCGGCGTGTCCGCATGCATTCGCGCCGCGGACAAGGTGCTGGCCAAGCACGCCATGCGTGATCACGGGATCCCGACGCCTGACTTCTACGCGTTTAACGAAACCGCCTTCGAGGCGCTCGGCTCGGCTCAAGCGCTGCCTGCCATCGAGGAGCGTCTCGCCTTCCCGATTGTCGTCAAGCCGGCCCGAGGTGGCTCGGCCCTTGGGATCAAGTTCGCGCGCACCGCCGCCGACGTTCCCGCCGCGCTGGTGGCCGCTTTTTCGTATGACCGCAAGGTGCTGCTCGAACGCTGTGTCAGCGGCCGCGAGCTGGCCGTCTCGGTCCTGGACGGGGCGGATGGCCCCGAGACGCTGCCCATCGTCGAAGCCGTTCCGGAGCAGGAGGACTTCTACGACTTCGAGTCCCGTTACGAGATCGGCCGCACCCGGTTCGTCTGCCCGGCGGACCTCGATGCGGAGGTGGCGGCGCGCGCGGCCAGCATCGCCGCGCAGACCTATTCGCTCCTCGGCTGCGGCGGGTTTGGCCGGGTGGACCTGATGATGGACGCCGCGTCCTCCGAACTCTACGTGCTCGAGGTCAACCCGATCCCCGGCCTGACCGCGACCAGCCTGCTGCCCCAGGCGGCGGAGGCGGCCGGGATCTCGTTCGACGATCTGGTCGAGCGGGTGCTGGCTGCAGTGCCTGCCCGGGCGTAGGTCCCCGGTCCGCGCCTACTCGTCGGAGGCGAAGTCCTCCGGGGTGACCCGGTCCAGGAAGTCCTTGAACTTCTCGACCACCTCTTCGGTGTCCTCAACCTCGTGCTCGAACTCGATGGCCGATTCGGTGATGACCTCGTCGGCGGCGAAGATCGGCGCCCCGGAGCGGACGGCGAGCGCCAGCGCGTCGCTGGGGCGGGAGTCGATCTCCAGATCGCGACCGCCGGCGCGAAGGGTGATCGAGGCGTAGAAGGTGTTTTCGCGCAGCTCGGTGACCGACACACGGGTGCATTCGACGTCGAGCTCGCCGAGCATCTCGGAGAGAAGATCGTGGGTCATCGGCCGGGGGGTCGAGGCGCCCTGCAGCTTCATGAGGATGGCCGCTGCCTCCGGATGGCCGATCCAGATGGGCAGGAACTTGTTGCTCTCCACGGCCTTCAGCAACACGATGGGCTGCTTGCCCACCATGTCGAAGCTAACGCCGTAAATGACCATCTCCTGCACGCGGGGGGACTCCTCGTCCGGGTTGGGCCAGTATAGGCGTCGCCGTCGGCCGTCTAAGCGGGTGCCTAAAAACGGGTCAGCGCCCTGAAGAGGCGCGCTCTAGGCCAGGACGGGGGCGGCAGCAAGGCCCGAGCGGAGCACTCCGCGAGTGCGCTTGGCCTCGAACATGGCCGCATCGGCGTGTCGCAGAAGCGTCTCGGCGTCCGAGCCGTCAATCGGGAAGACCGAGCGACCGACGCTGGCCCCGAGGTGGATCTCGCGGCCAGCGACCGGGAAGGCGCGCGCAAAGGCAGCCTGGACCCGTTCGGGTACAGCGGTCAGGGCGTCGGCGCTCTGGGCGGTGAACAGGAACGCGAACTCATCGCCGCCCAGGCGGGCGACGACGTCGGTGGCCCGGGCGCAGCTCTTCAGCCGCTCGCCCACCGCGGCCAGCAGCACGTCGCCCACGTCGTGGCCGAACTCATCGTTGACCGGCTTGAACCGGTCGAGGTCGACGTAGAACAGCGAGACCTCCTCGCCGTGCTCGCGGGCACGGTGCACGGCGCTGCGCAGGTCAGTGGTGAACTGGACCCGATTTGGCCAGCCCGGTGAGCTGATCATGCAGAGCCTGATAGGTGATCTGATCCACCAGCTCGCCGTTCTGAAGCGCGGTGGTGGCTTGGGCGGCGGCGCCGGACAGGCGGTCGAGCAGTTCTCCGGTGGGGCGCAGGCGCTGCGGTCCGTCGTAGACCGAGACGGAGAGGAGGCCCAGAAAGCGGGTCGGGGTGACCAGGGGAACCAGGATGGTGGCCGCGAATCCCAGTGCCTTGAACAGGTCGCGCAGCTTGGGGTCGCCGGTGTCCTTGTCGAGGAATAACGGATCGGGGGTGGGCTCGCTCACCAGGCGGTCAAGGACACTCCCTTTCGTCGGGGTCCAGCTCGAGGTGTCCTCGACATAAGCGGGTTCGCCTTCGCCAACCTGGGTCAGAGTGCTGCGCACGAGCTCACCCCGTCCGGCGTGCCAGAGGTAGGTACCGACCCGATCGCAGTCGACCACCTGGGGGATCGCCGCCGCCAGCCGCTGGGCGACCTCGTCGGCGGCGCCGGCCGTGGCCAGCTCGCGGGCCAGGCCCGGGAGTGCGCTCGACTGCAGATAGCGACGTTCGGCCTCGAGCAGGCTGGTCGCGCTGTCCAGGGCACTGGCGGCATAGCGGGCGTAAACCTCGAGCAGCTCCCGTTCCTGGGGGAAGAACGCCATCCCGGTGTCGTAGATGGCCGCCAGACGACCGTACTCGTGCCGGTTGGAGCTGACCGGAACGACGAGCCAGGACTCCGGGAACTGTGCCGGATGGGCGCTGAGCAGACGCTCGGCGTGGGCGCTGGCCTGCGCGGGATCGAGGCCGCGCTGATGCAGATGAGTCTCATCGCTGGCCGGCATGCGGATGGCCAGCAGGTAGCGGGGGGCCCGGACCTCGACGGGCGCACGACTGGCGATCCGGGACAGGACGTCCTCAATCTCTCCAGCGCCGATCAGGTCAGCGGCGGTCTGGAACATGCTTTGCAGCCGCTCCTTCATGGCCTCGACCTGCTGCTCGAGCATTTCGATCTGTTCTGAGGACTCGCTGCTGCTGCGGACCTGCTCGGCAGACCAGGTCACCCGGTACTCGCAGGCTGGAGCTCCGAAGGGCCGGGGCGAGCGAGCCGACGGTGGCCCCGGCTGTGATAGCCATGCGCTTCCACACCCAACGAGCAGGAAGGCACGACGTGAGCACCTCGGAAAGCGCAGGACTGAAGACCGACATGGCCGGGCTGCGGGATCACGTCGGCAGTCACCTCGGCTACACCGACTGGCAGGTGATGGATCAGGAGCGGGTCAACCGGTTCGCCGATCTGACCGACGATCACAACTTCATCCACGTCGATGTCGAGCGGGCCAAGGCCTCTCCTTTTGGAGGCACAATCGCCCACGGTTACCTGACCCTGTCCATGGCGGCACCGATCACCATGCAGCTGCTCCAGGTCAGCGACGCCGTGGCCGGCGTCAATTACGGACTGGACAAGGTCCGCTTTCCCGCCCCGCTTCGGGTCGGCGCGGAGTGGCGCGGAGGGGCCGAGCTGCTCTCCGTGGAGGAGGTGTCCGGAGGCCTCCAGGGCAAGCTGAAGGTCACTATCGAGGTCCGCGACCAGGAGCGCCCGGCCATGGTCGCCGAGTGCCTGGTCCGCCTATTCGGCTGACCGAGGGCTTAAATGAGTGCGCCCCGGAACCGGCGGGATATGAGGCCGGAGCTCGGGGCGCGCTCGAGGGAGGAGAGGTACTACTCGGACCATCATGGAGGTAGTGGGGCCAGAAGTCCAAGACGAGAATGCGTACTGATTCATAATCAGCGCTTATGGAACTTCGGCAGCTGCGCTATCTGGTCGCTCTGGCCGAGGAGGGGAACTTCACGCGCGCCGCGGCCAACGAGCACGTTGCCCAGCCGGCCCTCTCGCAGCAGATCCGTCGCCTCGAGGACGAGCTTGGCCTGGCACTGGTAGAGCGGACCACCCGTCGAGTGGCCTTGACCGAAGCCGGGGAGCTGCTGGTTGTCCGCTTTCGCCGCATCCTGACTGAGCTCGCTGCCGCCGAGTCCGACCTCCAGGCCCTACGGGGAATGCATACCGGCCACGTGAGCATCGGGGCCATGCACACCATGGGCCCAGTCGACCTCTCGCTGGCCCTGGCGCTGTTCCGCGAGCGGCATCCCAACGTCAGCTTCACCGTGCGCGAGCAGAGCAGCGAGGAGATGGCCGAAATGCTCCGGGTGGACGAGATCGACCTGGCCTTCTTGTCGGTGACCGAGCGAGTCGAGAGCCGCGGTCTCGGCCTGCACCAGCTCGTCTCCGAGGAACTCGTGGTCCTGCTGCCGCCTGCGCATCGCCTGGCCAAGCGGACACAACTGCGGATGGCGGAACTGGCCGGCGAGCCATTTATCAGCTTTCGCGCGGGCGCGCGACTGCGCGAGCTTCTGGTTGCGGCTGGGCGCGAGGCCGGCTTCGAGCCTCTTGTGACCCTCGAATCCAACGAGAGCCAGCGCGTGCGCCGGCTGGTCTCGCGCGGGCTGGGAGTGGCCATCCTGCCGCGCTCAGACGCCGACGGGCCAGGCGCCGAGGTGGCCGTGGCCACCCTCACCGAGCCCACTCTCAGCCGGGACATAACGCTGGCCTGGCGCGAAGGTCGCCGCCTCACTCCGGCCGCCGCCGAGTTCGTCGATCTGGCCCGGGAGACCTTCGATCGCGGCGCCAAGCTCGCGGACCCGGATCTCTAGCGCCGGCGGCCTAAAGGCAAGCAACCACCGGCACGGGTCGGTGTACACCTGGTGCCCCCCGTTTAGAGGTCGGCGTGCCGGTGCACTCTCGGCCCGAAGGCCCGGGTTTCGGGTCCGTTAGCGCGGCGTTAGAAGGTTCCTCGCAAAAGTACGATGATCATCGAACTTTTGCTATGATTTTGTTCGGAGCAAAACCATGAGAACTACGGAGAAAGATCTGAAAAGCCTTGAAACCCAGGCTCACGGAGTCCCGGAACCGGGACGCGAGCACAATGACACGGGTCAGCGCCTGCGTAAGCGCGGTGAGCATACGGTGAGCGCTGCCGACACTAAAAATCGCCGGCGTCCTGCGACACGGCGACGGACTGTCCATACCGGCGAGCATCGTGGGAGCGCAGAGAATCGGCGCACCAATGTCGAGACCGGTGGTGGACTGGCCGAGAATTCCCTCGATCTCTTCCTGCGTGCAGCTCGGGCTCATTCCCTGCTGACCGCCAAGGAAGAGGTTGAGCTGGCCCAGCGCATCGAGCGCGGGGATCTGGCTGCCAAGGAGCGGATGATCAACGCCAACCTCCGCCTTGTGGTCTCCCAGGCCCGGCGCTACCAAGGGCACGGACTGCCGATGGAGGATCTTGTGCAGGAGGGGATGTTGGGCCTGATCCGCGCGGTCGAGAAGTTCGACTGGCGGCGTGGCTTCAAGTTCTCCACCTACGGCACGCTGTGGATTCGCCAGGCTCTCCAGCGCGGGCTTCAGAACCACGGCCGGACGATCCGGCTGCCGGTTCATGTTGCCCAGCGTCAGACCAAGGTGCGCAAGGTTGAAGGCGAGCTGAGCACCAAGCTCGGCCGCGAACCGACCGACGAGGAAGTGGCCGCCGAGGCCAAGCTCCCCGTCGAGGAAGTGGCTGAGCTGCGCGAGCTGACCCGAGGCCTCACCAGCCTTGACCAGCCCGTGGGCGAGGACGGCGAGACCGCCTTTGGCGATCTGCTGGCCAGTGATCAGCCCCAGCCCGCCGAGGAGGTCGAAGACGCCGAGCGCCAGTCGCTCATCAACGGTGCCGTCGACCAGCTGCCCGAGCCCGAGCGCAATGTCATCCGACTGCGCTTTGGTCTGGAAGGCGCCGAGCCGCTGAATCTCCGCCAGACGGGGATCGAGCTCGGTATCCCACTCGGCAAGGCTCGCGAGTTGGAGCAGCAGGGCCTGAGCCGCCTGGCTCAGAGCTCAGGGCTCGAGGAGCTTCGTCGCGCCGCCTAGTCGGCGCGATCTGATTCATCTCTAAACGCCGGACGTGGATTGGGCCTTACGGCTCGGTCCCGTCCGGCGTTTTTTTGTTGCCCCGGTTCCCCCTCCGGGGCGGGCGGGTGCTGATCATCGTCGGTGTCGAGGCTGGCGATCGCTGCCTCGACGGAGGTGCCCTCCGGGGAGGGTTCATGTGCCAGCCGGGCGGAATAGATGGACGGCGCGCCCAGCCGCCGGGCCACCACCGTGGCCTCCACGATGGCCAGCAGCGCCGGGGCCATGAGGACGTCAAAGTGCCGCGTGAGCTCGAGCACGAGGACGACGGCCGAGAGCGGCCCCTGCATGGCCGCGGCCAGGAAGGCGCCGCCGCCGATCAGCGCGTAGGCGGGGGCGACCGTGTGCGGCCAAATGTGTGACCACACCCCGGCCAGCACGCCGGTCAGAAGTACCCCGACGCTGAGCGTCGGCGTAAATAGACCTCCCGGGGCGCCGGCGCCTAGGCAGGCTGCGGTGGCGAGCGGCTTGAGGATCAGGAGAACCGCGAACAGGCCCAGGGAGATCCCGCCGAGGAGAGCACTCTGGACGATGTCCTTGCCGTTACCAAGCAACTGCGGGTACGGGATCGCCACCACGCCCAACAACCCCAGAACGACGAGCGGCACGACGATCCGCGCGCGGCCCCGCGGCCGCACGCCGCTGGCCCACTGGATCAACTTCACCCAGCCCACAGCCAGCAGTCCGAGCACCGGGCCGCAGATCAGCGCCCAGACCATCTGGGCTGCCTGCAGATGGAAATCGGGCATGTGATAGGTGTGCGCGGTGCCGAGGAAGATCCAGGCCACGGCCGTGGCGATCACCGAAACGGCCAGGGCCGGAAGGACCAGCGGCAGGGCCAGCGTGCCGAACAGCACCTCGAGCGCGAACAGCGCGCCTCCGAGGGGCACGTTGTAGACCGCGGCAAAGCCGGCGCCGGCTCCCGAGGCGACCAGCAACCGCCGCTGCCACACGGGGAGCTGCGCCCAATCGGACACCCGGCTGGCCAACGCGGCCCCGGCCAGCTGCGGAGCCGCCTCACGACCCAGCGATGAACCCATCCCGACCGTGACGACCGAGAGCACTCCGCGGGCCAGGCTGGGTAGGAGGGCCAGGCGCCCGCCGCGCAACCACAAGGCCTCGGAAACCTCGGTGCCCCCGGAGGTCCAAAGACGCCGCATGAGCACGGCGCCGAGGCCGACCAGCAGACCGGCCAGGATCATCACCACTACGCGGTGGGCGCCCGAGACAGCCTCGGCCGCGGCCAGGAACGAGCGAGGGTGAAAGCCGTAGGCGAGATGCTCGGCCAGCCGCAGAAGCCCCATTAGCGCCGAGGCACTCAGGCCGGTGAGCACGCCGAGACCAGCGACCAGTGCCCAGAAGCGGCCGCTGTACCCGGCCACGATCCCACGGCCGGTCACATTCGGCTGAAACGAGAACCAGCGGCGAGCACGCTGAGAAGCCACCGCGCGGGAGCATAAGCGGCGGACGAGGCGGCCGAATTGCCTCTAATTCGATGGCGTTTGCGCGGGTTGGCGCCGGGCCGGCTCGGGGCCAGCCGCGCTCAGGGGCCGGCCGTGCTCAGGAGCGCGGCGCTGGCCGCCGGCAGCGAGACAACGAACCGCCCCTGTGTCGGCGCGATCGTGGTGGTGCGCACCGTGCCGGACAGGATCCCGGTGCTGGTTTGGTCACCAAAGCTCTGGCCAGCAAGGGTCACCCCGCGCTTGGACGAGACGCTCGGCGCGGTGAGACGCGCCACCGCAGCGGCACCCGGCGTCCCGGGTAAGCGCACCGCCACGACGAGACTGCGCCTGGGCGAATCGTTGATGACCAGCACCCGCTCGCGTCCGCCGGGACCGCGCGTGGTCCAGATGCGCAGCGAGGACGGGCCGCGATGCAGGGTGGGGAGCAGCTTGGATCCCGGCGGTGCGGCCCGGGTGAAGAGGAGCAGTCCGTAGTACATCGGCCTGACCTGCGCCCGCCAGCGTCCGTGATGATGGGTGAACGCGAACGGCGCGTAGATCGCGCTCTGGAAGGTGTGGACGTTGACCCCGTCGACCTGTTTGCGGTCCATATTGAAAAGCGTGTCCAGCGCCCAGAGCGCCGCGGCAAACGTGTCGCTGACCCTTCGGGCGCCCCCGCAGGAGACGCTGTTCAGCTCGTCGGCACGAAAACGGATGTGGTGCGCATGGGCCACGGCAACCGCGGCAGCCAGGCTGGTGGCCGGGCCGCTCGAGGCGGCCGGCCGGAGAAGGTTGGGGATCGTTGGGTAATCGATCGAGGTTCGCGGCGTGTCACACCGGTGCAGCGGGTAGCGGTGAAACGTGGCCACCGCTATGCGGGGCTCGGCCGCAAGGAGGCGCCCCAACCCGACCAGCCATTGCGGGGCGCCCGAGGCCGGCCCGACCAGGGGAACCCCGGCCGGCAGGCCCGCGCTGACCGATGCGTAGTCCGGCAGGTAGGCATTCAAGCCGTAGCCTGGCCGACGGCCGAGCACGGGAAACGTGCGGTGCAGGTAGTACCAGCCCAGCGTCGAGTAGGCCTCCGGCTCGTTGCCGAGCTCAAACCCGGCGACATAGCGTGGTCCAATGGCCCCGAGCAGGGCCCGGGACTCGGTGGAGGCGATCCGGCGGCTGTCGGCCTCGAAGTTGATTCCCAGGATGAGCCGAGCATCGA
>JBDTEE010000233.1:0-6833 GCA_039922645.1 Solirubrobacteraceae bacterium | reverse complement strand
CCGCATCGAGAAGGTGCTGGTGGTCAACGACGCCTTCCAGTTGCGTGGCCAAGGCGCTCTAACCCGGCTCGTCGTCGACCCGCCCACCGGCACTGCGGTTTTGTTTGTCCGTGAACGGGAAGAGAGTGGGCACATCCAGGAAGCGGAGGAGAGTGGAGTCATCCTCCGGGTTCCGAATCCAATCTGACTGTCAGGAGTGCACATGATCACCCTCGGCATCATCCTGTTAATCATCGGCCTCATTGCGAGCGTCCCGATCCTCTACACGATCGGGATCATCCTGCTCGTCGTCGGCGTCGTTCTGTTCGCGCTGGGTTCCGCAGGCCGCGCCGTCGGGGGCCGCCGACACTATTACTGACCCTCACACAGGTTCTTTCTAGGAGCGGCGGGGACGAAGCAGTCCCCGCCGTTTCTCTTTTGTCGGGGCGGCTCAGCAGGTCGAGGAGGGCACCGACACACCCTGGCCCGTGCTCGGATCATCGACGCGCCCACCAATCGAGAGCTTGCCGACGTAACCGAGGTGAATCACATACCAACGTCCGCGCCAGGAGATCATTGAGGCGATGCCGAATGAGCGCACCTCTCCGTTCTCCCGGTAGACGATGCGGGAGTTCGGGACCTCCTCGTAGCCGACGCGGTTCAGACACGCACCCGGGCCGACCCAGTGCGCGTACGCGGCGGGCACGATGACCCCGATCAGCTGGGTCGAGGGGGGAGCGGCTCCGAGCAGCTGGTGGGCGGCCTCGATGTCGAACCGGTAGTCGGCGAACAGCCGGTCCTCCCAGTCCGCGGCGGCATCGCCGATCGATTTGACCTGGGCGTAGGCCGTCTCGGGGAAGAAGGCGGCCCGGCCCTTCATGGTCTGGTCGGTGAGGATCGCCCTCCACAGGTCCCGCATCTCGCCGTGAAAGGCGCGCGTATGACTGGAGGGGACCTGGGCGGTCTGCGGCAGGGTGCCCGGATCCGGAGCGGGCGGGCGCGCCCGACGGTGATGCCGGCGATGGTGGGGGACAGCGGCGCTCGTGGCCGGCGGGCCAGTCGCGGTCGTCCTGTTACGGGTCAGGACGCTCTGAGTCGTCGCTGAACTGCCACAGCCGACCAGGCTCAGGCCGACCCCCATCCCCAGCGCAATCCCCCTCGCCCAGGTCATTGACAAAGCTTGCCACTCCAGACGCGGGGACCTGCGAGTGACAAATGCGCGAAAATTGCCCCATGGCCTCCGTTCCGGTGGACTCCCGAGACCGCAGCCCGTTCCGGGCCGCGGCGCTGCTGCGTGTCGTCGGAACGGTGATCGCCCCCGAGCTTGTCTACAGCGGGCAGATCCGCGAGGCGACCGGGAGGTGCTCGCCTTCACAACCCGGGTGGGTGACCGTCTGGTCGAGGGTGTCGACCTGCTGCGCTACGACGAACCCGGTCGCGTGGCCGAGCTGGTCGTCATGATGCGGCCCCTCTCCGGACTACAGGCCGTGCGGGATGGGGTCGCCGCTGCCTTCGCGGCTGCCTCTGAAGCGGCCGATTAGGCCCGCTCGCCGAGCCGCGCGTCCGTGGCCGGGTCCGGAGCCCCGTCGTAGTAGCGCTCGAGCATGCGCCCGAACAGGGTCTCCTGGGGCGCGGCGCGGGCAAACAGGGTCATCGAGGAGCGCAATTTCAGCGCATCAACGGATCCGAGAATGCCCTCAGCGCCCGCGGCACCGTCGAGTTCGACCAACGCTTCGGCGGACTCGCGCAGGCGCGGCCCGAGCACTGGATGGGCAAGGTAGGCCTTGGCCTCCTCCACGGACCCGATCGCGTAATGGCGCGCCGTCGGACTGGACCCCAGCCCAGCGATCTGCGGGAAGACGAACCACATCCAGTGGCCGCGCTTACAGCCCGCCCGTAGTTCGGCCAGTGCCGCGGCATAAGTCCCACCGCGATTCTGCGCCGTGACGAAGCGCTCCAGACCATGGGGGTCCGCGTCGGCCACGGCTCCGACGGTACCGGTGCTCAGACGCCCTAAGCTTCACGGCCGCCGACGATACACCTTGAGTTGGTCCGCTGCGCCGGTCTAACCAACGGCAGGCCCGGCCTAGCATTCGAAGTCATGGATCGACTCGGCTGGGCCCCTTCCGTCCGGCCGTGCCGGCTCCCCTTTCCTGAGCCGCGCTCAGCCCGCAGCGAGCCCCAGGGAGTGAGACCATGGACTCCTACTGCCGCATCGCGCGGTAGCGACGAATGAGCGCGTTGGTCGAGGCGTCGTGCTCCAACTCGGGCTCCGTCTTGCTCTCCAACTCGGGAATGATCCGCTGGGCCAGCGCCTTGCCGAGCTCGACCCCCCACTGGTCGAAGGAGTCGATTCCCCACACCACGCCCTGGGTGAACACGCAGTGCTCGTACAAGGCGAGGAGGGCGCCGAGCGTGTGCGGGGTGAGCTCCCGGGCCAGGATCACGTTGGTCGGCCGGTTGCCCTCCATGACCCGGTGCGGGGCGACCGCCGCATCGGTGCCCTCGGCCAGCACCTCGTCGAGGGTCTTTCCGAAGGCCAGGGCCTCAGCCTGGGCGAACACATTGGACATGAGCAACTCGTGGTGGTCGCGCAGCGGGTTCAGCGACCGGGCAAAGCCGATCAGGTCCAGGGGGATCAACTTCGTGCCCTGGTGGATCAGCTGGTAGAAGCTGTGCTGGCCGTTGGTGCCCGGCTCGCCCCAGAAGATCGCCCCGGTGTCGTAGTCCACGGGGCGGCCATCGAGGCGAACGTGCTTGCCGTTTGACTCCATGGTCAGCTGCTGGAGGTAGGCCGGGAACCGCTTGAGGTACTGCTCGTAGGGCATGACGCCGACGGTCTGGGCGCCGAAGAAGTCGCCGTACCAGACGGCGAGCAGCCCCATGAGCGCGGGCATGTTGTGCTCGAAGGGGGCGGCGCGAAAGTGCTCGTCCATCTCGTGGAAGCCGGCCAGCATGGCTTTGAAGTTCTCGGGGCCGATCGCCACCATGGTGGACAGCCCGATGGCCGAGTCCATCGAATAGCGCCCGCCGACCCACTCCCAGAACCCGAACATGTTCTCGGTGTCGATGCCGAACTCGCGCACCTTCTCGGCGTTCGTGGACACGGCGACGAAATGCTTGGCTATCGCCGCCTCATCGCCGAGGCCGGCCAGGGCCCAGTCCCGCGCCGAGCGGGCGTTGGTCATCGTCTCGAGCGTGGTGAAGGTCTTCGAGCAGACGATGAACAACGTCTCCTCGGGACTCAGGTCGCGCGTCGCCTCGACGAAATCGGTGGCATCGACGTTGGACACGAAGCGGAAGGTCATGTCCCGTTCGCTGTAGTGGCGCAGGGCCTCGTAGGCCATGACCGGACCCAGGTCCGAGCCGCCGATCCCAATATTGACCACGTTGCGAATCCGCTTGCCGGTATGACCAACCCACGCCCCCGAGCGGACCCGCTGCGCGAAGTCGCTCATGCGGTCGAGCACCGCGTGGGCCTGGGCGACAACGTCCTCCCCGTCCACGATCAGCGAGGTAGCCCGCGGCATCCGCAGGGCGGCGTGAAGCACGGCGCGATTCTCGGAGACGTTGATCCGCTCACCCCGGAACATGGCCTCGATCCGCTCGCCCAGCCCCACCTGCTCGGCGAGTTCAACCAGCAGCCGGACCGTCTCCTCGGTCAGACGGTTCTTGGAGTAGTCCAGAAACAGGTCGGGAGCTTCAACGGTCAGGCGCTGCGCCCGGTCAGCGTCCGCGGCGAACAGGTCTCGCAGATGGAGCCCCCGGATCTGCTCGTAGTGCTCGGTCAAAGCCCTCCAGGCCGGCAGCTGGCGGAGCTCGGGAATGCTCATCGTCTCACCGGTGCTCATTGGGCCTCCAAGGGGATCGCGTGAACGGGTGCCGGCCACGGGCCGCAATCCTCATTGTCGCCTCCTCCGGGTCCCGCTAACCACCTTGATCGGTCGTGCGACCGTCTCAGCCCGCCGCCGGTTGGGTAACTTTGGCCCTGTGGCCGACCCCGCCAAGCTCGACCGCTATCGCTCCGTGCGGATCCTCGGCGCCGGCGGGATGGGCACGGTGTCGCTGGCGCAGGACACGGTGCTCGGGCGCCAGGTGGCGCTCAAGCGGGTGACCGGCACTGCGGGCGGTACCGAGATGCTGCGCCTGCGCCGCGAGGCCCTCGTCGGCGCTTCGGTCAGTCATCGCAATCTGGTCTCGATCTATGACGTCGAGGAGAACGACGAGGGCGAGCTGGTCATCGTCATGGAGTACGTGGAGGGTGAGACCGTGCGCGACGCCGTGGCGCGTGAGGGCGGCCTGCCAAGCGCCGAGGCGCTGCGGATACTCGAGGGCGCGGCGGCTGGCCTGGATGCCATCCATGCTCAGGGGATCGTCCACCGCGACGTCAAGCCGGCCAACGTCCTCCTCGGTCACGACGGGAGCGTGAAGGTGGCGGACCTGGGGATCGCGGCCGTCGCCGACCGGACACGGATCACCTCGGCGGGGGACGTCCTGGGCTCGCTCAGCTACATGGCTCCCGAACAGCTGCACGACACCGCGGCCACGCCGGCGATCGATATCTACGCCCTCGGCGCCGTCGCCTACGAGGTCCTCTCGGGCCAGCGTGCCCGCCGAGAGGCAAATCCGGTCGCCCTGGCCTACGCCATCGACAACAAGCCACCCCCGGATCTGCGCGAGGCCTGGCCGCAGGCGCCCGTCGCCGCCGCCGATCTGCTCGAGCGGACGATGGCCCGTGACCCGGAGCGCCGACCCCGATCGGCGGGTGAATGTGTCTCCCGGTTGCGGGCCGCGCTTGATCCGGCGAGCACGGCCGAGGCGGCTCCGGTGACTCGCCGTGCGCTGGCGCGGACCGTTCCGCCCCCACGGACGCGCGAGCCGGCACGAACCGTTCCGCCCCCCCGACCCCGCGAGCCCCGTCCCGCCCCCCGCCAGCCGGTCAGGGAGGGCACGGCCCGCCGCTCCCGCTGGGTGCCGGCAGCCGGCCTGGGGCTGGTCGGCCTCGCGGCGATCGCCGTCCTCATCGCCACGTCGGGCAGCGGCGGTGCGCCCCCCCGGCCAAAGACGGCCAGCCATCATGCCTCCAAGTCGGCGCCCCTTGCCAGCCGGAGCACCAGCGCGAGCTCCACCACGTCAGCCTCGACGGGAGCTTCATCCTCCTCGCCGGCCGCTCCCGCCTCGGCGCCCGCGCCAAGTGGCAGTCCCGGAGCGGCGGCCACGTCGTTCTACACCCTGGCCGCCGCGCACCGCTATCCGCAGGCCTGGACCCTGGCCGATCCAAGCTTCCGGGCCCAGCTTCATGGTTACCAAGGCTTTCAGAACACGTTCGCCAATGACCGTTCGATCACCGTGAACAGCCTCCACACGGTCAACCAGTCGGGCAGCGCGGCGACGGTGGCCATGACGACGACGTCGGTACAGAGCACCGGGACCCAGCACTGCTCGGGCACGGTGCAGCTGAGTGGCGGCTCGGGAGCGCCGTGGCGCGTGCACCAGATCCAGATCGGCTGTCGCTAGGCCCCTATGCTTGCCCGGTGACGCGGCGTCTGCTCAGCCGAGCTCTCATTGCCACCGCGGCCGTCGTCAGCCTCAGCGGCTCGGCAGCCGCCCAGCCCCACGTCGCGGGTCCGCCCATGCCAGCGCGGGCGACGGGCACCAAGGCTCACTGGATGCTCCTGGGGCGCTCCGAGCAGGGCCGCGCGATCCTCGCGGTGCGGGTTGGCAATCCCAAGAGCCCCCGTGTGCTCGTCGTCGGCTGTATTCACGGCAACGAGACGGCGGGGATCCCGATCGCTCGAGCGCTCGAGCACGTGAGCACCGTGGATGACGTCTGGATCGTTCCCGACCTCAACCCCGACGGCGTTGCCCACGGCACTCGGCAGGACGCGCGCGGAGTGGATTTGAACGCCAACTTCTCGTCGGAGTGGCGGGGCGGCGGAGCCCCGTTTGATCCCTACTACGGCGGCCCGCATCCATTCTCTGAGCGCGAGACGCGGATCGCTCGCAAGCTCATCGAGCAGATCCATCCGCGGCTGACCATCTGGTACCACCAGCACATGGACGTGATCTGGGCCTACGGGCAGAGCACGAAGGCCGGCCGACTCTACGCCCGGGCCACCGGGATGAGCCTCTACCACCACCACTGGCTGCCCGGCACCGCGACGAACTGGCAGAACCACCACCTGGCTGGGACCTCAGCGCTGACGGTGGAGCTCCCGGCCGGGGTCCTCTCCTCAGCTCAGGTCCAGCGCCACGTCCGGGCCGTGCTCAGCGTCACCAAGGCGCTGGCCCGGCCCTGACTAGTCGACCGGGGGGACGCCCCGCAGGTTTCTCGACGTGCCTTGCGTAGACACTGAAAGTTCAGTAATTTCTGAACTGTGAGTGAAGAGAAGCTCTGGGATTTCATCGACGCGGCCGGCCGGTGGGCGGGAAAGTCCTGGGGCATGCCTCAGATGAGCGGGCGTGTGCTCGGGTGGCTGCTGGTCTGCGAGCCGGCCGAGCAGACCGCAGCCCAGCTGGCCGACGCGCTCGAAGCCAGCAAGGGGTCGATCAGCGGTGCCACCGGGATGTTGGTCCGCTGGCGCCTGGTCGACCGGCTGCGGGTTCGCGGCGAGCGGGCCGATCGCTTCCGGATCCGCCCCGAAGTCTGGGACGAGCAACTCCGCGACCAGCGACCGCTGGATGAGGCTCGCGAGATGCTGGCGCTGGGCCTCGAGGCACTGGCTGGTGAACCGGCGGCGCGGCGTGCCCGACTCGAGGAACTCGATGCCTTCTATGCCTGGTGGCAGTCGAGGATCCCCACGCTGTGGGAGGAATGGCAGGAGTACAAGCGCACGACTCTCGAGCGGATGAGA
>JBDTEE010000232.1:0-13448 GCA_039922645.1 Solirubrobacteraceae bacterium | reverse complement strand
AGGTGATGAGGCTGCTGCGCGAGGATTCCAAGGGGCGTGAGCGGCTGCCAGTCATCCTGCTCACGGCCAAGGGCGAGGAGAGCGATCGAGTGATCGGCCTGCGCCTGGGGGCCGATGACTACGTCGTCAAGCCATTCTCTCCCGCCGAGCTCGTGGCGCGCGTTGACGCCGTTCTGCGGCGGGTGGACCACGTTCCCGAGCACGAACCCCCGATTGAGTTCGAGGACCTGTTGATCGATCCGGCCGGGCGGCGGGTCATCGTCGGTGGCCACGAGCAGCAGGTGACCCAGCGCGAGTTCGAGCTTCTGCTGTTCCTCGCCCGCCATCCCGGCCGTGCGTTTTCGCGCAATCAACTGATGGACTCCGTTTGGGGTTATTCCTTCTACACCGACACCTCGACGGTCACCGTCCATATCCGCCGGCTGCGAGCCAAGATCGAGCTCGAGCCGGCCGAGCCACGCTACTTGCAGACTGTGTGGGGCGTGGGGTACCGCTTCCAGCCATGAGGCGTGGCGAGGCAGCGGCGGTCGCGGGCGCGTTCGCGGTGGCGGCGGTGATCGGACTGATCTTCCTCGGGTCCTCGGGGACCCTGGTCGCGCTGGCCGTCCTCGCGGCGCTGGCGGCCATGACCGCCCTCGGCACCCGGACGGTCTTGCTCGCTCGCCGGCGAGCTGTCGCCGGCCGGCTCTCGCACCAGCTGGCCATTGCCGTGGTCCTGGTCATCGGCCCTCTACTGGCCGCCCTGGCCGTGCTGGGCGTGTTGATGTTCGTCTCCGGTCACGATGCCGCGCTGGTCGCGCTGATCGTGGCCTTCACCGGCATCCTGGGCGTGGTCGCGGCCCGGCGGCTGGCGGCGGCCATCATCGGTGACGTTGAGCGGCTGCGTGACGGCCTGGTCGCCGTTGGTCACGGCGAGCGGAAGCTCCAGATTCAGACCGATGGCGGCGACGAACTGGGCGATCTGGCCCACGAGGCCAACGCGATGATCAGCCGGCTGGCCTCCGAGGAGGCAGCCCGCGACCAGTCCGAGAGTGCCCGGCGCCACCTCATCGCGGCCGCCTCGCACGACCTGCGAACGCCGATCACCTCCTTGCGGCTGCTGGCCGAGGCCGTTGATGACCGGGTTGTCGATGATCAGTTACGCCGCGAGTACGTGAGTCGGATGCGGACCCACATTGATGCGCTGGCCGCGCTGATCGACGACCTGTTCGAACTCTCGCGACTCGAGGCGGGTGAGATCGCGTGGTCCCTGGAGCGGGTGCCGCTAAGCGAGCTGGTCAATGAGACGGTTGCGGCGATGCGGGTGCACGGGGAGCTCAAGGGGGTGGCGGTGAGAGCCGAGCTGCCCAGCCGCCTGGACGCGGCTCGCGCAAACCCGGAGAAGCTTCAGCGGGTCCTGTTCAACCTGATCCAGAACGCGATCCGCCACACCCCGCCCGACGGTAGCGTCGTCGTCCGGGCCGAGCCCGTCGCCGATGCGATCGAGATCGAGGTGTTTGACACCGGGAACGGAATCGCGCCCGAAGAGCGGGAGTTCGTGTTCGACGCGTTCTATCGGGGCGCTGCGGATGCGGCGCGATCTTCAGCCGGAGCTGGCCTCGGCTTGGCTATCTCGCGAGCCATCATCGAGGCCCATGGGGGGCGGATCTGGATCCCGCCCTCGGCGGCCGGGACTCGGGTGCGCTTCAGTCTCCGGTCGGCAGCGTGAGTCGGACCGGGGAGCCGGTGGCCATCGGCGATCTAGCCTCCTGGCCGGGCCAATCCCGGAGCCAGCCGAAGCTGTCGGGACATGTCGCGAACCGCCTTGCTCGTTCCCCGCACGCTGCCGCTGATCTTTGAGCGTCCACCCGCCCGGACCCGGTAGCCGACGCCCACCTCGGCCACACGCCAGTCGGCCGCGACGGCGCTGAGCACCATCTCGAGCGGCCAGCCCGAGCCGCGGTCGCGCAAACCCAGGGCGAGAAGTCGCTCGCGAGGGACGGCCCGCATGGGCCCCAGATCGGTGATCGCGACGCCGGTCCGACGCCGGAGCTCGAAGGCCAGGGCGCGGTTGGCCAGCCGAGCGTGCCAGGGCCAGGCCCCCGGCGCCGCTCGGCGGGCGCCCAGGCACAGATCGGCAGCGCCGCTCAGCACCGGCCCGGTAACGCGCCCCAACTCACCCGGGTCAAGCGATCCATCGCAGTCCATAAAGCAGACCACCTCTGTCCTGGCGGCGATCAGGCCAGCGAAGCACGCGGACCCGAAGCCGCGGCAAGGCTCGCTCACCACCCGGGCTCCGCAGGCGGCCGCCACCCCCGCCGATCCATCACGGGATCCGTTGTCGACGATCAAAGGTGCAAAGCCGGCCGGCATCGCTGCCAGCACCATGGGGATCGCCTCGGCCTCGTCGAGCACCGGCAGGATCACGTCAATCACGGCTGCCAAGCTTGCTGGCAAATGCTTACAAGGTGAGAAACACGCCACTGATCCGGGCGGTCGCTGGGCCCCGATGACCTAGCGTCCGGGCTATGATCCTCGTGACCGGCGGCGTCGGGTTCATTGGTTCTCACATCGTCGACGCGCTGGTGGAGCAGGGTCACCAGGTACGCGTGCTCGACGTCTTGCTCGAGGTGGCGCACGCGGCGCGGCCGGACTACCTCAACCCGGATGCCGAGTACATCGAGGGCGACGTCCGGGATCCCGACACGGTACGTCGCGCGTTGCGCGGCATCGACGCGGTGAGCCACCAGGCGGCGATGGTCGGGCTCGGGGTCGACATGCGCGACACCGCTGCCTACGTTAGTCATAACGATCTCGGTACCGCGGTGCTGCTGAGCGAGCTGGCCAACGGGGTCTCGGCTCGCCGGCTGGTCCTGGCCAGCAGCATGGTCGTCTACGGGGAGGGCGGCTATCACTGTTCGGAGCACGGCCGCGTATCGCCCGCCCCGCGAGATCCCGATGATCTCGACGCCGGCCACTTTGAGCCACGCTGTCCGGACTGTCAGAGCGAGCTGGTGGCCGTCGCCGTCAGCGAGGGCGCGCCATTCGATCCCCGCAACGTGTACGCGTCGACCAAGGTGCAGCAGGAGCATCTCTGTTTCGCCTTCGCGCGTGAGACAGGTATCCCGGTCACCGCGCTGCGCTACCACAACGTCTACGGACCCCGTATGCCGCGGGACACGCCTTACGCCGGCGTGGCCGCGATCTTCGCCAGCGCGATGGCCGCGGGCCGGGCCGCCCGTGTCTTTGAGGATGGAGGCCAGCGCCGGGATTTCGTCCATGTCCGAGACGTGGCCCGCGCCAACCTCTTGGCCTTGACGGTTCCCGATGCTCGGCCCGGAGCCTTCAACGTGGCCAGCGGCACTCCGCGTACCGTCGGTGAGCTGGCCCGGGCTCTGGCCGACGCCACGGGCGAGGCGACTCCCGAGCCCGTGATCACCGGTGGATTCCGGTTAGGAGATGTCCGCCACGTGTTCGCCTGTCCGGCTGAGGCCCAGCGTGTCCTCGGCTACCGGGCCGTGGAGGATTTCCATCTGGGCATGGCCGAGTTCGCGCGAGCGCCGCTGCGAGGGACCTAGCCGTCGTCGGGTCCCAGGTCGCCGGAGGTGTCCGGCGTCGTTGTGCTGCGATAGGCGTGCCGGACCCGCGCCACGCTGATCGCGTAGGCGGCGCCCGAACCGGCGAAGAGCACCCCAACCAACGCGAGCCAGCGGACCAGGTAAGCCCGCTCGGCGATGCCACTGGCAGCGAGCTCGGTCCGGGCCCCCAACCCGGAGATAACCGGAAAGAAGACGATGAGAAGTAGCCCGCTGAGCACCGCTGGTATGCGAAGAAATGGGGTCGCATTCACCGGCCCGGAGTGGGCTTCGCGCCGCCGGTCCAGTCCGGCGCTGAGCCGTGAGAAGGCGATGCGATCCAGTAGTGAATACAGCGGCATGAGTATCAGGTCGTGCAGGCCGATCGCCGCCGCCAGCCAGATGAGGACGCTCACGACATCGCGTGGGCGCTCAAACCAGCCCACGACAGCCGCGCCGGCCAGCGCGAAGCTGGCCAGCAGGGCGAGCAGGTGCAGCGGACCAGCGCCGTAGAGGATGCGAAACCGTCGTCCCAGGGTCACGCGGACACCGTCCCGAAGGTCATCTTCGCGACCCATTTGGTGCAGTGGACACCGGGCACCGCCGGGCTGATCACGCGGGCGGGATAGCCATGGTCGCGTGAGAGTTCCACCCCGTTGACGCGCAGGGCCAGTAACGAGCGCGGATCGCTCACCTGCTCGTGACCGAGGGTGGCATGACCGTAGGTGCCGTGCTCCAGGGAGGTGGTGGTGACAGTGGCCGGTCCGTGGACGCCGGCGACCGCGGCCAGATCCTGCAGACGCACTCCGCTCCAGCGCTGCGTCGTCGACCAGCCTTCCACGCAGGCGATGGGCAGGTCGTAGCTGTGCTGCGGTAGCGACAGGAGTTGTGCCCGCGCCAACGAGACGCGACGTGCGCCCGAGAGCTCGAGCTGCCACTCCGCTCCGACCTGTTGGGGCGCGATTCCTGCGGCGGCCCACGTCTTGTTGACCGGAAAGCCCAGGGGACCAGGACGGTCCCGCCCACGGGGGAGCAGCAGAGCGACGGAGCGCAGCGGGCCGCCAATCGACTGAGCCGCCCCCTGCAGACCCAGCAGCGCCGAACCGCCGCCGACCATGCCCAGCAGAGCGCGGCGCGACATCGTCGGCGGCGCTGGGGCCGGGGAGGCCAACGCCGCGGCCTCGATACCGGAGCCTTCGCCCGACTGCGCGCTCATCGGGCTCAGCACCTCGCGGCGCGTGCGCAGCGCGGTCCACATGGTCGGGAGCTTGAGCACCACGTGAGCCAGGAAGGCACCGGTGAATACCCATGCGCCGTAGTAGTGAGCCTGGAGGAACGAGAACGGAAACGCGTACCAGTACTGGACGTTGAGAATGCCGGTGACGAACTCGAACAGCGCTCCGCCAACCAGCAGGGCGAGCGAGAGGCGCTCCAGGGCGTGGGCCACGTTGCGCACCGGCGGCCACTCGAACAGACGGGGAATGACCGACCAGAGCTTGGCCAGCACGATGGGGAACAGCGCTAGGCCGACCGACACGTGTAGGCCCTGGGTCAACGCGTAGAGCCACGCCGGATGGGTTGGCCAGCCAAATAGGTAAAAGTCCAGCGGACCAAAGTGTCTACCCAGCGCATTACCGCCCAGGCCGGGCTGGTAGGCATCATTGGAGAGCAGTCCAGTCACGATCACGACCGGCAGGCCGATCAGCAGGACCAGACCGAGCACGGCGGTGAGGCGGCTGTTCCGCAGCGGACTGCGCCAGAACTCCGGACGGAAGGGACCCGGGGGAGGCCGGTCGGGGTGAAGGAAAGACAACCGCATGCGGGCTGACAGTGGCACAGCCCTCGCCGCCTGAGAACGGAGTCGGGCTGTGGTTTCGTTTTTCGTAATCCCCGACGGCTTAGCTTCAACCTATGTCCTCCGTCGCGTTGCTGGTCATCGCCAAGGAGCCGCTGCCCGGCCGCGCCAAGACCCGGTTGACGCCACCGTTCAGCGCAGCCCAGGCGGCAAGCCTGGCCGGCGCTGCCCTGCTCGACACGCTCGAGGTCGTCGCCCGGACGCCCGCCTCACGCCGGGTGCTGGTCTTCTCGGGCGACGGACGCCGCTGGCAACTCCCGGGCTTTGAACTCGTCCCGCAGCGCGGCCGTGGCCTCGGCGAGCGCCTGGCCGCCGCGTTCCACGACGTGGCTTCGCCCGCCCTGCTGGTCGGTATGGACACGCCGCAGCTGACTCCGGCGCTCTTGCTCGATGGGATGCGCGCTCTAAGCGGCGATAACGCCGACGCGGTTCTGGGCCGGGCTGAGGACGGCGGGTACTGGAGTGTGGGTTTCAAGGCTGCTCCGCGGGGCGCGTTCGACGCTGTGCCGATGAGCACGTCGAGGACCTGGGCTGCGCAACGGGATCGGTTCACTGACCTGGGGCTCCGGGTCCATCAGCAGCCGCCCCTGCGGGACGTCGACACTGTCGATGACGCCCTTGCCGTGGCTGCGGCAGCGCCCGCCACCCGCTTTGCTCGGACGCTGGCCGCTATCTGAATGACCAGCGCGCTGCGAATGTACGGCGATGGCCTCAGCGCGGTGGGGCACTCCCGGGTCGTCCATCGAGCTCGCCTCCGCGACGGCACGGACCTGCCCTTGGCGTTGGAGCGGTGGTTGGGTCCGGCCGACGCGATCGATGAGCAGCTGCTCGACGGTCTTCGCGGTCCGGTTCTCGACGTCGGTTGCGGCCCCGGACGGCACCTGCGGGCGCTGAGCGAGCGCGGCGTCTTGGCCCTCGGCGTCGATCTGTCCCCTGTCGCCGTCGACCTGGCGGTGGGCCGCGGTACGCGGGCGATCGTCGGCGACATCTTCGACGATCTCCCCGGAGGTGCGATCTGGCGCAGTGCCCTGCTCCTGGACGGGAATATCGGCATCGGGGGTTCGCCCGAGCGGCTGTTGGCCCGACTGACGGCCCTGCTGGTGGACAGCGGGGAGGTGCTTGTCGAGATCGACTCCCCTGATGGATCAACCTGCTCGACCCTCGCCCGGATCGAGACCGACGGCACGGTCAGCCCATGGTTCCCATGGGCTCGAGTGGCGGTGCCGGACATTGCTCGCATCGCTCGGGCCGGCGGTTTCGCCGTCAGCGCGGTGTGGCCGTTGGGGACGCGCTGGTTTGCTCGCCTGCGGAGGGGTTCCCCGTCCCCCGGTTCCCGGCCTGTCTCGCGCTCCGGTCACCGGCCGGCAGTGGGCTCCCGGCGGCCCGCCCCCACCGGCCCGGTACCGTGAATCGGTGCCGGTTCTTGAAGCTAGCGCGGTAAGCAAGACGGTCGGACAGGGCCGCGCGGCCCGGCGCGTTCTCGCCGATGTGAGCCTGCGGGTGGAGGCCGATGAGATCGTGGCCGTTCTCGGCCGCTCCGGGAGCGGCAAATCCACGCTGCTACACATGCTGGGCGGCCTCGACCGGCCTGACTCGGGGGAGATAACCGTGGCCGGCCAGCGGCTGACCGGAAACAGTCCGCGGCGGCTGGCGCGAACGCGACTGCGTCACATCGGCTTTGTCTTTCAGTCCTTCCATCTCGTCCCCGAGCTGAGCGGCATCGAGAATGTGATGCTTCCAGCGCGGCTGCCCGGCGCCCCGTCAGGGGGGCAGCGCCGGGGCCGCCGATTGATCGATGAGCTCGGCCTGGGTGCGGTGGCCAGTCACCTGCCGCACGAGCTCTCCGGCGGCGAGCAGCAGCGCTTCGCCATCGCCCGCGCGCTGGTCAACGACCCACAGCTCATTTTGGCGGATGAGCCCACGGGGAATCTGGACGCCGAGAATGCTGCGCTTGTGCTGGGCGCGCTGCGCTCCCTGCCGGGACGCGCGGTGATCTTGGTCACCCATGAGCCCGATGCTGCCGCCATCGCCGGTCGCGTCCTGCGCTTGCAGGACGGGAGGCTGGATGGCGGAGGATCTCACGCCGATCCCCGGACCCGACCGGCGCAACCGGCGCAACCGGCGCAACCAGCGCGACCGGCCAGCGAGCGCCTGATGTGACCGGGTTGGCCGCGCAGGCGTTGGAGGCTCTACGAGCCCGGTCGCGCCGCGCTCTTCTTACCGGGTTGGGGATAGCACTGGCGGCGGCGATGCTGTCCGTTGCCCTGGTCATCGCCGACGGGCTGGGCGGCGGGTTTGCTCGGGCCGCGCGGGCCGCCGACCTCCCGGACGTCATCGTCCGCTTCGACCCACAGTCCTACCAGCGGGTGGTCCGCCGAATCCGGGCCCTCCCCGACATCGCCGCCTTCTCGACTCGGATGGAGTTCACCAACGTGGGCATCACGGCGCGCGGCCACCGTAACGAACAGGCGTCGGCGGAGGTGGTGGGGCCAGGCCGGCGTGGCTACGCGATCGTCGCCGGGCGCAACGTCGGTAACCGGTTCGGCGACGTGGTGATCGAACGCGGCTTGGCTCAGGCCTGGGGGATCCCTCTCGGTGGCACCCTCAGGGTGGACGGGCTCGGTTCGCTGCGAGTGGTGGGCTTCGCCGAGGCTCCCGACGACGTTGGCTTCCCCCTCGGCGTTCCGCGCTTCTACCTCTCGCGGGCCGGCATCGCGGCCAGGTTCGGGTCTGATCCAAACCCGCAGGTGAGCGTCGTTGAGCTCTGGTTGCGCGACCCGCGGCTGCTCGGTGCCGTGCTCGTCCAGGCCCGCACCACCAGCTTCGGACTGCACGGACTACGCGTGATCACGCGGTCCGGGGTACGGGTCCTTCTCGATCAGGCCGCCGGGATCGTGATCGATCTGCTGGTGGCCCTTTCGCTCTTCGCCCTGGCCACTGCCGGGGTCATGCTGGCCGCTTCCGCCCGGGCGGAGATCCAGCGCCGCCTGACGACCATCGGCATCACCCGCGCCCTGGGCGCCTCGCGTGGCTACCTGGTCACCACGCAGGTCGTCGAGGTGCTTGTCGTCGCCATTCCCGCGGCCACGCTGGGACTGCTCGCCGGCTTCATCGCCGCAGTTGGGCCCAGCGACCGCCTACTGACCATGCTCAACGAGCCGCCGCCTGGCGCGGCCCTCATCCTTCCACTCTGCACCGGCTGGCTGCTCAGTGTCGGTACTCCGGCTCTTGCCGCCGCCTGGCCCGCGTGGCGAGCGGCGGGGCGGCCGCCAGTGGCTTTGCTTCAGGGGGCCGAGCTCAGGTCGAGTCGGGGGAGCCGTCTCGGCCGGGCCAGAGGCTCGCGGCCGGGAATGGTGTCGCTTGGGGCCCGTCTCCTGGTTGCCCGGCGGGCTCGTCTAATCGCCACGGCCTTGACTTTGGGAGCCTCCACCGCGTTCGTACTGCTCCTTTTGGCCCTCGCCTCAGCCCTGAGCGCGCTGGAGACCGACCCCGGAGCGCTGGGCAAGCGGTACCAGCTCACCGCCAGCCTGCCCGCGTCGGGAGTCGGTCGAGTGCGCGCCATCCCCGGGGTACAGGCCGCCGCGCCCCGCTATCAGGTCGAGGCAGTGGATTCGTTTGCGCTTGGGGAGACGCTGGACGTGGTCGCCTACCCGGGCGACCACACAGTGTTTGAGGCTCCGCCGCTAACCGCCGGACATCGTTTACGAGGCCCAGGTCAGGCCGAGGTCGGCGCCGGCCTGGCCGACGCGCTCGGCCTCAGTCCTGGATCGACTCTGGCCATCGCGCTGCCGACCGGTGTCGAGTTGCGCTTGCGCGTGGCGGGCATCGTCAGCTCGCTTGACCACGATGGGCGTGTGGCCTACATCCCGGCGCGAGCGCTGCTGCACGGCGCCCCACGGGCCTCAGAACAGATCGCCATCCGCCTTGCTCCAGGCGCCGACCTGGCCGCGGTGTCGCAGGCCCTGACGCGGCTCGGGGCGCCAGCCACCCCGGCTGCGGGCGCCACGGCGCGCGGCGCGCCTCTTGTCGCCACGCTACGAGCCCTGTTGCGCGCGATGGCGATTGTGGACGGGCTGGTTTGCCTGTACGCGCTGGTGCAGACCTGCACGCTCACGCTCCAGGAGCGGCGGGGAACCGTGGCCGTCCTCCGGGCCACCGGGGCCGGGGCGGCGGCGATCCTGCGTTTACTGGCCGGCGCGGTCCTGGCGTTGGTCGTGCCCGCGGCCGTGTTCGGTGTTCTCCTTGAGCGTCTCGTGCTCGGTCCGGCGCTGTCCCAGTTGGCGGCGAGCTACGCGACGCTTGAGCTGAACGCTGGTTTGGTCCAGATCGTTCTAGTCATCGGGGGCCTCCTAGTGGCCGGCGCCCTGGCCGTGCTCGTGGTCACCCGGCGTGCGTCCCGCGAACCCGTGATCGCCGGGTTGGTCGGCCCGTGATCCGTCGGCTGACTCGTCGCCAAGCTCTGACCCACGCAGCCGTCGGCTCAGCGCTGCTCGCCTCGGCTTGCGGGCGGCCAGGGACGATCGTCCCCGACCGCAGTGGCTCCACGCTGCGCACTACCTACGGCGACCCCCTGGGCACGGGCCAACTCAGTCCACGCTCCGGCGAGCCATTGCGGACGCGGACCGAACTGGGTCCCTCGGCCGCGCCCGTGGCCACACTCGGCACACTCGCTCATCTCACCGACGCCCATGTTCTCGACGCCGCATCTCCCGCCCGGGTCACGTTCCTCGACCGGCTCGGGCCGCCCTTTCAGTCCACCTTTCGTCCCCAGGAGACCTTGACCGCCCAGGTGCTGACCGGCGCTGTCCGCGCGGTGCGAGCCCTTGGCCCCGACGCGGTGATCCAGGGAGGCGACCTGATCGACAACGACCAGGCCAACGAGATGACCATTGCGCTCACCGTGCTCGCCGGTGGCGTGACTCGGCCCGGGAGCGGGCCGTCCGGATACTTCGGCGTTCAGTCGCCGGTCGACGCCGACCCTTTCTACTACCGCCCGGACCTGGACGACCCGCGCCACCCGGGGCTGCTGCACGCCGCCAGCCGTGCCTTCGCCGGCCCGGGGCTCGGGGTTCCGTGGCTGCCGGTGCTGGGCGACCACGACATCCTCGTGGCGGGCGAGATCGCTCCCACCGCCCAGACTCGCGCGCTGGCTCTGGGCGCACAGGCGATTTGGGATCTTCCCAGCGGGCTAACGCTGCCGCCCGGGTTCGGCGGCGCGCGTAGCCTGAAGGCCGCCGATATCTCGCCTGACGGACCGCCGAGCCCCGGGCTGGTCGATGGCTTTCTGGCCCAGGCACTGAGGTCCGCCAAGGTCGATGTTCCCGCCGACCCAACCCGCCGCCAGCTCGCGGCCAACGAGGCGGTCGGACTGCTCGAGGCAGCCGCAGGGCGCAACGGCAGGCTTGGTCGGCTGGATTACGCCGCCGACATCGGAGTCCACCTGCGCGTCATCGTCCTGGACCTGGCCCGGCGTGCTGGTGGGTCTGGCGGCCTGGTCACACCCGGTCAGGCCGAGTGGCTAGCCGGCGAACTGGCCGGTGCCGGCGAGCGGTGGGTCCTGATCGTGTCCCACCAGCCGCTGACCGGCGCGCAGGGCGCCGGTCCGATCCTCGCTTTGCTCGACCGCCAGCCTCGTGTCATTGCTGCCCTTTCCGGCCACATCCACCGCAGTCAGATCACCGCCCGCCCGACGACAGCGGGCGGCTATTGGCTGATCAGCACCGCCTCGCTGATCGACTATCCGCAGCAGGCCCGTGCATTGCGCGTTCTGGCCACCGCGGGGGGCGGGGTGGCGATCCAGACCTGGATGCTCGATCACGTTTTCCCCGGGCGGCTGGGCACGATCTCCCGCCAGCTCGCCTACCTCGACGCGCAGGGCGGCCGGCCCGAAGGATTCATCGGCGGCCGTCTAGATCGAAACGTGATCCTTCACCGGGGCAGGGTCGCGGCATGAGCCTGGCCGTGGCGCAACGGCGAGGCCTCCGCGCGGTTGGGCGGAGCTGGCCCGAGCGGGCTATCGGCCGGGCCCTTCTCGGTCTGATGGCATTCATTGCCGCGGCACCCATCCTGGCCTACGTTTGGGTGGCCCTCCATCGCGTCGGCTACGCCTTCGAGCTCGACTGGATGGAGGGGGGGTCGGTCGAGCTCGCCGCCCGAGTCGCGGGCGGCCACTCGCTCTACGCGGCGCCCTCGTTGCACTTCGTCGGCTGGACGTACACACCCCTTTACTACTGGATCTCGGCGGCGCTGGGCCAGATCACCGGCGTGGGCTTCCTTCCCCTCCGCTTGGTGTCCTTGGCCGCTTCGCTGATTTCGATGGCCACTCTGGCCTGGGTCGTCACACGCGAGACGGGCGAGTGGCTCGCTGGTCTGGTCAGCGCCGGTTTGTTCGCCGCCTCGTTTCGGATCTCAGGGGCCTGGTTTGACACCGGTCGCGTTGACTCACTATTCCTGGCGCTCAGCTTGGTCACGCTGGCCTGGGGAGCGAGGGCCAGGGGCGTCAGGGGCGGGCTGGGCCTCGGCCTGCTCGTCTTCCTGGCCTTCTTCACCAAGCAGATCGCCGTGGTCGCGCTGCTGCCAGTCATTGGCTATCTGCTCCTGGTTCGACCGCGCGTGGCGATTACGGCGGTCCTGACCCTGCTCGGACTGCTCGTGGCCTCGACGCTGGCGCTCGACGGCCTCACCGACGGCTGGTACCGCTACTACGTTTTCGACGAGCTGGCCCATCAGCCGTGGGCCAAACAGGTCTGGATCCAGTTCTGGAGCAATGACGTAATCGGCCACCAGTGGCCGCTCCTCCTCGTCCTGTTCGTCGCCGGGGCCGTGCGGGTCCGCGCTGGCTCGGTCGCCTCCCTGTCCGGTGTCCGCCGTGGCGCCCTCACTACCGCCCTCGGCTGGCGCGAGGTCTACTGGATGGCCGGCGCCGCAGGCCTGATCGGTGCGGCCTGGATCTCCCGCCTGCATACGGGGGGCTACGCCAACGTCCTCATGCCGGCCTATGCCGCCTTTGCGCTGCTGGCCGGGCTGGCCGGGTCTCGTCTATGGCGCGGCTCGCGTCGGCGGTTGACCGCGGTCCTGCTCTGCGCGGCCCTAGTCCTGCAGGTCGGGCTGCTGCGCTACCCGTTGAGCGCACAGATCCCCACCACAGCCCAGGAGGCCGCGGGTTTGCCGTTGATAAGCGCCTTGCGGGAGCTGCCCGCCAACGTGTTGGTTCTCCGCCACCCCTGGTACGCAACCGAAGCCGGAAAGGGCAGCTTCGCCCAGGCGGAAGCGATAAGTGACGTCCTGCGCTCGGGCTCCCCGCGCGGACGGCAGGTGCTGCAGGACGCGCTGGGCGACGCGCTGAATGCTGACCACATCGAGGCGGTGGTACTGGACGGTGGCTTTGACGCCCACTTCTTCCGGACCCAGCTCGCGCGTGACTTCCGGCTCGTCGGACGGCCGATAACTCGGGCGCGCCTCTACCCCCTGACCGATGTCCGCACCGCGCCGACACTGCTCTACGTGCGAATTCACCCGGGCGAGTTCGCTCGCTAGAACCCGTCGAGGCTGGCGGCAATCCGCACCGCCCCCCGCTCCTGGGCCGCGTAGGTCGCGCGCAGGGCCGGGATGACGTCGGGCCCTTCGGCCTCGAGCGGAGGTGGGTGAGCGACGAGCAGTTGACGAACCTCCGATCCCAGCCGTTCGCCGCCGATCGCGTCGGCCAGCGCACCCAGCGCACCCAGCGCGTCGGCGCGCACCCGGGCGCCGTCGACGAAGGAGACGATCACCGTCTCCCGCGCGAGCGGTGCGCGCCCGAAAACGCGGGCGTGCATGACGGGCGGATTGATGGCGTGGGGGCGGATCAGAGCCTGGCGCTCACGGTCAGAGAGGCCGGCGCCGGAGGGACGGCGCCGTAACCGCAGCACCGGGGGCGCGATCCGGGCCGTCATTTCGAGACGGTGAGCCGCGTGGGTGACGGATCGGTCGCCACCTGACTGCGGATCCGGTTCAGATCCAGACCGGCGGCAGACCCCACAACCACCGTGTTGCCGACTCGG
>JBDTEE010000231.1:0-9886 GCA_039922645.1 Solirubrobacteraceae bacterium | reverse complement strand
GGTGGCCACCGCCCTGCCCGAAGGCCGCCTGAGTACCGCCGAGCTGGCCACCCAACTCGGGGTCAGTGAGGAGTGGATTTTCTCCCGCACCGGCATCCGCGAGCGGCGCCGGGCGGCACCCGATGAGCGACTGAGCGACTACGCCGCCGTCGCCGGCGCGGCGGCGCTTGAGCGCGCCGGTCTGCCCGCGGCCGAACTGGACCTGGTCATCGTGGCCACCATGACCCCGGACGAGATCACGCCCAACACGGGGCCGATCGTTGCCCACGCGCTGGGCGCGCACCGGGCCGGTGCGTTCGATGTCGGGGCGGCCTGCAGCGGGTTCGTGGTTGGCCTAGCTCAGGGGACGGCCCAGATCGAATGCGGCCGGGCCCAGTACGTGCTCCTCATCGGAGCTGACTTCATCACCCGGGTCACCGACTACGAGGACCGCCGCACCGCGCCGCTGTTCGCCGATGCCGCCGGAGCCGTCGTGCTGGGCGTCGGCGGCGATGGGCGAGGGGTGATCGGACCGATCGTCCTCGGCGCCGACGGCTCCCACGCTGAGACGATCATCGCCACGCAGACCGAACGCGTTCTGCGCATGGACGGTCCCGAGGTGTTTCGCAACGCCATCGCCCGGATGAGCGCGGTGACGCTGGAGACCGTGGCCCGGTCAGGGCTCGAGCTGACCGATATCGACCTGTTCGTCTACCACCAGGCCAACGCGCGCATCACCCGTGCCCTCGGGGAGCGCCTCGGGCTGGCCCCCGAGCGAGTCGTCGATTGCATCGAGCTAATTGGGAATTCCTCGGCGGCCACGCTACCGGTGGCTCTCCTGGCCGCCGAGCAGGACGGCCGCTTGCGCCCGGGAGCCCGCGTGCTGCTCAGCGCGTTCGGCGCCGGCTTCACCTGGGGCGGTGCCGTCGTGGAGTGGGGCTCCGGTGGCTGATCTTCGTCAGGACGGCTGCGCCCTGGTCACCGGTGGCTCGCGCGGCATCGGTGCGGCGATCGCCCGCGCTCTGGCTGCTGACGGATGGCGGGTGGGGGTCAACTACCGCGCCGATCGAGCCGGTGCCGAGGCGGTCGTCGGCGCCATCGAGGAGGCCGGCGGCCAGGCCGTCGCGCTTCAGGCCGACGTCGTCGATCGGTCGGCGGCGGAGACGCTGTTCGGCGCGCTGGAATCACATTTCGACGGCCCGGTTCTCGGGCTGGTCAACAACGCCGGCATCAGCGCCGACGACCTCACTCCGTCGCTGGGCGACGATGAGTGGGACTCGGTGATCGAAACCGACCTGAGCGCGGCCTTCCGTCTCACCCGCCGGGCGCTGCGACCCATGCTGCGGGCGCGCGCCGGACGCATCGTCAACATTTCCTCGGTCGTCGGCCTGCGGGCCAACCCGGGCCAGGCCAACTACGCTGCGGCCAAGGCGGGGTTGATCGCACTGACCAAGACGGCCGCGGTGGAGGTCGCTCGGCGCGGGGTGACCGTCAATGCCGTGGCTCCCGGTTGGATCGATACCGAGATGACCGCGGGCGTCAACCAGGACTTGCTCTCGCAGGTGCCTGCGCGCCGAGCGGGAACCCCGGAGGAGGTAGCAGCGTGCGTGCGCTTCCTCCTCTCTGACGATGCGAGCTATGTCACCGGGGCAGTGCTATCGGTAGACGGCGGCCTAGCGGCATGAAATGCGTGTTTCGAAAGGAGCAGGAATGTCAGTGACAACCGAGCAGGTCGAGGGTCGCGTGGTGGAAACGCTGGCCAGCTTTGGTCCCGACCAGAGCCAGATCACCCGCAGCGCCACCTTCGAAGAGCTGGACATCGACTCGCTGGATCTGGTCGAACTGGCCCAGGTCGTCGAGGATGAGTATGGCGTGGTCCTCAAGGGCGAGGACATGAAGGAGCTCAAGACGGTCGGAGACGCCATTAACCTGATCGTTGAGCGGGCGGAGTAGTGGCCCCGATGCCGGACAGAAGGAAGGTCGTCGTCACCGGCGTGGGCGCGGTCAGCCCGCTCGGGATCGGTGCGGTCCCGCTCCATGAGCGCTGGGCCGAAGGGGTCGTCGGCATCGCCGACGGCGCTGGGGGCTGCCGCGACTTCGAGCCCAAGCAGTTCCTTTCGACCAAGGAGGCTCGTCGCCTGGACCGCTTCGCGCAGTTCGCTGTCGTCGCCTCGGGTGAGGCCCTTGACCAGGCCGGGTGGGACGGCGAGTCACCCTATGACTCGACACGGATCGGCTGTGTGGTCGCCACCGGGATTGGCGGCATCGACACGGTCGAAACCCAGCATGACGTGATGCGCGACCGGGGGGCGAAGATGGTCGCTCCGCTGGGCATCCCGATGTACATGCCCAACGCCGCGGCCGCCGCGGTGTCTATGAAGCACGGGCTGCGGGGCCAGAGCTATGGCGTCGTCTCAGCCTGCGCCAGTGGCGGTCACGCGCTGGGCGCGGCCCTGCGCATGATCCAGTACGGGGATGCCGATGCCGCCGTCTGCGGCGGTGCCGAGGCGACGCTGACCGAATTTGGCTTCGCCTGCTTCAACGCCATTCAGGCCCTGTCGCCGACCGGGATCTCACGGCCCTTCGACGCCCGTCGCGACGGCTTCGTGATGGGGGAGGGGGCGGGGATGCTCGTGCTCGAAGAAGCCGACGCGGCCAAGGCCCGTGGGGCTACGATCCTGGCTGAGCTGGTCGGTTACGGCTCTACCTCCGATGCCTTCCATCTCACCGCGCCGGAGCCGACCGGGCGTCCTGCCTCCCGGGCCATCGAGCTGGCCCTCACCGATGCCGGCGCCACGCCGGCCGAAGTTGACTACGTCAACGCCCACGGGACCTCGACGCCGCTCAACGATGCCGCCGAGACAGCGGCCCTGAAGCTCGCTCTCGGCGAGCACGCCCACCGGGTGCCGATCTCTTCGACCAAGTCCTCCATCGGCCATCTCCTCGGCGCGGCCGGGGCGGTCGAGGCGGTGGCCACCATCCGCACGCTGATCACCGGCGTCATCGCCCCCACCTTGGGCTACGAGGAACCCGATCCCGAGCTTGATCTCGATTACGTGCCCGGCGAGTCCCGGCCGCTAATCACCGGCAACGGACATCCCCCGTTGGCCATCTCCAACTCGTTTGCCTTCGGTGGCCACAACGTTGCCCTGGCCTTCCGCGGAGCGCCGTCATGAGCGCTACCACGCAGCTGGTCCCCGGAGAGCGGCTGAGTCCGCTCGAGCGGCTGGAGGCCCTGTGCGATCCAAGCAGTCTGCGCGTCATGCGCTCCAGCGTGCGTTCGACACGACTGGGCGAACGAGCGATCCCCGGCGACGGCGTCGTGGCCGGAACCGGCCTGGTCAACGGGCGCCCGATCGCGTGCTACGCGCAGGACGGGGCCTTCCTGGGCGGAAGCCTGGGCGAACGCCACGCTGACACCATCGTCCGCCTCCTGGGCATGGCCGAGCGGGCCGGGATGCCAGTGGTCTCGTTCGTCGAGTCCGGTGGGGCGCGGATGCAGGAGGGGACGGCGGCACTGGCCGGATACGGACGGATCTTCCGGCAGACCGTGGCCCTAACCGGCCGCGTTCCGCAGATCTCGATCGTCTCCGGTGCCTCAGCTGGCGGCGGGGCCTACTCGCCGGCGCTGACCGACCTGATCATCATGACCGAGGATGCGGCCATGTTCCTCACCGGCCCCGCCGTGGTCCGCGAGGCGCTGGGCGAGGAGATCGACGCCGCCGGGCTGGGCGGACCGCACGTCCATGCCCGCAACGGTGTCTGCCACCTGGTCGAACGCGATGAGGCCAGTGCCGCGGCGCGGGTGCGGGTGCTGCTCAGCTACCTGCCCGCCTCCACCGGGGCAACGCCGATCCGCGTCGCGGGCCGGGAGCCGGCCCATCCCGACCCAGGAGCCTTCGTGCCCGCGGCTCAGCGCAGCGTGTACGACGTGCGCGACGCCCTGGCCGCCATCATCGACACCGAGAGCCTTCAGGAGCTGCATCCCCGCTGGGCCCGCAACGTGGTCACGGCCCTGGCCCGGATCAACGGGCACGCCGTGGGCATCGTGGCCAACCAGCCCCGCTACTTGGGCGGCGTACTGGACGCCGAGGCCTCGGAGAAGGCGGCTCGCTTCGTTGATTTCTGCAACTCCTTCAGGGTGCCTCTGCTGGCCGTCGTCGACACGCCAGGCTTCATGCCCGGTTCCCGCCAGGAGCAGGCCGGCGTGATCCGCCGCGGCGCGCAGCTGGTGCGCGCCTTCGCCTCAGCCACGGTCCCTAAGCTGACCGTGGTGCTGCGCAAGTCCTATGGCGGCGCCTACATCACCATGAACTCGCGGGACCTGGGCGCCGACCTCGTCCTCGCCTGGCCCGACTCTGAACTCGGAATCATGAGTGCCAAAGCCGCGGTGGGGATCGTCAATCGGCGCGAGCTGCGCGTCGCCAGTGACCCCGAGGCCGAGCGCGACCGGCTGGCCGACGTCTACGCGCGCGAGCACCTGCTGGCGCAGAGTGCCGCCGCCGAGGGCTTCGTGGATGAGATCATCGCTCCCGCCGAGACGCGGGATCGGCTGGCGATGGCGCTGGACGCGTTCGCCGCCGGCGGTGCCACCAGGTGATCCTAGCTGGCAAGCGCCTGCTCATCACTGGCGTAATCACCAAGGACTCGATCGCCTTTCACGCCGCCGAGCAGGCTCAGCGGGAGGGGGCCGAGGTTCTGCTGACCAGCTTCGGAAGGGTGAAGCGCATGACCGAGCGCGCGGCGCAAAGGTTGCCCCAGCCCGTCGACGTGCTCGAGCTCGACGTCAACCGTCCCGAGGACCTCGAAGCCCTCACCGAGTCACTCCGGGAGCGCTGGGGTCAGGTGGACGGCGTGCTCCACGCGATCGCCTTCGCCCCGCAAGACGCGCTGGGTGGAGGCTTCATGACCGCCCCGGCGGAGAGCGCCATGGCTGCCTTTCAGACCAGTGCCTTTTCGCTCAAGGCGCTGGCCGCCGCCGTGGCGCCGCTGATGGAGAGCGGAGGCAGTGTGGTCGGACTGGACTTCGACGCCAGCGTGGCCTGGCCGATCTACGACTGGATGGGGGTGGCCAAGGCCGCGCTCGAGTCGGTCTCGCGCTATCTGGCCCGCGATCTCGGCCCCCAGGGCATCCGCGTCAATCTGATTTCAGCCGGCCCGCTGGGCACGGTGGCGGCCCGCGGTATCCCGGGTTTTGAGTCGCTGGCCGAGCTGTGGCGCGCCCAGTCCCCGCTGGGCTGGGACATGGACGATCCCGCTCCTGTGGCCAGCGCCATCTGCTGGCTGCTGTCCGACTATGCCCGGGCCATTTCGGGCGAGATCATCCACGTCGACGGCGGGTTTCACGCCGTCGGCGCGCCGACCGTCACCTGAACAGGTCTTGCTCGGAGTCGCGCAGCAGCGCGAGGGCCCCCGGACCGTCCTTCTCGGTCACGTGCCGCCCCGCCCCGCTGATCAGCACCGCGGGCTGCTGAGCGTTCTTGGCCCGGGCCATGTCGGCTGCGCCGGCGAGCTGATCGGCCACCGCGATCCAGGTCGCCCGGAGCTCGCGCCCGCGGGCGTCGCCTCGTCCGCGCCAGTCCTCCAGCGGATCTAGCCCGGCGCAGCCGATGGCCACATCGCACTGGCCGTGGCGCCAGGCGCGACCGAAGGAATCGGTGATGAGGACGGCGGGGGCGATGCCGGTCAGGGCCTTCAGCCGCGCGCGGAGGTGTCGGGCCGATCGGTCCGGGTCGGTGGGGAGGAGGATCAGCGTGTCGTCATCGGGCGCATTGGACGCGTCAACGCCGGCATTCGCGCACACGAAACCATGATGGGTCACCGAGATCAGCACCCCGTGGTCGGCCCGCCGAACCTGGCGGGTCTCATCGAGGATCACCTGCACATGGCGGGGGTCCTTGCCCAGCAGCGTCGCCATTCCCTCGGCACGTGAGGTCGGGGTGACCGTCGAAAGCCGGCGCATGCGACCCTCAGATTTCGAGACCACCTTGTGGGCCACGACGAGAATGTCAGTGTTCGTGGGCCGCTCCGCCGGCATGGCGCGGGCAAGCAGGCGAGCGAGGTCGTCTCCCGAGCCGATCTCGGGCAAGTCCCGGAGAGCCACCGCGGTCAGCATCAGCGCCCGGCCGTCCGGGTCATCTGAGCCAGCATCCCGCGAGTGTGGGCCGCGCTCCCGTGGTGCGTGGCCAGGGTCTTCTTGACCGCGGACAGGTCCTCGGGCGTGTCGACGTCGAGGGACAGGGAGGAAACGGTCACCGTTTCGAAGCTCAGACCGGCGTCCTGGGCAATGCGTTCATGGCGCTCGCGACTGCCGGCGCCGAAGGCGGGCGAAAAGACATCGGGTGGGGTGATCAACAGCGCATTGGTCCCGCTGCCGTGGCGGTCAGGGACGATCAGCACGGAGCGGTCCGCAGAGGGTCGGTCGATCAGCGCGTCGATCTCGATCGGGTCCAGCAGCGGGCAATCCCCGGGCACGAGCAGAACCCGGTCGGCGCCCAGTTCCACCGCCCGGCGGATGCCGACCGTGGCGGCATGATTGTGCCCCTGCTGCTCATCGGTGGCCACGTGGGCCCCGTAGCCCTCGGCGATCGTCTGGGCGCCGTGGTCACCGCTGACCACGATCAGGCCAGCGATGCCCTGGCTCCGACCGATAGCGACGAGGACGTCGGAGAACATGGCTTGGACGAGTACGCGTCGCGTCAGCGGATCAAGCGACGAGCGCAGGCGCCGTTTGGCCGTGTCGAAGCCCTTCATGGGAAGGATGGCGAAAGTGGTGGCCACGGGTGCCAACGCTACTCAGATTCCGGTGCAGGCCTTTAGGCCAGATCGAGGGCGAAGCTGAGCGCCCGCTCGGCCAGCCGCCGGCGCCTGTCGGGCGTGTCCATCAGGGTGTCGGTCTCAAGGGTCGGGAGCTCGGGTGCGGGCTCGGTGGCCACGATCCCGTCCAGCAGCGGGGCGTACATGGCGGCCACGCCGGCGGCATCGAGTGGCTGACCGCGCCAGCGCATGAAGGCCTCGGTCGGCCCCTTGAGGATCGCGCCGTTGACGATCGGGCTCACGGCCACCGTCGGCGCCCGGCTGGCCTGGATCGCTTCGGCCATCCCGGGCACGGTCAGGATCGGACCGATGGAAATGGCCGGGTTCGAAGGGCCGATGATGATCGCCCGGGCGGTCTCGACCGCCTCCAGGACCCCCGGGGTCGGTCGCGCGGCGCCGCGGCCCCGGAAGTCGACGTCGCGCACCTCGCCCTGGCCACACTGGCGGATCAGGAACTCCTGGAGTGGCCACCAACGCTCGCCGGCCAGGACACGCGTTCGCACCGGCTGATCGGCCATGGGCAGGATCCGGGCCGGCACCTTCAGGGCGTCGGAGATGGCCTGCTGGGCCTCTGTCAATGTCTCGCCCTCGTCCAGGCGCCGGGCACGCTCGAGGCCGATGGCCAAATCCTTGTCACCGAGGTTGAACCACACGTCGACGCCGAGCTCGCGCAGACCGTCCATGACCTGAAAGGTGTCGTCCCGAAGGCCCCAGCCACGGGCGTCGATGCGGTCGGCCAGCCAGAACGTGATCAGGTCCGGGTCCGGGGAGACATACGCCCCGTAGAGCTCGATGTCATCCCCCGTGTTGGCGATAACCACCAGGTCTTCACCGACCACGTCGAGCATCCCCCGCGCCAGTTTGGCTCCGCCGGTGCCGCCGGCGAGGATCACCACCGGTTCCTGGCTCACTGGGCCGGCCGGGTGACGGCGTTGGCGGTTGTTGGGCCGCCCGGGGCGCCGCGCGGGTTCGGGGCCGCGGTTGCGGGCAGGTCGGCGTCGATGGCGTCGACCAGGGTGAGGGCCAGCTCGAGCAGCCGGTCGGCGGCGATGCGGTCGAGGTTCTCCGCGGTGTCGGTGGGCAGGTGCGAGTGTGGGGCAATACCGGCGGCGTCGAGCGCGCCAATGGTGATCGCCGGCCGGCTGCGCAGGCGGGCGGGATAGGCCGGGGATACGCCACGCCCGCGGTGGGGGCGGGCGGTGGGCTCGGACTTCGCGTCGGCTGGTGGGCCGTGTGCGGCCTCGTCGGCCTCGGCGGCCAACTGGGCCAGCCGGGGCAGGAAACGCAGCGGAATGAGCGGCCCGTCGCTGGTCCACCAGCGGGGACGCCCGGCCCCGGCCGGGCCGAGCCCGAGGACGATGGCCCGGCCGGCGTCGAGCTCACGGCGGCGCGCCCCGAGGTGGTGGCTCAGTCCGAGCATTGCGCCATCTCCGGCGCCCTGAAGGACGATTTCCACGGCAAGCCGCTGGGGCGGCGCGACATCGAGGGCCCGAGCCAGCGCAACCGCGAGCGCGGTGCCGGTTGCGTTGTCACCCGCCGCGGGTCCGAAGCCCGAGCTGCCCAGCTCGAGCAGGAGGGCGAAGGCCAGGACCAGCGCGGCGGTTGGGATCAGCTGGAGAACGGCTACCGTCGACCCGGTGCTACCGCCGTTGCGCAGCACGGCGGTCACCAGCACCCACGCGCAGGCGAGCACCAGGGACCCGAGCCAGCCGAGCGAAAGCGGGCCGAGCAGGTTCCTCAGGCCAGCCGCCGGGCGGCGCAGCCACGGGCGATGGACCAGGCCCATGCGTCCGGCGTCGTAGTTGGCGGTGATGATCAGTCGTACCGGAGGTGCGTCGGAGGGCGGAGGGCTGACCACGTTCTGGCTGGCCCGCTCGGGCGTGAGACGCCGACCGAGCGAGACCCCGAGGAGGCCGTCACAGAGGACGGAGAGCAGCGCGACGATGATGATCGCTCCACCGACCTTGGGCGAGGCCACCGTGAGGAGGCTGCCGAGGACGGCCAGGCCGGCGTGCCAGGCGTGGGCCAGGGCCCAGTTCGGACGGCACCAGAAGGTCTCGATGATCGCCTCGCGGCGGTCGGAGCGGAGTTCACCGGCGAGCCATGTCGCGGCGCGGCGCTCGGCGTTGGTGCACGCGCCCCGACGGGGGAACCGGGTCAGTCCGGTAACTGTGTCAGCCACGGCCATTGCCGCGCCATGATCCCAGGCGGACCACAAGGGGCGAGCCGTGAGTCGCTATAAACGCATCGATGAGCGGATCCGCCGAGGAAGCGCAGCTGCTCGAGATCGCTCAGGAAGCCGCCTGGGCGGCGGCGGCCAGGTTGCGACCCCGCTTCGGGTCCGATCGCAACAGGGTGCAGGCCAAGAGCTCGCCCACCGATCTCGTTTCCGAAGCCGACGTGGAGGCCGAGTCGGCGATCCGGGACGTCCTGGGCCGGCGTCGCCCGGACGATGCGATCCTCGGTGAGGAGGGCGGGGCGACCGGCCACGGGGAGCTTCGTTGGGTGATCGATCCGCTCGACGGGACGACCAACTTCCTGTTCGGGGTGCCGCAGTTCGCGGTCAGCGTGGCCTGCGAGGACACCGACGGCGGCCTGGCCGGCGTCGTTCTGGACCCGATCCGCGATGAATGCTTCACCGCCACCCGCAGCGGCCCGCCTGAGCTGAACGGGGAGGAGATTCACGCCTCGTCCCAGAGCAATCTGGCCGTGGCCCTCGTCTCGACCGGCTTTGGCTACAGCGCCGAGGTGCGAGCCGGCCAGGCTGAAGCGCTGACCCGTGTCCTGCCCCGGGTACGGGACATTCGTCGCGCCGGCGCGGCCGCGCTCGACCTGTGCTGGTCCGCCTGCGGGCGCTACGACGCCTATTACGAGCGGGGTCTCAAACACTGGGACCGCGCCGCCGGGCAGCTGATCGCCGCTCAGGCCGGGCTCAGCGTCCACACGCTGCCCGAGCGCGGCGAGGAGCCCGAAGGGCTGCTGGTCGCCCCGAGCGGGCTGGCCGACGAGCTGCTCGGGTTGGTGCTGGGCGCGTAGCGGCACTTGGGCGGGGCGGTGGCTGGGCGGGTGGCGCGCTGGTGCCTGTCGGGGA
>JBDTEE010000230.1:0-36914 GCA_039922645.1 Solirubrobacteraceae bacterium | reverse complement strand
GAGGGGAAGATCGCCACCGGCAAGCTGGCCCAGGCGTTGATGCACGGGGCCCAGGTGATCGCTCTGCGAGGCAACTTCGACGTAGCCCTGAAGCTGGTGCGCGAGCTGACCGCAGCCCATCCCATCGCCCTGGTCAACTCGGTCAACGAATTTCGTATCGAGGGCCAGAAGACGGCTGCGTTTGAGATCGCCGAAGCGCTGGAGGACGAGCTTGACGCGCTTTGCATCCCGGTCGGCAACGCCGGCAACATCACCGCCTACTGGCGCGGCTTTGACGAGCTCGGACTGCACCCGCGGATGCTCGGTTTCCAGGCCGCCGGGGCGGCTCCGCTGGTGTTGGGCGCTCCGGTCGAGCAGCCCGAGACGGTGGCCAGCGCAATCCGGATCGGCAACCCGGCTCGCTGGGAGGACGCCATGAACGCCATGACCGCCTCCGGAGGAGCGGTGCGGGCGGTCACTGACGAGCAGATTCTTTCTGCCTATCGATTGCTGGCCAGCACCGAGGGGATCTTCTGCGAGCCCGCCTCGGCGGCCAGCGTGGCCGGGTTGCTCGCCCATGGCGCGGGCGATGCGCAGCGGGTGGCCTGCGTCCTGACCGGTCACGGACTCAAGGATCCCCAGACGGCACTGGCCCAGGCGGGGGCGGTGGTGCCCTGCGATCCGGAGCTCGAAGCGCTCGAGCGGGCGGTGCTCGGGTGAGCCTGGCCCGGCGGCGCCTGGTCCGAGTGCCCGCCTCCTCCGCCAACCTCGGGCCCGGCTTCGACGTTCTGGCTGCTGCGCTTGCCCCACACCTCGAGCTCGAGGTGGTGGAGACGGGCGAGTTCGCGGTCCGTACCGACCTCGACGTGCCAAGAACGAGGGAGAACCTGGTCGTCCGGGCATTCGAGCGCCTGCACCCAGCCGACGACTTCGAGTTCCGGATCGCGTCGCAGATCCCGCTCAGCGGCGGTCTGGGCTCCAGTGCCGCGGCCACGCTGGCCGGGTTGATGGCCGCCGACCACCTGTTCGAGCTCGACGCCGACATCCGCTCCCTGGCCAGCGCGATGGACGGCCATCCCGACAACGTCTCCGCGGCCCTGTGCGGGGGCTTCGTCGTCTGTACTCAGGGGCAGGTGCACCGCTTCGACGGACCGATGGGACTTGAGGCCGTCCTGGTCGTACCCGACGAGCCCGTCTCGACCACCGAGGCACGCGCCGCCCTGCCGGAGAACGTGCCCCTGGCTGATGCGGCCTTCAACGCCGGCGCGGCGGCCCTGCTGGCGTTGGGCCTGGCCACCGGCGGCTGGGAGCTGATCGCCGCCGGGCTTCACGATCGGCTGCATCAGCCCTATCGGGCCTCGCTCTACCCGCGCTCAGCGGCGCTGTTAGAGCGCGCCGTGAGCCTGGGGGCGCTGGGCGCGACGATCTCCGGCGCCGGCCCGACCGTGCTCTGCTGGTGCCACTACGAGCACACGGGCGCTGTGTTCCAGGCCCTCGGTCACGAGGTGGAGGGTTGGGCCCAGGTGCTCCGGGTCCCGTTCGAGTCCCAGGGCGCCGACGTGCGCGAGCTCTAGTCCCCCGCGTAGGTCAGGAGGCCTGGCTGGCCTGCTGGCTGCCGTTGAGCATCGGGGCCAGGCGCTTGCGGGCTGCGGTCAGCTTGAGCCGCCGCAGGATCTCGTCGGCCACGGCCAGGTAGTCCGCGCCCAGATCGGGCCGGTAATCAAGGATCGACACCGCACGCTCGGCGGATTCGGCATAGGCGATCGAGGATCGGATCGTCGTTTCGATCAGCTTGTCGCCAAAGTGCTCGCGCAGTGAATCGAAGGCCTCCCGGGAGTGCCGGGTGCGCATGTCAGCGATGTTCAGCATCACTCCCAGCCATTCGAGGTCCGGGTTGAGACTGTCGCGAGCCAGGTCGATGACTTCGAGGGCCTGCTCGACACCCTGCATGGCGAAGTACTGGGCCTCCGCGGACAGCAGGGCGTAGTCAGAGGCGACGAGGGCGTTGACGGTGAGCAGCCCCAGTGCGGGCGGGCAGTCGATCAGGACCACGTCGTAGTCCGGGGCGACCGGCCGCAGCGCCTTCTTCAGGGTGAGCTCGCGGCCCATTTTGCCGCCCAGCGCCAGCTCGGCCTCGGCCAGACCCAGGTTGGCGGGGATGATGCCCCCGTGCACCGCCTCGGCGGCCTTGGCGCGACCGGCCAGCACGTCCCCGATGGTCGGGGAGGCGTCCGGGTCGACGTCGAGATAATCGGACAGGTTGCCCTGCGGATCGAGGTCGACGGCGAGGACGGACAGCCCAGCGCGACGGAAAATGTCGGTCAGCGTGCGGACCGTCGTCGTCTTGCCGGTTCCGCCCTTCTGAGACAGGACCGCAATCGTGGAGGTCATCGGCGCCGGACTATACGGACGCCGGCCCGGCGAGGTCGTTCAGGCGCCGGTCAGGCCCGTATCGGTCGACTCGGCGCGCCCGAAGCGCATACCGGAGACCACCGGGATGTCGATGAAATGTAGGTGGTGGCGGCCGATTACGACCTCGTCGCCGTCAGCCAGGGTGCTCCACTCGACCCGCTCGCCGTTGACGAAAACGCCGTTGAGACTCCGGTCATCGAGCACGCGCAAGCCGTCGGGCTGGCGCACGATAAGCGCGTGCCGGCGAGAGACCGTCGGATCATCGAAGCGGATGTCGGCGGCCAGGCTGCGCCCGATGCGCGTCCATTCACGCACGAGCGCGAAGGCGACTACGTCGTCGTCGGCCTGGTAGGCGGCGTATTGACCGGGTTCATCGAGTTCGGTGCGGAGCTCGGTCAGCCAGCTGCGGTCGTCGACCTCGGGGACGAATTCGACCACGGCCTGCTGAGAGGTCGTGAAGAGCGACGCCCGGACGAATTCTGTGCCGCCGCAGTTCGGGCAGGACGGAAGCTCGTCGGCAGCGTCCAGAGACAACGGGAAATCACATTCGGTACAGCGGAAAGTCCCGGTCCCCGCGACGTTGCCCGACATCCAAGCTTTCATCGGTCGTCTCCTGGATAGAGATAGCCGCTCCCTCCGCCCCTGGGTTTCGGGAGGTTCACGATCAGACCTGCGATCCTAACCCGATCATAGTCTCCACCAAAGAGCAAATAAACGCTACCGATCAAATGTCCATGACTAAAGCTGCCTAAAAGGAACCCGGAGCGGCGGCCCGAATCCCACTCCATGGCGGCCACCATGCGCGACATGCTCGAACTCGAGCTTGCCCTGTTGCGCCGAGGTCTGGACGAACGGCTGGCTGGGTCTGAGCGCTGCAGCTGCTGCAATCGCACGCCGCTGGTCGGGGAGCAGGTGTACATCTACGCCTCGGGCGTGATCGCCTGCGAGCTGTGCCGCGAGCGCCAGCGTGAGAACCCGCTGCGGGCCCGCACGGTGCACGGGCCCGAGTTCGGTCACACGATGCGCATAACCGACCACAGGGCGGCAGCGTAAACGGCAGCATAGAATTTCGCCGCGTGGAACCGTTCACCGTCTCGACCACGATCGCCAAGCCGCGCGAGCTGGTCTTCGAGTACCTGGCTGACATCGCCAACCATCCCGAGTTCACCGACCACTATCTGGTCGATTGGCACATGACCCGGGTTGAGACCTACGGGGCCGGGGCCGGGGCCAGATTCCGCATCAAGGCGCCGCTGAACCGCTTCGCCTGGGCCGACGTCAGCTTTGCCGAGCTCCAGGCCCCATATCGCATCGTCGAGCGCGGACGGGGCGGCAAATACAACCGGATCCGGATGCTCGGCACCTACACACTGTCGCCGGCGCCCGGCAACACCACGAAGGTGCAATACACCCTGGAGACGTTGCCCGCGCAGATCTCCGACCGCCTGATGGAGATCCTCGGCGGCCGGTCCTGGAACCGGCGCCAGGCGGCCAAGGCCATGCGCCGCCTGCGCTCGATTCTCGAGGAGAACCGGGGCCGTGGGGAGCGGGGAACGATCGGAGCGGAGTCATGAATACACTTCGCGCCGCTGTGAGAGCCCGTCGACTCTGGACTATCGCCAGCGCCCTGATCCTCGCCTTCGGGGTCGCCGCCTGCGGTCACCACGAAGGCCATCCCACCGTGGCCGATGCCAACAACAACGGCGACTACGTCGACGCGGGACCGCTGACCTACCAGCTGCAGATCTCGCGAGTCCTCAACCCGTACAGCACCGAGGACTCCCAGTACGTCAAGGGTCTGCCCCTCGGCACGCCGGCTCCGACCCCCCAGCAGCAGTGGTACGGGGTTTTCCTGTGGGCCAGGAATCAGACCAAGAAGGCCCACGTGACCGCGGACAACTTCGTTGTCCTCGACACGCAGGGCAACAAGTACTACCCCTTGAAGCTGAACTCTGAGCTCAACCCGTACGCCTGGACCTCGCAGCGTCTGGCCCCGGGGCAGACGCAACCAGGCGCGGACACAACGGCCAGCTTTGGTCCCACTCAGGGACAGCTGGTGCTGTTCAAGATTGGCAATTCGGCCTACGCCAACCGGCCCCTCACACTTGAGATCCTCGGCTCCAGCAGTCAGACGCTGGCCACGATCTCACTCGATCTGTAGCCGGTTCAGCCGCGATGCAGCGCCGCGGCGATGACCTGGCGGGCCGGCGGAGCCGCCGTCGCCCCTCCGAACCCGGCATTGGGGAACAGCGTGGCGACCACGATGCGCGGGTGGCCGGCCGGGGCGTAGCCAACAAACCAGGCGTCGGTGTTCTGGGGCGCGTTGGCGCTCGCGCCCGTGTTGTTGCCCGACGTGATGTTGGTGTTCTTGAGCTCCGCGGTGCCGGTTTTCCCGGCCACCGCGACGCCGGGGATCTGGGCCGATGTTCCGGTACCGAACTGGACAACGGCGAGCATCATCTGCTGCACCTCCCGGGCCACGTGACGGCTGATGACGTTGACGAAACGCGGGTGCTGATGGGCCAGCAGGGTGAGAATCGGCCGCCTGCCGCCCATCGCGATGGTGGCCGCAATGTCGCTCATCTGCAGCGGCGTGCTCAGAACGACGCCCTGGCCGATGGCCGAGGACCCGACGGCGAGGTCATCGCCGATCGTCGACGCCGACGGAATCGTGCTCTCGCCGGCGCCAAGGATGGCGGACGGCTGGTTGAAGCCAAAACGCTCAGCCATGGCAACCAGTCGGCGGGCGCCCAGCTTTGCCCCCAGCGGGGCGAAGACCGAGTTGCAGGAGACCGCGAAGGCGTTCAGCAACGTGCCGCCGCAGGACTCGTTACTGGCGTTGTGCAGCGAGTAGCCGTCCAGCGTGGCTGCGGTTAGCACCGGATAGACCGTGGCTGGCGTGGCGACGCCGGCCTGGAGGGCTCCGGCGACGGTGATGATCTTCATCGTCGAACCCGGAGGCTGGGGGTCGGAGAAGGCGATTCCGGCCAGCGCGAGCACGGCGCCAGTGCGCGGGTTCATTACCGCCATCCCAGCGTAGGAGCCGCTCAGGGCGTTCACCGCCGCCAGCTCGAGAGTGGGGGAGATCGTCGTCCGGACCGGCTCGGCCGGCACCGCGGCGGCAGTGGCCAGGACGCGGTGTCCAGCCAGAAGGCGTCCACCAAACGTGCCGGCCAGCCGGGTCTCGAAGATTCTTTCCAGGCCATCGAGACCGACGTGGGCGTTGGGCGGGTAGCCGCGGGCGGCGTACTCGGAGGCCAGGGCGACCGGGATGGGACCGACGGTTCCGACGATGGGGCCGGCCACGTTCGGGATCGGGGAGGTGCGCCCCGGGCCCTGCGCCAGCGGCGTCCCATCGTCGGCCAGCAGTGTGGCTCGCGGCGGGACGCTCACCGCGCGACGGAGTTCCTCGTTCCCGCGCAAACCCGGAAACAGCAGAGACGGGACGAGGTGTACTCGGGCATCGGAGCCGCTGCCGGTGAACGGCACGACCAGCGTTTCGCGCAGGCGACCCCAGAGCCGGGTCTGCAGCACCGTGCGCACGTCGATCGTGCTTCCGTACGGACCCGCTACACCGCCGCCGCGGAGTGAGACCAGCGTCCCGGTAGCGGCTGCGGTGCGCAGCTCCTGGGCAAACAGCGTCCGGGGTACCCGGCGCTGCGAGGCATGGTCGAGCAGGCTGTACATCTCGGCGAAGTTCCGCCGGGCCCAGGCGTGCACGTAGTGGCTGGCCAGCTGACGCTCGGCGGCGCCCGGTCCCGAGCCGAACACGGCTCCGATGGCAAACGCGGCCACGGCCACGAACAGCAGCGGCACTCCGCGATGGAGCAGACGCTGGCGCCGCACTGTGCGCCGTGCGTTTCGTCCCCCGCGCGCCACTCTAAACACGCCGTCTACCACCTCAATCCGGAACGGTAGGCGATGGCGAGGCGGTGCCGCTTCAATCCGCCTTCTTGATGTCCGCTCACGTACTCTCTGGCCATGACGAGCGTCGACTGGATGATCGTCGCCTTCACAGTCCTGCTCGCCATCTACGGCTACGCCCAGGGCTTCATCGTCGGCGGGCTGTCGTTGGCCGGTTTTGCCGTCGGCGCCTTCCTCGGCACCCGTCTGGCGCCCCTGCTGCTCACCGACGGCTCACACTCGCCCTACGCCCCGCTGTTCGGTTTGCTCGGCGCGCTGCTGGCCGGAGGAATCATGGCCAGTGGGCTGGAAGGCCTCGGGGCACGGGTGCGCAAGAGGCTGCGCATACCCGGTCTCCATGCCCTCGACGGCCTGCTGGGCGCGGCCCTGACCGCGTGCGTCGGGCTGGGCGTGGCCTGGGTGGTGGGGGCGGTGGCGCTTCAGTCCCCGGGCTCAGCGTCCCTGCGCCGCGACATCCAGCGCTCGGCGATCCTCAAGGGGCTCAATCAGCTACTGCCGCCGTCGGGACCAATCCTGGACGCCCTGGCCCGGATCGACCCGCTGCCTTCGGTGAATGGACCCGAGGCGACGGTCTCAGCCCCTACCCGCAAGATCCTGCGCAACGCGGCGATCCGCGCCGCTCGCCGGAGTGTCGTGCGGGTCTTTGGAACCGCGTGCGGCCTGGGCGTCGAGGGCAGCGGCTGGGTGGCATCCCCCGGTGTCGTGGTCACCAATGCCCACGTGGTCGCGGGCGAGAACGACACTGCGGTCCAGGTTGGCGGCGTCGGCCCCGGGCTCCCGGCCTCGGTTGTGGCCTTCGACGTGCACGATGACGTGGCCGTGCTGCGGATCCCCGGCCTGACCCTCCCTGCCCTTCCCGTGGCCGCGGCGACGCGGGCCGGCACTCCAGTGGCCATCCTCGGGTATCCGCTTGACGGCGCCTTCGCCGCCGAGCCGGGACGAGTTGGCCAGACCGAGACGGTGAGCACCGAGAACGCCTACGGCGTCGGGCACGTAGAGCGCACCATCACGGCTCTGCGTGGCGTGGTGCGGCCGGGCAACTCAGGTGGTCCGCTCGTCGACGGTCATGGCCGCGTGGTGGCCACTGTGTTCGCGGCGCTGACCGGAACGGCCCGCCCGGGAGGGTTTGCCATTCCCAACGCGATCGTCCGGGCCCAGCTGGCCCACGCCCGCGGGCCAGCTGTTGGGACGGGCCGGTGCGGGAGCTGAACCAGCCGGATCCAGCATGAAGGCCCCCGCAGCGTTTCACCTTTCCCCGGGTAAAACGCTGCGGCGACACTCATGTAGAGAACGCCTTGGCGGGCGACGGTCTGCGCGCCGCCCGCCTTAGGCGTTCATGCCCCCGGACGGCCCTCGGCCATCTGAGCCACCACATCAAGCCCCAGCGCCCCCAGGAGCTGTGGGTGCTGATGGGCGAGGTGCTGCTGTGCCGCCTCAAAGAGCTCATGCTCGGAATCGCCCTTGAGTTGCGCCCCGCACTCGCAGTATGCGATCCGTTTGTGCCCTTCGTTGATCGGGATCATCGGTCTCCGAACTAGGCGGCGGTTACTTGGTGGCCCCGCGAGGTCTCCGCTTATTGCGGATCCATCTTGAGCCTCCGTGTGGCCCCGGTGCCACGGTCGGAGACAGTGCCGCACGTCCGTTGGCGATACGTTTCCGAAACGTTGCCGCAACCCGTAGGAACGAGTGACAGGACTCGGATCCAGCTCTGTGGGCGCCTTTCGGTTGAAGTTGACGGCGTTGAGCTGGCGGGATCTCTGCGGGGCAAGCAGGTCCCACTGCTTCTCGCCTACCTCGTCCTGGCCCGCCACCGGTCCGTCGGGCGTGAGGAGCTGATCGGTGCGCTCTGGCCTCACAACGCGCCCCGTTCGCAGGACGGCGCCCTGCGAACGCTGCTCTCGCGCCTGCGCACGGCGCTGGGTGCCGACGTACTGGTGGGACGCGATGAGCTGCAACTCGAACTGCGCGAACCGGCCTGGGTGGACATCGAGGCGGCGATGTCCCATGTCGAGCGCGCCCGCGGCGCCCTGGAGACCGATGACGCCCGTACCGCCTGGGCCCTGGCGCAGGTGCCGCTGAACATTGCCAACCGGGGGCTGCTCCCGGGGGCTCAAGCCACATGGCTGGAGGGCTGGCGGCGCGAGTTGCATGACCTGAGGCTCCAGGCCCTGGAGATCATCGGCCGTGCCGGGCTGGCCCTCGGCGGCAGCCAGCTCAGTTCGGTGGAGCGGGCGGCGCGGTCGCTGATCGCGGACGAGCCCTACCGCGAATCCGGCTACGTCCTGCTCATGCACGCGCTACGCACCCAGGGCAATGTGGCCGAGGCGCTGCGCGTATTCGAGCAGCTGCGCAGTCTGCTTCGGGACGAGCTCGGCACCGCGCCTTCGCCGGAGGCGCTACGTGCTCACGAGCGCCTCCTGCATCCCGAGTCCTCGTCGTCCGCCTCCGCTCCCAGCGAGCAGCCCGGGGCGGTGATCCCGTTGCCGGCCGAGCTCACCGCCCGGGCCGCGCCCAGCATGATCGGCCGCGTGACCGAAATCAGCGGGCTTGAGCGGTGGCTGACCCGGGACACGACTCCGGCTGGCGCCGCTGCGAGCAGCGAACGCGTTCTACTGCTGAGCGGAGATCCCGGAGTCGGTAAGACGCGGTTGCTGGCCGAGATCGGCTCCCGGGCCCACGCCGCCGGAACGCTGGTTCTGGCCGGCCGGGCTCCTGAGGAAACCCTGGTCCCTTTCCAGCCCTTCCTCGAAGCGCTCGGGCATTACGTCAGCGAGGCGCCGCTGGACGAACTGAGGATGAGCACCCGCGGCCACGGCGCCGAGCTCTCGCTTCTGGTGCCACAGCTCCGCCGGCGCCTCCCGGAGCTACCAGACCCTGAACCCGGGAGCGCGGAGACCGAGCGCTACCGACTGTTCGAGGCGGTGGTCGGGCTACTGGCCGAGGTCTCGGCTCAGCGGCCGGTGCTGATCGTCCTGGACGATCTCCACTGGGCCGACCGGCCCACGCTGATGTTGCTGCGCCACCTGGCCCGCGCGCCCCAGGCCTCCGGGTTGTCGATACTCGGCGCCTACCGGGGGAGCGAGCGCTCGAGCGAGGGCTTCAGCTCGGCGCTGACCAGCCTGCGCCACGACCGGCTACTCCAGACAATGGAGGTCGCCGGACTGCCCGAGCGCGACGCGGCCAGGCTGATCGTGCGGCGGCTGGGTCAGTCGCCGGCCGAGGATTTCATCCACGCGCTGTATGCCGAGACGGACGGCAACCCGTTCTTCATCGAGGAGATCATCCGCCACCTGCGGGACGCCGGAGTACAGCCGATGGGGGCGCGTGCGGCCGATCTCGCCTGGGCCGGGGTTCCCGAGGACGTCCGCGACATCATCTCCCGGCGGCTGGAGCGGCTCAGCTCCGACGCGCTCGAGTCTCTGCGGGTGGCGTCGGTGATCGGCCGCGACTTTGATGCTGGACTGCTGGAGCACGTGGTCGGGCTCGACGACGATCGCTTCCTGGCTGGGCTTGAGGAGTCGCTCGAGGCGGGGCTGATCGACGAGGCTCCCGGCCTCCGGGGCAGCTATGTCTTTGCCCACGCGCTGATCCGGGAGACGCTGTACGAGGGTATGTCGCGCCCGCGCCGGGCCCGTCTGCACCGCCGCGTGGGCCTGGCGCTGGAGGCGAGCGGGCCACAGCGTCACGTCAACGCGCTGGCCCATCACTTCATTCAGGCGGCGGAGGCCGAGGACGCCGACCGGGCGGTCCGCTACGCCCTGCAGGCCAGTGAGGAGGCAACTCAGATGCTGGCCCACGAGCAGGCCGCCGAGCACTACTCCGGGGCCATAGATGTGCTGGAGCGCTTCCAGCCCGAGGATCGGCGCCAGCGCTGCGGGCTGTTGCTGGCCCTCGGCGAGGCCCTGGTCCGCAGCGGCGAGCGCCCGCGCGCCTGGGGTGTCTTCCGCGAGGCCGCGACGATCGCGGCTGAGCTCGGCGACGCCGAGGCGCTGGCCCGGGCCGCGGTCGGCGCCTCACGCCGCTACGTGCAGCCCCCAGGGGTAATCGATGAGGAGCTGATCGCCATGCTCGAGCAAGCGCTCCAGATGACCTCGCCGGAGCCGTCGGTCACCCGCGTGCTGCTGCTCGCCCGTCTTTGCGGAGCCCTGTACTACTCCGACCGGCGCGAGCAGATGCGCCGTCTGAGCGCCGAGGCCACGGTCCTGGCCGGACAGCTTGCCGATCCGCTGGCGGGAGCGCTGGCCGCCGCCGCCCGGCGGCGCGCCTACTGGGGCCCGGGTCACCTCGAGCGGCGCCTGGCCGACTCGACCCAGCTCCTGCGCGCGGCGCGAGAAGCGCAGGACGCGGACCTCACCCTGCAGGGACATGCCTGGCTGATCGTCGACCTGCTCGAGGCGGGTGACCGGGCGGCAGTGGAAGCCCAGATCGAGGCCTTCACCGTCGTGGCGCGCCAGCTCCGCCAGCCACTGTTCACCTGGCAGGCCGCGGTGTGGCGGGCGATGCGGGCCCTGCTGGCCGGGCATCTGAACAGCGCCGACCGCCTGGCCGGTGAGGCTCTGTCGGGCGGAATCCGCGCCGAGGGAGTGACCGCGCCGCAGTACTACTCGATCCAGCTACTGGCCATCCGCCGTGAGCAGGCCCGTCTGCCGGAGCTCGAGGGGCCGGCGCAAGAGCTGGTCAAGAAGAACCCGAACCGCCCGGCCTGGCGGGCAGCTCTGGCCATCCTGTTCGCCGACGCGGGCCGTCTCGACGAGGCCCGGGAAGAGCTGGCTGCTCTCTCCTCAGAAGGCTTCGCGGCCATCCCCAGGGACGGCGACTGGATGACCTCCATGACGCTGCTGGCCGACGTTGCCACCGCCCTAGAGGATGACGAGCACGCAGGCAAGCTCTACGAGCAGCTATTGCCGTACCGCAACACGTGTGTGGTGATCGGGATCGCCGCTGTGTGCCTCGGCTCGACCGCCCGCTACCTCGGCCGGCTCGCGCTGGCGATGGGGGAGCGGGCGACCGCGACCCAGCACCTCGAGCAGGCAGTGCAGGTCAATGAGGCCCTCCGCGCCCCTGTCCAGCTGGCCCACGCCCAGCTGGATCTGGCCACCGCGCTGGGAACCGGGCCGCGGGCGCGAACCCTCACCGAGGCCGCAGCCCGGACCGCCAGTGAGCTGGACATACCCGCTCTTTTGCGTCGCCTGCAATAGCGGGACCGGCCGCCTAGCCGCTTTTGCTCGGGGCGCTACCCTGCCAACCCCATGGCCAAGACCCTCGTCATCGCCGAGAAGCCCTCCGTCGGGCGCGACCTCGTCCGCGTGCTTCCGGGTGCCTTCACTAAGGGCGAGGGATTCCTCGAAGGTCCCGAGCACATCGTGACTTGGGCCGTTGGCCACCTTGTCCAGCTGGCCGATCCTGACGAGTACGACGACAAGTACAAGAAGTGGCGCATGGCCGATCTGCCCATCGTGCCGCCGAGCTTCAAGCTGGTGGTTCGCGACGAGCGCTCCAAGAAACAGATGACTGTGGTTCGCCGCCAGCTCTCGCGTGACGATGTCGAGACGGTGATCAACGCGTGTGACGCCGGGCGCGAAGGCGAGCTGATCTTCGCCTACCTGTTCGAGAAATCAGGCTCGCACAAGCCCGTGCAGCGCCTATGGCTCAACTCGATGACCAAGCGGGCGATCGAGAACGCCTTTGCTGCGCTGCGCCCCGGTTCGGAGCTGGCCCTGCTCGAGGCTGCCGCTCGCTCGCGCTCGGAGGCGGACTGGATTGTGGGCATGAATGCCACCCGAGCGGCGACGATCCGCCTGCGCTCCTCGTTTGACGGCGCCGTATCACTGGGGCGCGTGCAGACTCCGACGCTGGCCATCCTGGCCCGCCGCGAGGAGGAGATCAGAGCCTTTGTCCCCGAGCCCTACTGGGTTGTTGATGCTTCGTTCGACACGGTCCAGAACGGCCCTCGGGCCTATGAGGGCCGGTACTACGCGGGCGCCAATCCTCGCCTGGGCAACGCCGAGGCGGCCAAGGCGATCGTCGATGCCTGCCGGGACATACAGGGGACGATCACCAAGCTCGAGAAGACCGAGCGCAAGGAGCGCCCCCCGCTCCTCTACGACCTCACCTCGTTGCAGCGCGACGCCAACAGCCGATTCGGCTTCTCTGCGCGGCGCACGCTGGCGGCCGCGCAACGTCTGTACGAGGAGCACAAGGCGCTGACCTACCCGCGGACCAACTCGCGCTACATCACCGGCGACATGGCCGGCGACATCAAGCCGATTGCCCAGCTGGTGGGCGAGCGCAGCGAGTACCGCGAGGCAGCGAAGTACGTGCGCGAGCTCGACGTCCTGCCGCTGGCCCGCGTGGTCGATGACGCCAAGGTCACCGATCACCACGCGGTCATTCCCACCCGGGCGGAGAGCCACCCGGTGGACAAGATGAACGACGACGATCGCCGCATCTACGACCTCGTCACCCGTCGCTTCTTGGCCGTCTTCCATCCCGAGGCGGTGTTCGAGAACACCCGCATCGAGACGACCGTCGCGGGCCAACACATCTTCCGTACCCGGGGTAAGGTCATGCTCGTCCCCGGGTGGCGCAGTGTCTACGGTGAGGCGGCCAGCGGGCCCGACTCAGACCGGGCCGAGGACGACGAGGGTCGCGAGCAGCAGTTGCCCAAGCTCGAGCGCGACGAGGCCGTCAACGTGACCGATGTGGCCTTGGAGGAGAAGGTGACCAAACCGCCTCGGCGCTACACCGAAGGGGCCCTGCTGGCGGCCATGGAGACCGCCGGCAAGCTGGTCGATGAGGAGGAGCTCCGCGAGGCCATGAAGGACTCGGGGATCGGCACACCGGCCACGCGCGCCGCGATCATCGAGCGTCTGCTCCAGGTCGGTTACATCGAGCGCGACGCCCGCGCCCTGGTCGTGACCGAAAAGGGTCTCAACGTGGTGCGCCTACTCGACAAGCATCCGCTGACCAGTCCTGACCTGACGGGGGACTGGGAGCACCGGCTGGCCAACATCGAGACCGGCCAGGACTCCCGTGAGGCGTTCATGGGCGACATCGTCAAATTCACTGAGGAGACCGTCGGCGAGCTCGACACCAAGCTCAAGGACGTCCGCATCCCTCGAGCCAACCTCGGCCACTGTCCGGTCTGCGGGCGCGACATTATCGAGAATCGCAAGGGCTATTCCTGCTGGTCACGCGAGGACCCGGGCTGTGGCTTCGTGATCTGGAAGTCCAAAGCGGGCAAGCAGCTGAACGCGCCCGTCGCTCGCGAGTTGATCAAGACCGGCCGCACGGAGAAGGCCGTGACCGGTTTCAAGGGCCGTTCCGGAAAGAGTTTCCGGGCTCGTCTGGCGCTGCAGCAGAACGAAGACGGGAAATGGCGCGTCGAGTTCGATGAGCCCTGGGCGCGGGACGGCGCCGGTACCGCCGCGACAGCCGGGGCTCCGCCCGAGTCCGACGCCGACGCAGCGGCCGGCGAGCGCCGTCGCGGCACGCGTTCGCGCTCGCGCTCGGGCGATGCCAAACAGCCTGAAGCCGCCTGACGCCGCCTGACCGCGGCCCACGTTTACCGGCGCCGTCGGGGCCGCGCGCCACCATAGGGCGATGCCCCTGAAGCTTGTCCTCGGACCCGCGAACTCGGCCAAGGCCGGCGAGGTCCTGGGCGCGTTCAGCGCTCTCGCGCCCCGCGGGGCGGTGCTTGTGGTGCCGACGGCGGCTGACGCGCTGCACTACCGGCGGGAGCTGGCCGAGGGGGGCTCGACCCTGGGAGCCGTGCTGACCTTCGCCGGCATGGGCCACGAGATCGCCCGCCGGGTTGGGTACTCGGCGCGTCGGCTCTCCGCCCACCAGCGCGAAGCGCTGCTCCGGGCGGCGCTGTCCGGGGCCAGCCTCGAGGTTCTCGTGCGGTCGGCCGGCGCCCCCGGCTTTCGCCGGGCGGCGGGCGAGCTCATCGCCGAGCTGCAGCGCGGCTTGGTCACCCCGCAGCGGTTCCTCGCCGCGCTGCAGACGTGGGGCCGGGCCGACCCGCGCCGCAGCGCTTACGCGGAAGAGGTCGGGCGAATCTACCAGCGTTACGCCCGGGAATGCGATCGGCGAGGTTGGGTTGATGGCGAGCTGTTCGCCTGGCGGGCCCTCGATGCGCTCCGGTCCGCACCGGGTCGGTGGGGCCGAGACGCAGTGTTCTTCTATGGCTTTGACGAGCTGACCCCGTTGGAGCGCGATGCCGTGGAGACGCTGTCGCGCATCGTGGGCGCGGAGGTCACCGTCTCGCTCAACTACGAGGCGGGGCGCGCTGCGCTTCAGGCCCGGGCCGAAGCCGTGGCCGAGCTCACCTCCCTGGCCGACACCGTGCTCGAGCTGCCGGCCAGCGATGAGCATTACGCCCCCGCGCGGCGAGCGGTTCTGCACCACCTCGAGCGCCAGTTGTTCGAGCCCACGGCGGAACGGATCGATCCCGGAGACACGATCTCCCTGCTCGAGGCGGGCGGTGAACGGGCGGAGGCAGAGCTCGTGGCCGGGGAGGTGCTCGGTCTGCTGCGGGCGGGATTCCCCGCCGAGGAGATCGCTGTCGTGTACCGCTCCCTGTCCAGAGCGGCTCCGCTCCTCGCCCGGGTATTCGCCGAATACGGCATCCCGCTGTCTGTCGACTATGAGCTCCCCCTTGTCCATACCCCGCTCGGTCGCGCCGTGCGGGGCGCCGCGCGCTGTGCGCTGGACCCCGGGGCCAGCGCCGGTGACCTGCTGGCCTACCTCCGCGCGCCCGGCATGCTGGCGCACCCCGAGATCGCCGATGGGCTAGAGGCTGAGTTGCGTCGGGCCGGCGACACGAGCGCCGAGACGGCCCGCGACCGGCTGGGTTGGAACCTTGGCGAGCTGGACTCGCTGCGCAGCGCGGCCGATCCCGGGTCTGAGCTGTGCCGCCTCGCCCGACGGGTGCTCGCCGCGCCCCGTCGCGGAGCAGCCGCGGTCCTGGGGCGGTCCGAGGCGCTCGACGCCCGGGCGCTGGCCGTCCTGCAGGCGGCGATCGCCGAATTGGCCGAGCTGGGTCAGCGATCCAGCCCCGAGGAGCTTCTGGAACTGCTCGACGGGCTCCGGGTTCCCGCCGGAGCGAGTGCTGAGCGCGGGGAGGTCCGCCTGGCCGAGCCGCTGCAGATCCGGGCCCGCCGCTACCGAGCGGTCTTTGTCTGCGGGCTACAGGAGGGTGAGTTTCCGGTTCCGGCCCGGCCCGAGCCGTTTCTCTCCGATGAGCGCCGGCGGGAGCTCGCCGAGTGCTCGGGTCTGCGCCTGACCCGCCACGAGGACGTGCTTGACCGGGAGCGGTATCTGCTCTACGCCACGGTCTCGCGGGCTACGGAGAAGGTCGTGCTCAGCTACCGCAGCTCGGATGAGGAAGGCAATCTGGCCGTGGCCTCCCCGTTCCTGGCCGATGTGGCCGAGGTTCTCGCCTTCGATTGGCCGGAGCGCCGGGCGCGGCGTCTGCTGGCCGACGTGGTCTGGGCCCCCGACCGCGCGCCCACAGTCCGCGAGCAGGCTCGTGGCCAGGCCGCCGAGACGGCGCCCCTCGACGGCGACGACACCGAGCCCGACCGCCAGTTGGGTCAGCTGGCCCTGAGCCGACTCCGGCACACCGACATCCTCTCCGCCGGTGCCCTGGAGGCCTACTCCGACTGTCCCGTCCGGTGGCTGATCGAGCGCGAGCTGCGGCCCGCGCTCCTTCAGCCCGACCCGGAGCCGATCGTGCGCGGCAATCTGATGCACGCCGTGCTCGAGCAGCTCCTGGGCGAACTCGAGGGCCCGGTGAACCCGGGCTCGCTGGAGCAGGCGCAGGAGATCCTCACCCGGCTACTCGCGGAGCTGGCCGGTGGCCCGGGGGCGGCACTGGGAGCCGGCCAGCCAGCCGTGGTCCGCGCCGGCGCCCTGCGGGCGATCGAGGCCGATCTGAGGCGCTACCTGCGCTACGAGGCTCAGGGCGGCGAGGAGTGGCGACCCTTCGGGCTCGAGCTGCGCTTTGGCTTTGAGGGTGAGGATGGGCGTCCCTCGCTGCCCCCGCTGGCCCTCGAGACTGAGGGGGGTGGGGCAAGTGGGGGGGGCCTGATACTCGTACGCGGAATGATCGATCGCGTCGATGTCGACGCGGGTGGCCGTGCTGTCGTTCGGGACTACAAGAGCGGGAATGTCCGGCCTGACTGGCCCGTGGCCCGCTGGCACTCGGACCGCCGGCTGCAGGTGGCGCTGTACCTGGTGGTCGTCCGCGAGTTGACCGAGCTGGATCCGGTGGCCGGCTTCTATCAGCCGCTGCGCGGGGACGACCTGCGCCCGCGGGGAATGTTCCGGAGCGGTGCGGGGGCCGGGTCCGCCACGATGGACAGGGACGGGCGATCGGCGGAGGAGTTCGCGGCCGAGCTCGACGACGCCATGACCCGGGCCACGGCGCTGGCCGCCGCGCTCCGGGCCGGGCACCTGGAACCGTGCCCGCAGACCTGCTCACGGGATGGCTGTGCTTACCCGGGGATATGCCGCAGCCAATGACCGCCCCGCCCATGGTCAGCGCAGGCCGGGAGTGGACGGCTGAGCAGGCGGCCGTCATCGAGCGCCGCCAAGGGGACTTGTTGCTCGACGCCGGGGCGGGGAGTGGCAAGACCTCGGTGCTGGTCGAGCGCTTCGTCCATCACGTGCTCGAGGACGAGATTGCGGTGGGCGAGATCCTGGCCATCACCTTCACCGATAAGGCGGCCGCCGAGCTGCGCGAGCGGATTCGCGCTCGCCTGCGGGAGCTCGGGGCCCGTAAAGAGGCACGAGCCACCGAGGGGGCCTTCATCTCCACCATCCACGGCTTCTGTGCCCGTTTGCTTCGCGGGAGTGCCCTGGCCGCCGGCCTGGATCCCGGATTCATCGTCCTGGACCGCGACCGGTCAGAGCCGCTGGCCTCGGCCGCCTTTGACGCCGCTCTCCAGGAGCTGGCGCCAGAGTCCGTGATCGAGCTGCTGGCCGCCTATGGGGCGCCGCCGCTACGCTACGCGATCCTCTCCGCCCACGACCGGCTGCGCTCCGCCGGTCAGCTCGCGCCGCGTCTGCCGGCGGTCCAAGCGCCTGACGTGGAGGCTGCGGCGCAGACGCTGGCTGAGGTCAGCTGTGCGCTCAGCGCTGAGCTGGACGGGATCTCCGATCCCGGCGTGCGGGTGCTCGAGGCATTGGACCGGCTCGAGCTCTGCCGCGAGCTCCTGGGCCGGCCGGATCGATGGCCGGGCGAGCTTGACCGCGTCAAGCTCCGCGGGAACGGCAACGCGCTCAGCACCGACGCTTGCGTGGCCTATCGCCAGGCTCTGGCTGCCTATCGAGCCGCGTGTGCAGCCCGGGCGGCGCTGCCGATCCGGGAGTCCATGGATGGCCTTCTTCAGACCTTCTCGGCGCGCTACGCGCTGGCCAAGCGAGACGTCTCGGGCGTGGACTTCGAAGACCTCGAACTGCTTACCCTCGAGCTGCTCCGAGCGCGGCCCGAGCTGCGCGAGCGCTACAGCGAACGTTTTGCGCGAATCATGGTCGACGAGCAGCAGGACACCAACCGCATTCAGCTCGAGCTGATCGAGGCCATTGCCCGGGACAACCTGTTCACCGTTGGCGACGCCCAGCAGTCGATCTACCGCTTTCGCCACGCCGATGTGGAGCTCTTCGAGGCCCGCGGACGGCGCCTGGCCGCCAGCCAGCGTCGGCTCACGCTGCAGATCAACTTCCGCTCGCGGCCGGAGATCCTCGAACCACTGAACGCGGCCTTTGCCACTGCGATGGGGGAGCGGTTTACCCCCCTGGTTGCCGGGCGGGCGGCTCACGGGGAGGATCCCGAGCCCCGCGTCGAGTTGCTCCTGGTCGACAAGGGCGCCGAGTGGGAGCTCGAGGGCATGGCCGCGCCCTGGCGGCTCGGCGAGGCCCGCGCCCTCGCGGACCGAGTGGCTGAGCTTCTCAGCGACGGAACGCCGCCTAATGAGGTCGTGGTGCTCACCCGCGCGACGACTGACATGCGCGCCTACGAGCGGGCCCTTGAGCGCCGGGGTCTGCCCACCTACGTGATCGGCGGGCGCGGTTACTGGTCCCATCCCCAGGTGCTCGACCTGATCGCCTATCTGCGCGTGCTGGCCAATCCGCGGGACGAGGAGGCGCTGTTCGGTGTCCTCGCGTGCCCGATGGTCGACGCATCGTTTGACGCCCTGGTCGTCCTGGCCGGCGCCGCCCGGTCTCGGAACACCGATCCGTGGAGCATCCTGCGCGACCCCGGCGATGACCTCGAGCCGCTGTCGGCCGCGGACCGTCAGGCCCTGAGCGCCTTCGCCGAGTGGTTCGCCGATGAACGCGCCGGGGCATCCTCGCGCGGCCTCGAGGACCTGATCGAGCGTGCCCTCGCCCGCACGGGCTACGACCTGACCATGCTGGCCATGCCCGGCGGACGTCGGCGCCTGGCCAACATCCGCAAGCTGATGCGCCTGGGGCGCGAATACGAGCAGGAGCATGGTCCCGACCTGAGCGGCTTTCTGGCTATCGTGGCGCGGCGAGCCGCGGGAGGAGCCGCTGACGCGCGCGAGAGCGAAGCACCGGTGGAGGGGGAGGGGCTCAATGCCATCCGGCTGATGACCATCCACCGGGCCAAGGGGCTCGAGTGGCCGACGGTGTGCGTCGCCGATCTGGGGCGCTCTCCCCGCCCGGCGCACCAGGTCCTGCGCCTGGGCGCCGATGGGCGCATGGGACTGCGCGTTCATCGTGCCGGTGCCCCCGGGCGCGTCTCGGCGCTCGACTACGACGCCATCGGTGTCGAGGACCGCGGGGCCGAGGAAGAGGAGGAGAAGCGCCTGTTCTACGTGGCCATGACCCGCGCCCAGGAGCGTCTGGTGCTCAGCGGCGCCACGCGCTTTGACGGCTGGACGGGAGCGGCCAATCAGACCGGCGGCGGCCCCGTGGCCTGGATCGCGCCGGCTTTCGTGCCCGAGCTCGGTCGGCTGATCTCCGAGGGTGGGGGGTTGGTGTCGCCCGGGCAGGGGCGTGTCCGGCTGAGGATCGCCACGCCGCAGGACGCCGCCGAGCCGGGTGTCGCGCTCTCGCTGCCGACCGCGGGGCACGCTGAGCCCCTGCGCGCGCTCTCGCCCGCCGCGCCCCAGCCCATTCCGCAGGCCCCGAGTCCCCCGCCGGTGTCCTCCCTCAGCTACTCGGCTCTGGGTGAATACGCTCGCTGCGGCTATCGCTTCTACGTCGAGCGGGTGCTCGGGCTGCCCGGGGTTGAGAGCGCCGAGGCGGCGGGCGAGGGTTCGGGGGGGCCGGTGGGGCAGCCGGGCCGGCGCAGCGGCACCGACCGGGGGGTCCTGATCCACGCGTTGCTCGAGCGGTTGAATTTCCGCCGTCCGGTGATCCCCGGCCCAGACGCGGTCCGGGCCGCGGCAGAAGCGATCGGAGTCGGCGCGCTCCGAGAGGCCGAGGCCACCGAGCTGAGCGCCACCATCGAGCGCTTCGCCGGCGGCGCCCTGTGTGCCCGGCTGGCCCGGGCCACCGACAGCCGGCGGGAGGAGCGCTTCGCCTTCCCGCTCGACGGGGGCGTACTGGTCACCGGGGTGATCGACGTGCTGGCCCGTGAGCCCGGGGGCCACACCCTGATCGTCGACTACAAGAGCGATCGACTGGCCGGGACCGACCCGGCCGAGCTGGTCTCCGCGCACTATTCGACGCAGCGGATCATTTATTCAGTGGCCGCCCTGCATTCCGGTGCCGAGCGGGTCGAGGTGGTCTACTGCTTCCTGGAGCGCCCCGAGGAACCGGTGACGGCGGTGTACCGGCGCTCCGATCTGACCCGCCTGCAGGCTGAGCTAGGCGAGCTCTGCGCAGGCGTCCTACGAGGTGAATTCGTTGTGGCGCAGGAGCCTCAGCGAGGGCTGTGCGCCGGCTGCCCGGCGGAAGGGGGGCTCTGCTCGTGGCCGCTCGAGCTCACTCGCCGGGCCGCGCCTGATCGGCTCTTCTGAGCCGGTCGCGGCTGGGTTGACGCGAGGCTCCGTCCCAAACATGCGATATGTGCAAGTTTGGGACGGAGGCTCTGGGTTAGTGCCACGACTCGCGACACTACGGCTTGAACTCGACGTCGATCTGCTGCTCGTCGGAGCGCTCCTCGACCTTGGCCAACGCGGTCAGCGTCCGCTGGTCGGCGGGCTCCTTCGGGGGCCCGAAGAGGCTGCGAGGCCACAGCCGGCGGGTGGTGACGACATTGATCTCCGCTGCGTAGAGCGTCATCTGTGCACCGAGATGGAGCCAGACCAGGAGGGCGATGACCAACCCGAACGTGCCGTACGTGCTCGTGGACCGCTTGAATACGTGACCGATGTAGTAGCCACCAACCGCCTGCAGGATCTCCCACATCACCCCGGCCACGATCACTCCGACGCGCAGGTCCCGGCTGCGCACGCTGGATGAGCTCATGAGCCGGAAGGCGGCGAAGAACAGCCCGAAGTTGAGCAGCAGCGAGATGACGATCCCGGCCACGTCGACCACGATGCCCTTCCCCAATCCGCCGGTGACCAGCCCTGAGGCCACCGTGGCGAGGATGAACAGCAGCCCGAGCGAGGCGAGCAGAGCCAGTCCGCGCAGACGAGACTTGATGAAGTTGGGCCGGTCCTTGAACGGCACGGCCCAGATCCGGTCAAACGCGTTCTGAGCCGCCTGGGTTACACCGAGTCCGGCCAGGATCGAGGTGCCCAGGCCGATGACCAGCGCGATCACGTGTCCGTGCAGGCCGCCGATGTGGTGCAGCTGCGTCCCGATGATCGGGAACTGACCCAGGGCGGAGTTCTCGACCGATCGCTGAAGGCTCGGGTCGCCCTGGAGGACGAAACCAAGGATGGTCACGAAGACCAACAGCAGCGGGAACAGGGAGAAGAACGCGTAGTAGGCCACCAGCGCGGCCAGGCTGCCGGCCTGGTCATCCCCGAACTTCTTGATCACCGCGACGGGGATGGCCAGCCAAACTCGGTGTTGCTGAGCGCGGTCAAACGCTCGCACGGGGCGGAGCAAATCCATGCTGGAGAACTACCCGGCCCTGGGGGTGCGCACGCCCACCGGCTGATCCTGCTCGATGGCCAGGAGGGTGCGCTTGCGGTCCACGCCGCCCGTGTAGCCGCCCAGGTTGCCTCCGGCCCGCAGCACGCGGTGGCAGGGCAGGATGATGGGCAGCGGATTGGCGCCCAGCGCATTACCGGCCGCGCGGGCGCCCCGCGGACTCCCGGCGGCCTGGGCAACCTCGGCGTAGGTTGATACCGACCCGTAGGGGATCGCCGCCGTTGCGGCCAGGATCCGGCGCCCGAACGGACTCATCAGCCGCTGATCCAGAGCGCAGGCAAAGGTTCGCCGGCGGCCCGCGAAGTACTCGTCGAGTTCGCGCCGGGGACCGTCCAGTCGCTGTGGCGAGGCGAGGATCCGCGGGGACACCCGTTCGGCCAGCCGGTCGAGCAGATCATCGAGGGCGTGGTGATCGACGTAGGCGAGCTGGACCAGTCCGGCCGGGGTGGCAGCCAGTAACAGATCGCCGACCGGGGAGGCCAAGGTCGCATAGGCCACGTCGAGCAGGCCCGCCCGTGCCGCGAGAGCGGCCAGGTCAGGCAGCTCCCCGGCGGTCGGTGCGCTGCGGCGCAGCTTGTCCTGGAGGACGTCAGTGTTCATCGCTCTTGTATTCCTTTCTTAGCCGCGTCAAGCCTTCGTACACGTTGCGGCGGGCGGCCTCCTGGCTGGTGCCCATCACCGTGGCGATCTCCCCGTAGGCGGCGTCGGTGACGAACCGCAGAGCCAGGGCGGTGCGCTGCTTGTCGGGGAGGCCGGCCACCCGCGCCCAGAGCCCGCTCGCATCCGGCGGGATGGCGGGCGGCGGCGCGGTTCGCGATCGTCCGCCGACTCCAGCCAGCGCCTCGGTTTCGGCCACGGGCATGGGACGCCGGGCGCGCGCTCGGTGGTGATCGATCGCCTTGTGATGAGCCACGGTGAGGATCCAGCCGCGCAGGTTCGACGCCTCGCGCAGCCCCGGATAGGCCCGCAGGGCGGCCAGCCACGTCTCCTGGTAGCAGTCGTCGACCTCGATCGGGCCCACGCTGGCGGCCAGGAACCGGTACACGTCCCGGCCGTGGGCGTCGAGCAGGGCTTGGAATGGGGGCAGGGACACGGAAGTGAAACGCGCGGGAGGGCGGCTACGTGAGATCTTCGCGCGCCGGCGGGCGACCGTCAGCGGCAAGTCCGCGATCAGAACTTGCCCGATCGGGCCGTCGGGTATACAAACCTCGTCATGGCTCGCGCAATCTGGACTGGCGCCATCAGCTTCGGGCTCGTCAACGTCCCCGTCAAGCTCTACAGCGCCACATCGCCCAAAACTGTCCGCTTCCACCAGTTGTCCAGCAAGACCGGGGCTCGGATCCGCCAGAAGCGGGTCGATCCCTCGACCGGTGACGAGGTCGCCTTCGAGGACATCGTCAAGGGCTACGAGCTCAGCCCGGATCGCTATGTGCTGATCGAGCCCGAGGAGCTCGAGGCGCTCGATCCCAAGGCGACGAAGACGATCGACATCGAGGAGTTCGTGGAGGAGTCCGAGATCGATCCGATCTACTACGACCACAGCTACTACCTGGCGCCCACGACGGGCGGGGCCAAGGCCTACACGCTGCTCCTCGAGGCGATGCGCGAGGCGGGCAAGGTGGCCATCGGTCGTGTCGTCATTCGCTCCAAGCAGCAGCTCTGCGCGCTGCGGCCCACCGCCGGGGTGATGACCATGTCGACCATGCTGTTCGGCGACGAGGTCGTGGCTCCCGACCGGATCGACGAGCTGGACGCAGTCGGGGAGGCAGAGGCGTCCAAGCGCGAGCTGACCATGGCTCAGCAGCTGATCGACTCGCTGTCCGCCGAGTTTGACCCTGACAAGTTCCGCGACGACTACCGCGACCGGGTGCTCGACCTGATCGAGCGCAAGGCGGCCGGCGAGGAGATCGCCGTTCAGCCCGAGGCCGAGGACACGGATCCGGCACCGGACCTCATGGCCGCGCTGGAGGCCAGCCTGGCCGACATCCGCAGTGGGGACAGCGACGAGCCACCGAAGAAGGCAGCCCCGGCCACGTCGCGCAAGTCTGCTACCGCGTCCAACGGTTCCGACAAGGCTGGAGGCTCCGGGAAGGACGGCGGCTCCGGCAAGGGCGGATCGGCCAAGAGCGGCTCTGGCAAGAGCGGTAAATCAGCCCCGGCGGCGAAATCGCGGGCCAAGGCCAAGAGCTAGTCGCCCCCAAGCCAGCAATTCAGCGACCACCTCGGCCCGGATCCAGACGTGGTCGCGAAATTCCCGACCAGCCGCGCAATCCACGACACACCCTCGAGAGCCGGGCGAGGTCGTCGCGATTTTCCGCGCCGGGGCTGGCGTCGCAGCCTCGGGCGCCCGCGTTGCAGCCTCCGGCGCCCGCGTACCCCTGCCCTCGATGCTGCCGTTTCGCGAAGCTGGGCTAACCGCCCGAGCCCGAGCCCGAGCTCGGCAGCGCGGCGCCACCACTGCCCGCACCGCCCGGTTTCATCGGGTGGCGGTGGGGCTTGGCCGCCGGGACGGTGGTGCTGGAACTCTGTGCGCCACTCGTGCTGCTGGTACTCGACACACCGGCGCCAGCTCCGCCATTGCTGTTGCCCACCGAGGAGTTATTGGTCTTCTTGGGGCCCGGGCTGGTCGCCTTGGGCGTTTTCTTGGCTGGGTTGATGGAGGTCGTGGTGGGCACGCCACCATTTCCGCACCCGCTGAGGAGCGTCGCGCCGGCCAGCAGGCCGCAGGCGAGCGATTTTGGCTTGTTGATGGGCATGGTCGGTCTCTACCCAGACTCCCCGACGCCGACCCGGGCCTAACCCGAATCTAGCCTCCTTCTCACCGGCGCTCACGTCTCGGAAAACCGCTGGTAGCCTTTCTCAGCTGCGTCCGTCGTGCCGCTTCACCGGTCTGAGAAGCCACTCCATGTACCGAACCGCTCCCCCCGGGGCCACCGGCCTCTACGAACCCTCATACGAGCACGATGCCTGCGGCATCGCGCTGGTGGCCAAGCTGTGGGGCGAGGCCACCCATGCCGTGGTTGAGAAGGCCCTCGACGCGCTGGAGAACCTCGAACATCGCGGAGCGGAGGGCGCCGATCCCAACACCGGGGACGGGGCCGGGATCCTGTTGCAGATCCCCGACGCCTTCATCCGCGGCGCGGTGGCCGGTATCGACCTGCCCGCGCCCGGGCGCTACGGCATCGGCGTGTGTTTCCTGCCCGCCGACCCCGAGCGGCGACTGAGTGTCGAGCAGCTGATCGAGGAGACGATCGAGGCTGAGGGCCAGCGCGTCCTCTGGTGGCGCGACGTGCCCGTCGACGACCGTTTCGTGGGCGAGACCGCCCGCATGTCGGCCCCGGTCATCCGCCAGGTCATCATCGAGGCCTCCGAGGAGATTGAGGATCAGGGGGCCTTCGAGCGCAAGCTCTACGTCATCCGCCGGGTCATCGAGCGGGCGGCCGGCCCCGAGTTGTCCGTTCCCAGCTTCTCGAGCCGGACGATCGTCTACAAGGGCATGCTCACCGCCCCGCAGTTGCCGCGCTACTTCCCCGACCTGCGCGATCCGCGGGTCGCCTCGCGGCTGGCTCTGGTCCACTCGCGTTTCTCGACCAACACCTTCCCGAGCTGGGAGCTAGCCCATCCCTACCGGATGATCGCCCACAACGGCGAGGTCAACACGCTGCGCGGCAACGTGAACTGGATGCGGGCCCGGGAGTCGCAGCTGGCCTCGGAGCTGTTCGGATCCGATCTCGAAAAGGTGATCCCCGTGGTCCGGGAGGGGGGCTCGGACTCGGCCGTGTTCGACAACGTGCTCGAGCTGCTGGTGCTCGGCGGCCGCTCGCTCCCCCATGCGGTGATGATGATGGTCCCCGAGGCGTATCGGACACGGAGGGACCTGGATCCGGACGTGAAGGGCTTCTACGACTTCCACTCCTGCCTGATGGAGCCGTGGGACGGCCCGGCGGCGATCGCCTTCACTGACGGCCGGATGGCCGGGGCGGTGCTGGACCGTAACGGCCTGCGCCCGGGTCGCTGGATTCAGGACACCGAGGGCTACGTGGTGCTGGCCTCCGAGACCGGCGTGATGACCGTCGCGCCTGAGCACATCCAGCGCAAGGGCCGTCTCGCCCCCGGCAAGCTCTTCCTGCTCGACCTCGAAGAGGGCCAGATCGTCGACGACGAGGAGGTCAAGCGGAGGGTTTCCCGGCGCAAGCCCTACGGCGAGTGGTACGAGCGCTCGGTGGTGCACATCGACGATCTGCCCGAGCGCGAGCCGCGCGTGCCGCGCGTGGAGCCACTGCGCTCCAAGCAGCTGGCCTTCGGCTACTCCCAAGAGGACCTGCGGATGATCATCGCGCCGATGGCCGCCAAGGGCGAGGAGCCGACCGCCAGCATGGGCAACGACGCCGCTCTGGCTGTGCTCTCCGAGCGCCAGCCGCCGCTGTTCGCCTACTTCAAGCAGCTCTTCGCCCAGGTCACCAACCCACCCATCGATCCGATTCGCGAGAACGTGGTCATGAGCCTGCACACCGGTGTGGGGGCCGAGGTCAACCTGCTCTCCGAATCGCCCGAGCAGGCCCATCAGCTGGTCATGGACCAGCCGATCCTGCGCAATCACCAGCTCGAGAAACTGCGGCAGGTCTCGCACGAGATCTTCGACGCCGCCACGCTGGACATCACCTGGCCAATCGAGGACGGCACCGATGGCATGGAACGTCGCCTGGACGCGCTGTGTGCCGAGTCGGCGACGTACGTCGAGAACGGCGCCAACATCCTCATCCTCTCTGATCGCAACCTCGGCCCGGAGCGGGTGGCTATGCCCTCGCTGCTCGCCGTGGCCGCCGTGCACCACCATCTCGTGCGAGCGGGCACCCGTTTGCGCACCGGCCTGGTCATCGAGTCTGGAGAGCCGCGGGACATCCACAGCATGGCCACGCTGATCGGATATGGCGCCTCGGCGATCAACCCGTATCTGATGTTCGAGTCCCTGGACGAACTCGCCGACCGCTCCCTGCTCCCCGAGGACCGGCCGGTCGGGGCGATCGCCGACCAGCCCGGCGAGGCCGGCAGCCGGGGCGAGCGCCAGCTCGACCGCGATGAAGCCGAGGAGCGAATCGTCCGGGCGATCGGCAAGGGGCTGCTCAAGACGATCTCCAAGATGGGGATCTCGACCATCCAGTCCTACTGCGGGGCTCAGATCTTCGAGGCCGTGGGCCTCGAGCGCGAGCTGATCGACAAGCACTTCACGGGCACCGCCTCCCGTATCGGCGGGATCGGGTCAGACGTGCTGGCCACGGAGGCTCTGGAGCGTCACTTCCGCGCCTATCCCCGCACGGGCCGCGACCTGCTTCCCGTCGGCGGCGTCCTGCAGTGGCGTCGCGACGGCGAGCTGCACATCTGGAACCCCGACACGATCGCCAATCTCCAGCACGCCGTGCGGGCCAGCACGGGCAGTTCGCTCGAGTCGGAGTCCGCCTACGCGCCCCCAACGTCGCTCAGCGATCCGCAGGAGACCTACGACGAGTTCGCCCGGCTGGTCAATGAGGAGTCGACCCGCAAGGCGGCGCTGCGCGGGCTGATGAAGCTGCGCCTCGCTGAGCGCCCGATTCCGCTGGAAGAGGTGGAGCCGGCCACGGACATCATCCGGCGCTTCAGCACGGGCGCGATGAGCCTCGGCTCCCTTTCCCGGGAGGCCCACGAGACGCTGGCCATAGCCATGAACCGACTGGGGGGCAAGTCCAACACCGGCGAGGGTGGCGAGGATCCCTCCCGGTTCGTCCCCGACGAGAACGGCGACTCGCGTCGCTCGGCCATCAAGCAGGTCGCCTCGGGCCGCTTCGGGGTGACGATCCACTACCTGGTCAACGCCGACCGGCTGCAGATCAAGATGGCCCAGGGGGCCAAGCCGGGCGAGGGCGGCCAGCTACCCGGCCACAAGGTCGACGAGTACATCGCCAAGATCCGCAGCTCGACGCCCGGCGTGGGTCTCATCTCCCCACCGCCGCACCACGACATCTATTCGATCGAGGACCTCAAGCAACTCATCTATGACCTGCGCTGCGCGAACCCCGAGGGTTCGGTGTCGGTCAAGCTGGTCTCCGAGGTGGGGGTGGGAACCGTGGCCGCCGGTGTGGCCAAGGCCAACGCCGATCACGTCACCATCGCCGGACATGACGGCGGGACCGGCGCCTCGCCCCAATCCTCGATCCAGTCCGCCGGCGTGCCCTGGGAGATCGGGCTGGCTGAGACGCAGCAGACCCTCCTGCTCAACGACCTGCGCTCGCGCATCACCGTCGAGGTCGACGGTCAGATCAAGACCGGACGCGACGTGGTCATCGCCGCATTGCTCGGCGCTGACGAGTTCGGCTTTTCCACTGCCCCGCTGATCGCCCTGGGCTGCATCATGATGCGCGTCTGCCACCTGAACACCTGCCCGGTGGGCATCGCCACCCAGGATCCCGAGCTGCGCCGGCGCTTCCGCGGCACGCCGGAGCACGTAACGGCCTATCTCATGTTCGTCGCCGAAGAGGTGCGGGGGCTGATGGCCCAGCTCGGCGTCCGGCGCTTCGAGGATCTGATCGGGCACGCGGAGATGCTCGAGACCGAGGAGGCGATCGACCACTGGAAGTCACGCGGAGTTGACCTCTCGATGGTTCTCTTTACCCCCGATCTGCCCCCCGACATGCCCCGGGCCCGGACCCGACCCCAGGTTCCCGTCCTCGACGACGCGTTGGACTGGGAACTGGTTTCCCTGTGCGCCCCGGCGCTCGAGCGCGGAGACAGCGTGCGCCACGGTCCGGTCCCGGTCCGAAACGTCAACCGCACCGTGGGTGGGATCCTCTCCGGGGAGATCGCCCGCCGCTACGGAGTGCGGGGCCTGCCTGAGGGCACGATCGAGATCTCCTTCTCGGGCTCGGCCGGTCAGAGCTTCGCCGCCTGGCTGGCTCCGGGCGTGACCTTCGCGCTGCGCGGCGAAACCAACGACTACACCGGCAAGGGGCTGTCGGGGGGCATCGTCTCCGTCCGGCCGCCGGACTCGGCTCTGTTCCGGGCCGAGGAGAACATGATCGTGGGTAACACCGTGCTCTACGGCGCCACGGCCGGCCGGGCGTTCATCCGCGGGCTGGCCGGCGAGCGCTTCGCGGTGCGTAACTCGGGGGCCAAGGCCGTCGTCGAGGGTGTCGGGGACCACGGCTGCGAGTACATGACCGAGGGTCGGGTGGTCATCCTGGGCACCACGGGACGGAACTTTGCCGCCGGAATGAGCGGCGGCATCGCCTACGTGTACGACAAGGATCGCCGTTTCGAGGGACGTTGCAACACCGACTTGGTCGACCTTGACCGCCTGACCGAGGCCGACGAGGAGGAGGTCAAGGCCCTCATTTCCGAGCACGCCCAGCGCACCGGCTCGCTCGTCGCGCGTAACGTGCTGGCCTCCTGGGAGCGCTCGAGCGAGCGCTTCGTCAAGGTCATGCCCCGGGACTACAAGCGGGTGCTGGCCGAGCGTGAAGCCGAGCAGTCCGGCGAGACGGCCGAAACTGCGGTCAACGCCTAGTCGTTAGCCAGCTCGGTTCCGCGGTCACCGGCCAGGCGGATCAGCACCGTGGCCCAGGTTCGGAAGGGACGCCAGGGCTCCGCCAGGCGAGCGAAGGCCTCCAGGCCCGGGGGACCGTCCAGGCCGTAGTAACGCGCCGTGTGGCCGAGCACCTTGGGCTCGGCCATCGGCAACAGCGCGTCGGTGAAGCCGCTGGCCCGCAGGACCACCAGACCGGCATAGAAGGGACCCAGCCCGTTGAGGCGCTGGAGCCCCTCGTCTGACTCGTCCTGGCGGATGATCGCTTCGGGGTAGCCGTTGCCTCCGTCGACGGGGAAGGCCAGCCGTAGCGCGCCGTCGAACCGAGGTGGCCGACCCACGTTCGGACCGAAGCCGAACTCAGCCGAGGCGTGCAGCGAGAACGCGCCCCGGAACGTCAGCCGGAAGGTGGCGGGCATCCTCGCCGATCATCGCAGCAGGACTCCGGTCACGCCCTGGATCGTGTCGATTCCGTAGCTCATGGAGGGGTCGCCATCGGTCATGACGGCCAGGGAGAACGTGCGGCCTCGGCGCTCCAGCCGCGCGATCTGATGCACCAGCTGACCCAGCCCGGTGGTGCGCCAGCCGCCTTTGAAGAAGACGCGATAGCCGAGCGGGCGGGCCACCGCGGGGATGCCCCAGCTCTCGTAGTCGACGATGGTCGAGAGCAGGAAGCGCGCGTAGCCCACGAACTCGTGCGGGATCAACGAATCCATGACAAAGAAGAACCGCGCCTGGTCAGCGGGGCTGAGGCGCGCCTGTCCCCAGTCGAAGGCAACGGAGAAATCGGTCATGCCGGCCGCCCGGGCCACGGCGTAGAGCCCGGCCGTACCGACGATGTCGAAGCAGCGGCTCGCGGCAGCGTTGTCCGAGACGTGGATCATGGGAAACAGGATCGCGTCCGTCGTCGAGTCGATCCGGTGACGCCCCAGCGCGTTAAGCCGCCGCAGATCGGCGACCATCAGCATCGCCTTGACCACGCTGGCCGTGATGAAGGTCCGGTGGATGTGCGCGCCGGACAGACGGCCCTCACTGTCCACGACGGCGAAGCCGGTCAACCCGGCCCTGCGCTCCAGGTAGCGCGTCGCTCGGTCCACCGCAGCCGGCCCCGGGAAGCCGTCCGGGAGGCGTCCTGTACCTCGGTAGCCGCGCCCGGTGCAGCCCGGCGGCCGCTCGAGATCGTCCAGCGCGTGGTCCTGGCGGGCGTGAAAGCAGGCGCGGAAGCTGAATCGTCCTGCGGGGAGGGCGAGCGCCAACTGCAGCTCCGTCGTGTACGGCCCGCGCCGTCGGGACCGGTTCGTCCCCAGGACGCGGAAGTGGCCATGGGCGGAGCGGGCAAAGGCCCAGCGCACGTGGGCCCCGCCCCAGCCCAGGTCGCGTGGATGCCGCACGAGGATCGTGATCTGGACCCGCCCGAGCGTCAGGGCCCTGATCGTGACCACCGTGATGCCGATCACGTGCTCGGTGGCTGTGCTCGTCGCGCCGGTGCCGACCAGCACCGCCCGGTAGCTCGTGTCGCGGTCGGCGATGACAGAGTGTGAGAACGATCCGTCGGCAGCGAGGGGCACGGTGGCCACCAGGCTGGGACGGCTGTACGGGTAGGGGCTGGCGTAGAGCTGAACGCTGCCGCCCGGTGCGGCGCCGACGGCCCGACCGGACAGGGTTACCGGGTGGGTGCCGCGGACCAGGGCGGGCGAGACCGACAGCGATAGTGAGGGCGCCTGCGCCTGCGCGTGGGCCAGGCTCGGCCAGGCGATCGCCACCATCGCGGTGACCGTCATGGCCAGTCCCATAGCTCTCCGGGCCTCCTTGCGCACATCGAGACTCTAAACGGGCCGGACCCACGCAGGGGGATTGGTACTCTCCCGCTTCCTGTGGGTGAGCTCGGCGCATTCCTGAAGATCCACCGGGTCGGCTTTGAAAAGCGCGATCCCGGTCAACGAGTCGATGACTATCGGCAGTACTTCGACCTGCAGCCGGAGGCCGAACTGCGGCGCCAGGGTGCGCGCTGCATGGACTGCGGCGTCCCCTTCTGCCACGAGGGCTGCCCGCTCGGCAACCTGATCCCCGACTGGAACGATCTCGTCTACCGCGACAAGTGGCGCGATGCGATCGACCAGTTGCACTCGACCAACAACTTTCCCGAGTTCACCGGCCTGATCTGCCCGGCTCCCTGCGAGTCGGCCTGCGTGCTGGCCATAAACGACGATCCGGTGACCATCGAGCAGATTGAGCTGGCCATCGTCCAGCGGGCCTTCGACGAGGGTTGGATCGTGCCCGAGCCCCCGGACCGCCGTTCCGGGCGCACGGTAGCCGTGGTCGGCTCCGGGCCGGCCGGTCTCGCGGTGGCGGCCGAGCTGAACCGCTGTGGGCACTCGGTCACTGTCTACGAGCGCGACGAGGGCCCGGGTGGGCTGTTGCGCTTCGGCGTCCCGGACGCCAAGCTCGAGAAGTCGATCATCGACCGCCGGGTGGCGATTCTCGAGCAGGAGGGCATCCAGTTCGTCTACGACACGGATGTCGGTCGCGATGTCAGCGTGTCCGAGCTCCAGGAGAGCTACGACGCTGTGGTCATCTCGATCGGCTCACGCGTTGCGCGCGAGTACGAGGGCCCGGGCCGCGAGCTGTCTGGCATCCATCCGGCCATGGATTACCTCTACCAGCGCAACCGCTGGGTGGCTGCCGAAGAGGGCCGTCCCGCCCGGACGCCGGCTCCGGGGACGGAGATCAGCGCCGCCGGCCGACGGGTGATCGTCATCGGCGGTGGCGACACCGGCATGGACTGCATCTCCAACTCGCATCGTGAGCACGCCGAGTCGGTGGTCATGCTCGACGTCTACGCCGAGCTGCCGGGCGCCGGTGAGGATCCGCGTCATCCGTGGCCCCTACCCCCGAAGCGCACCGAGTCCACGTATGCGCTAGACGAGGGCGGCAAGCGCCGCTGGGGCGCCGAGGTGACCGGGTTCGGCGGGAAGGACGGCAACGTCAGTCATGTCTATGCCCGCAAGGTGACCGGCAGCTCCTCGCGCGATTTGACTCCGGTGCCGGGAAGCGAGTTCGTACTCGAGGCCGATCTGGTGCTGATCGCCATCGGCTTCCAGCATCCCGAGCACGAGGGCTTGGTCTCGGAGCTCGGGCTGGACCTCGACCGGCGCGGCAACATCCGGACCCGCCAGACCTACCGGACGTCCGTGGGCCGCGTGTACGCCTGTGGTGATGCCCGCCTCGGTCAGTCGCTGGTGGTCACGGCCATCGCCGAAGGGCGCAAATGCGCGCGCATCGTTAACGCCGATCTCGGCGGGAGCCCCATGGACGCCGATCGCGAGATGCTGTCCGTCGGGGCGTGGAGCGGGGAGGCCGACCGGACGCTCCGTCACGAAGCTGAGGCCGCCGGAACCGTCCGCCCGGGGGAGGAGTTCTTCACCGGGCCGGGCATGCGCGACCCCGCCTGATTCGCGTCCGTTTGCCCCGTGATTACGGGAATGTTGGTTTCTCGGCGCCTCGCTGGGGTAGTTGTCGCGTCCTGCGCGCCCTGCTACGGTTAGCGCGAAGCGGACTACTGAAGTCCGATTCGGAATTTTTTCGGGGCTTTCGGTTTACGCACAGCGTGGGACGGGGAAACCCGCCCCTGTCGGTCAGGGAACTGCGCCCCCACTTCCCTGGCTCTCCGGGGGGCCCAGATGGATCTGGGCCCCCCGGTCCTATTTCTGGGCCGACACGCTGGTTGAGCGCCTGATCGTAATGGCCGTTGTTGCGCCTGTGGGTCTGGGTCGTGGTCGTTTTTACGCGCTATTGACATAGACGCGGCCCGACACCACCGAGGTCGCCTAACCCGGCCCGACAGGGTTCTTCGCGTTTACGCGTAGAGCACGTAAAAACGAAGAACCGCCCCCGGCGACGGCGAGACTCAGCACGGGCCGTCGGCGCGACTGGCTGGTGTGCGACCTTGTGTGGATGGCTGTCCCGCTTGCCGTCATCGCTACGCACAGCCACGGCTGTCACGCGTCGGTCGGCTGCACGATTAGCCAACTCGTCGATTCGGCCGAGACGTTCTTCTCTCAGTTGGCCAGCCTGAGCTGGGGGTCGCTGCTCCTGGGGCTGTTCTTCTACGGGCTCTACCTGCTGCTGCGCTCCCGCGCGCTGTGGGGTGCGGTGCAGACGGCCTACCCCGATGTGCGGGTGCGCTGGCGCGATATCTGGGGCGCCTACATGGTCGGCTACGCGGTCAACAACGTGTTCCCGCTCGGTGGCGGAAACCTCGCGCAGCTTTTCCTGACTCGGTTGGCGATTCCCACCGGCAGCTACCCGGCCATCGCCACCGCACTGTCCACCGGAGTGATCTTCGACTGGGGCATGGGCCTACTGGTTATGGGCTTCGCCTTCACCCAGGGCGTGTTCCCCAAGCCGCCGGATTTCTCCAAGCTGCCCGCCTTCGACATCAGCTTCTTCGCCAGCAACATGCGCTTCACGCTGTTCTTCCTCACGGCGCTGGGGATGCTCTTCGTGCTCGGCTTCGCTCTGCTCTCGGCGCGGGTCAAGGCCTTCTGGGAGCGCGTGCGCCAGGGGCTCGCCATCCTGCGCGACCGCGATGCCTACCTGCGCCGGATGGCCAGCTGGCAGCTGGCCAGTTGGGTGGCGAGGTTCGCCGCCTACTGGGCGCTCCTGGACGCGTTCCACATCGGCGGCTCGGTTCGTAACGCTCTGCTCGTCCTGGCCGTGCAGGTCGTGGCCTCGGTGTTTCCGTTCACCCCGGGCGGGGCCGGGGTTCAGCAGGCCCTATTGCTGGCCATCTTCCACAACGCCGATGCGGCGTCGTTCTCGGTCGGGCAGCAGATTGCCACCGTCGTGCTCAGCTCTACGCTGGGTTTTGGCGCCCTCGTCGTGATCTTCCGCTTCAAGAGCTTCAAGGAGGTCATCGCCCGGGCGCGCGAGCACCGTCGCGACGAGGCGCTGGCCGGCGGCCTCACCGCGGGGGAGACCTGAGCTTGGCAACCCGAGCCCGAACACGGAGCCGCTCGCCGGGTGACTAGGCTTGACTAGTCACCATGCCGAGCTTCTGCCGTCACAACCGCCTGATCCAGAACTGTCCGATCTGCGCTCGGGAACAGGACCTCGAGCTGCGTCCCGTCGTCTCACCCGGCGGCCAGGCCACGCGCTCCACGACCTCCTCCTCGGTGCACCCGGGCCGCCAGGGGACACCTGTCCGGCCCCGCTCGGCGGCGGGTCGCACTGGCCCAGGCCTGACGGTCAGGCGCATGGTCCGCGGGCTCGACGACGGCTATCACTGCCAGCTGATTCCCGGTCTGCGCTCGAGCGCCGACGCCGCGCGGCTGGCCGAGGAGCTGGCCTGGGCCACGGCGCGCCTGGAGCAGCTGACCGTCGCTCCACCCGGTCTCTACGCCGAGCTCGCTGATCCGAGCATCGACATCGAAGAGCGCAGCTGGCTGGCCTTTCTGATCGCCTTTCTCGGTGCGGCCGAGAGCGTCGAGCCGTTTGCCGCGATCGCCGCGGCGCGGACTAGCTGGAGCTCGGGCCACGGGCCGTACCTGGCGGAGGCTATACCCGGCCCCCGCGCGGCGCTCGTACTCGGGCAAGACAACCGCACGCCGGATGCCTACCGCGCATGGGCGCAGCGCTCCGGCTCGCAGCTCGCGGCCTTCACCGGGGAGGCGACCTGGACCCCGGAACGGCGCTTTGCCCGCGTATTCGAGCGGCTGGCCTTACCCGGCTTTCCCCGCGGAGCACGCTTCGAGCTCCTCACCGCGCTCGGCCGCACCGGCGTGTACGAGCTGCGACCCGGAGCCCTGGCTTTCGGAAGCATCGACGAGGTGACCCTAGGCGCCAAGCGCGTGCTGGGCATTGGCGATCCGCTGCTCCTCGAGCGGCGTGCCGCGGGGCTGGCCAGCGCTTGCGGGGTCGAGCTGGAGGCCCTCGATGTCGGCTTCTACAACTGGGAGCGCGGCTCCCGATCCACCCTCGGCATGAGCGCCGAGCTGGAGCCCGACCCGGCGGTGCTGTCCGCCGTTCAGGACACCTTCGGGCTCTGAGCTGTACCCCAGTTCGCTCCGTCCGGGCCAACGCCTACCTTCTCGGGCGTCTGTACCACCGAACGGAGCGCCATGTCTCTCTGCTTCATCGAACCGCAGAATGCCATCCGGGTGATCGCCGACTCGGTTGGTCGCGAAGCGCGTCGCCAGATCCTGGGCGAAGTGGTGCGCGCGTGGGTGGATGAGATCCCTGAGTCCGAGCTCGACTCGCACTATGCGAAGGCAGTGGCGGATCTGGACGAGCATGACCTCTCGCTGCTCGCGGCATGGCACGTCTCGCTCGAGGTGGGGCATCCATTGCCCAACAAGGAGTTCCTGGTCAACGTGTTTCCGTCGCTCGGTGAGAACCGGCGCGAGGCGCTGAAGATCGCGGCGGGGTTCCGCGGCGAGGAGGCGTTCGAGGCCGGAGTGGGGGAGGAGCAGGCCTTCGACACGGTGCTCCCGTGGCTCTCCCAGGAGCGATGCGCGACGCTGGCCGCTGAGTGCCTCGAGCTGTACTGCTGGGACCGGCTCGGCGTCGAGAACTGATCGCCGCGCTGGGGTCCTGCCCCGCCTGTTCTGGGTCCCGAGAGCCCGATCGCAACGATCGCCCCATGCACAGCGTGGACGGGTATCGCGGCGTCAGCCGGGGAAGGTGACCAGAGCGGCGCTGCCGTGCGGCACCGACAGCGTGTAGGTCTCACCGTGAGGGGTCAGGCTCTGGGTCTCTGGAGGCGGTAGCCGTCCCGTGGCGTTCGCGGTGCCGTAGCCGTGGCCACCCCAGGTGACTCCTCGTTGGGCACGGACGCTGGCCGCGCGCAGCCGGATGACCGTGGCCGTCCCGGTGGTCCGGGCAGGCACCTTCAGGCTGACCGACTGCGTCCGGGTCGGGCTCGCGTTCACGAGCACCGTTCGCAGCGTGCCGTCCGGGCCGCGGGTGGACCACACGCTAAGTCCTCCGTTCCCCGTGGGCCCGCCATTGGCGAGCAGCCTGGCGCCGCGTGGCGCGGCCTGGGCGAACAGAGCCAGCCCGTAGTAGACCGGCTGCACGTAGGCCGACCACTGGCCACCAGGCTTCGTGAAGTGAAACAGCTCATAGGCCGAGCGGGGAAGCGTGTGCATGTTGATCCCGTCCACTCCGGCTTGGGCGAGCGAGAACAGCGCGTTGGTGACCCACAGCGCGCTGGCGAACGTGTCGCTGACGCCGGCTCGGCCACGGCAGGCGACCGAGTTGAGCTCATCGACGCGGAGCCGGCGCTGCTGCGCGTGGGCGAGCCTGACCCACCGCTCGAGGCCGGCGGCCAGCGTTGTCGTGGAGTAGTTTGACAGCAGGTGCGCGACGGTGGGGTACTGCGGCGAGCGGGGGCCCACGTAGCAGTTGCGCAGCGGGTATCGGTGCACGGTCATGATCTTTAGCCGCGGCTGACTGTGCAGGAAGGCGCCCATCGAGCCGATCCAGGAGCCCGGGTCGGCGGTCGGTCCGAGGGCCAGCGCCGGGCCGGCCAGGGAAACCGAACCGACCCGATCGGCGAAGGTGCTGAACTCCCGCGCGAACCGGCGGTAGTCGTAGCTCCGCGGTCGGGCCCGCCGGAACTGCTCGGGACCGAGCTTGAGCAGGGGGATCTTGCCGTACACATTCGGCTCGTTGCCGATCTCCAGGGTCTGGAGCGCTGACTTCCCGATGCTCCGCATATACGCGCGCGCCTCGGCGGCGGCCAGTGCCGGCTGATCTGCGGCCAGATTGAGGCCCATGATCATGCGGGCGTGCAGGGTGTGGGCCAGCGCCGCCGTGGTGGCCAGCCAGCTTGGGGTGAGGCGATAGCTCTCGTAATTGGGTGCTCTGACGCCGGGGGCGGGCACCCATGAGATGTCGGTGCTGTCGCCGCCGATTCGCAGCACCGGGGCCTGCCCGGGAAACAGGTTGCGGATCAACTGCA